>JBPBPI010000229.1:0-2990 GCA_050954885.1 Janthinobacterium lividum | reverse complement strand
ATATAAAACAGAACACGTTCCCTTAAATCTATGCTATATCCGTAACTCATTCACTCAAAATATCAAAGACAAATCATTACGTCAATCAGCTATAGATGATGCTTTTCGAAAGAAGATCTTAATAAATCTTTGAGAGCTGGGTATAAATGGCGTGTTTTCCCTTTTTGATTCATACCCCGTGAATGCGGGGCTTCTGTATGAATGACATGTCTTTCAACTTTAAAACCTTCAATAGGTCTTGACCTAAATTTATCGAATTCTTCAGCGGTGATAAATTCAATAAAATTTTCAGAATTAATTTTAAAGAAAATAGCAAATTGACGTTTTGATCCGCCTTTTGTACCATATATTTTTCCGTTAAAACCATTTTGAATCATGCTTTTAAGTCCATTCCAATCTATCTTCGATTCACGATCAAAAATATTTTTAAAAAACGCTTTGTGTTTTTGCGAAACATATTTTGTATCATAAAATGATAAGGATATGATGGAATCTAATGAAATTTGAGAGAGTGACTTTTCTTTATTTTTATATTGGGCAAGATCTGTCTCAAGATCATAAAGATCAATTTCTTCTGTTTGGATGATCTTTTCCTGACTTTTTTCTTCTATTTCGATTGAAGGTACAATTGATGGCAGAGCCATTGGTAAATTCTCAAGAGGCAATACAGAGTCAACCATTGGAATAATACTTGATTCTTGTGCCGGTGTTACGGATGTTTCAACAATAGAATCATCATTTTCTTCCAAATCCTCAATAATTACAGATGTATTCGTATCAATATCTGTTTGCTTTTGAGAAAATTTATTGTTATGAGAATGTTTATTTTTTTTATAATTTTTCTTTTGAGGTAATTTTTTCTTTTTGCCCTTATTCATATTTTTTTGTTTGAATGTACTTTTGTTTTTATTTTTAGATCCAAATTTAAATTTTTTTTGTTGATTTGTTATTTTAGTTTTTTTCTCATTATGTTCTAAACAGTCATCAAGGGCCTTTAAGGTATGAAGACATATGTTTGAATTATCCAAATGTGCTATTCCTAACAACACTAACATATTCATTTTTTTATCTACATCATCTTGTTGTAAAATAATATTTAAGTTATGAAATACGTTGATGTTTTTTTCCGACAATCCTTTTGAAAATAAAAGAAGATTTTTTAGTGAATATAAAGAAATTTCATTTTTAAAAGAATTTTTGGAGTTTTTTTGTAGTATTTGGCAGATTTGATTGGAATAATCAATTATTTCATTATAATGTTTTAAACAAAGACTTGTTAAGGCTAAAACTTCTGATTTATTATCTCCTGTGTACATTCCAGGAAAATAGTTATGAATATATAATTCATAACCTATTTTTTCTTTTTCAATAGAATCATAGACTTCTTCAAGATTGTTTAAGATTATTTTATTAATGTTAATGTATTGTTTTTGATAGTCATAAATTTCATCAAAAATTTCTTCAACTGAATTTCCTAAAAAAGGAAGATGATGAAGCTTTAAAGAAACTGAACTCGCTACCTTAATATTATCAATATCTTTTATATCTGTACAAAATAAATATTGATTGAAAAAAGAACATATTAAAAGAGTTAAAGCGCATATTTTTTGTTTAATCAATTTGGAAAATCCTTATTTATATTGCAAATTAAAAAATTTGTATGATAAATATTCCTTTTAGTCAATAAAATTATTGTTAATGCTAAAATGGCTTTTTATTAAAAATTATTATATAAAAGTTTAGAATTTTTCTTTATTTGTTATATTTAATTTTTGTATTCATTTTAAAAAGAAATATATTTTGTTTATTGATTGTTTTTATCCGTCTAAGTCTGAAATTGCTGAGCCAACTTCTATTAATATAGATAAGGCCGTTACCTATTTATCTCAAGGTAATATTGTAGCTTTGCCCACAGAAACTGTTTATGGGTTGGCAGCAGATGGCACCAATGATCTTGCCATTGCAAAAATTTACGAATTTAAAAATCGTCCTATTTTCAACCCTTTAATTCTTCATTTTGCCGATGCTGAATCTATTAAAAAACACGTCCATTGGCATGACATAGCTGATCAACTAGCCAAGAAATTTTGGCCCGGGCCTTTGACTTTGGTTTTAAATAAAAAACTAGACTCAAATTTATCGCTTTTGGCAACAGCAGGCCTAGATACCATTGGTGTTCGTATCCCCCAGCATAAGACCACACTTGAGGTTATCAAAAGTTTTGGCAGACCTTTGGCGGCGCCCAGTGCCAATCCTTCTGAATCGATAAGTCCCACCTCGGCTCAAGATGTCCAGCAAGGATTTGGCATAAACAGACCTTTATTTATTTTGGATGGGGGCAGATGTTCCCAAGGATTAGAATCAACCATCTTGGATTTAACAGATCTTGAAACACCAACTATTCTGCGACCTGGTTTAATTACAAGGGAAGATTTAAGTGATTGTCTTAATCGTCAAGTTTTAGATTTTAAGAATATTTTAAACAAAGGCTCCTTAAAGTCGCCTGGTCAGATGCAACGTCATTATGCCCCACAACTTCCCTTACGTTTAAATGCTCAACATGTCTTTCCTGAAGAAGCATTACTCGCCTTTGGTTCAGCACTTCTTGAAGGCGCGCAAAAAACACTCAATTTAAGTGAAAGCCAAGATTTAAAAGAAGCCGCTGCACATCTTTTTTCAATGATGCGTCAGCTAGATCAGTCAAATTTTCGAGGTATTGCCGTGATGCCAATTCCATCTCGTGGTATCGGTCTTGCCATCAACGATCGTCTTCAAAAAGCGGCCACTTCAAAAATATAGAATAAAATTTTGATATAGTATTGATATATTTGAACATTAAAATTGCTTTAGATTTAATTAAGAAAATTTTTAATAAATGTTTGCAATTTTAATAAAATTTATTATATCCTAACCCGAGTTATGCTTAAGGTTGTAGAGAAGGTTTATCGTGTCTAAGTTGATAATTGATCATCCCAGCAATAAGATGAGCA
>JBPBPI010000228.1:0-7625 GCA_050954885.1 Janthinobacterium lividum | reverse complement strand
TCCCATTAACGCTTTTGCTCATCTTATTGCTGGGATGATCAATTATCAACTTAGACACGATAAACCTTCTCTACAACCTTAAGCATAACTCGGGTTAACTGTAGTTAAAATATTTAATTAAAAAGGTATAATTAATGAAAAAGTCTTTATTTTTTTCAACTTTATTATATTTGAATTGCTCATTTTTTGCTTACTCAAGTAATAATTTAATTAAAAATGAATTATTAGAAGATAAATCTACTTTATCTTCATCCTCTAATACGCAAGAAGTTTATGAATCATCTGAAGTCTCAGAAGCTAGAATTAAAAAAATACCATCAGAACTTTGGGATCAACTTATTATACCTGAAATAAGTTTCAAAACCACAAAACTACATCATGTAAATCGTTACTTTTATACTTTAGTCACAAAACATGATATCTCTGAAATAGATAAAAAAGGTTTATTATATCATTTAAATTTTGAAAGAAATTTCAGTTCAAAATTTATAGGTGGTAATCACTTTATGATTGATTTTAAAAATATAAAAATAAGAGATAAAATACATGATATACCCAGTTATGTATGGTCTAGAATAATATTCGGTGTAATAGATATTTCTTTTGAAGATTTGCCTTCTATTCAAAAAACAAATATTCAAGCGCTTTCTTTAAGTAACAAAAATTTAAGTATATATAATGTGCGCACTCTCATTGAAATTTTACAGAATTCTAAAATAGACACATTAGTCTTATTAGATAACAATATCAGTGAAGTTGGAATAGATATTTTTATTGAGGGACTGCCAAAAACTAAAATTACGAACTTTAAAATAAAAGATGAAAATATGAATCCAGCTAATATGGAAACTTTTATTAGAATTTTACCAGAAACTCAAGTACAAAATCTTATTATAAATGATATTGATACTAGTTATGGAGAGCTTGTACGAATGAAAGAAACTGCTTCTGCAGCGGCTAATTAATTTATATTTAATAAGTTAAGAAATTAAAAGATACCAGAATATTATTTTAGGAAATTATATTTAAAAAAGAAAAACATTTAACTTCAAAGTGTTAATTAAATTTTAATTACAAAAAGAGAATTTTGATTTAAACATTTTTAAGTTAAATGCCTTAATAAATCTTTAGTTTTTAGGAACGATTTTTAAAAAAATAGGATCTGATAAAAGCAATCCCGCCAAAAGCCGCAAGCAACGGTATGATCCACAAGACAGAATTTTCAATATTGACCGTGGGTTCAAATAAGACACTTTCGCCATATTGTGCTTTCATGAGGGCATAAATTTCTTGATCAGTTTTTCCCTCTAAGATATTTTCGCGCACGTGGCGACGTAAATCTTTGGCCATCGGTGCATGGGAATCGTCAATGGATTGCCCTGCACACACCGGACATTTAAGATTAAGAGAGATATCACGCGCCCGTTGTTCCAACACGGGATCAATCAAACGTTCGCCAATTTCAACAGTCTGTCCTTCACAAATACTGAACATAAAAATCAATCCAACCAAAGAATTTTTCCAGGGTCTTCTTTGCCAAATTTTGGGAACTGACGCTACAAATCCACCCAATGCCATTAACAATCCCCCCAACCAAATCAGCTCGACCCAGGGATGATAATAAATCCTAAGGGTCCATCTTTCCCCAGGCAGTGCGCCGCCCAGGGCAAAATATAAATTGCTCAGCCAAGTATGATAAAGCGCAGTTTCTGTGGTCAAAGTTTCGTGGCTGGCATAATATCGTTTTTCAGGCGTTAAAAGAGATAAATGCGACCCTTTTTCCAATTGAACACTGGCGCGCTCGGCTTTATAGGTGGGATAATCGTGCTGTGTGAGGGATTTTAAAGTTATTTTGTAGCCTTGAAACTCAATACTATCGCCTGCCTTTAACCCAACTAAATTTTCTTGCTTGCCTAAGGTGTCTAAACCCATACCCAAAATTGACAGGGCCAGTCCCCCATGCGCCAAAATCATGGGCCATGACAAAGAAGCGTTAGATCTTTTTTGAATCACATGTTGAAGGGTTGCCAATATCATCCACGCGGCGCCCCCTATCATCAAAATACTCAAGACATCTTTACCGTGCTGCCACCATAAAATAACCAATAAACTCAAAGTTAACGACAAAGGCCCCCAGAGATTGATGGGTTTCTTTACGCCAGGTCCCCAAGATGTGGTGTAACTCAATCCCATTAAAATCAGTAAAATTAAGACGAACGGTGCAAAGGTCCAACTGTAATAAGGCGGTCCTACGGTCATCAATGTGCCGGTGATACTTTCCAATATTAAAGGATACAGGGTGCCCAAAATCACAATTGACACAAGTGCCATCACAAAATAATTGTTGATGATAATCAACCCCGCCCGCTGTGACCAATGTTTTTGTGGCGGTTGATCTATTTTTTTAAATCCCCTAAACAAAATGATCACAGAAAACACAGCGGTCATGATCAATATCCCTAATAGAAACAGACCCCGCTGAGGATCGCTGGCAAAGGAATGAACAGATGACAAAGCCCCTGACCTGACCAAAAATGTCCCCAGCAAACTTAATAGAAAAGTAAAAATAGATAAACAATAAGCCCACTTCAGACCCGACTGATTCTTAAGCACCAACGCAAAGGCATGAATCAGCGCCACACCTGCAAGCCACGGCATTAATGAGGCATTTTCAACCGGATCCCAAAACCACCATCCGCCCCAGCCCAATTCATAATAAGCCCACCAACTGCCCATCGCGATGCCAACACTTAAAAAGCTCCAAGCAATCAACGCCCAGGGACGCGCCCATTTTATCCACCCACCATTCACTTCTTTTTGCAATAAAGAGGCCAGCGCGAAACTAAGGACGATAGAAAATCCCACAAAACCCAAATACAAGGTGGGTGGATGAAAAGCCAAGGCAGGATCTTGTAAAATTGGATTTAAATCTCGGCCCGTCAGATACGGCACTGCGGCTTTTAAAAATGGATTTGAGGTAAAAAAAACAAACAAACCAAAGATAAAGGTGAAAAAGCTTTGCATGCTTAAGGTATAAATTTTAAGTCTTGCAGGACACGGTGAAAAGATAGCCACGGCCGTGCCATAAAACAGCAAAATCCATAGCCATAAGATCATCGATCCTTCATGATTGCCCCAAACTCCTGTGATACGGTACAGCAATGAGGCTTCTTGGTGAGTATTCATAACCACATTAAAAACCCGCAGATCGGTCACAACATAGGCATAAATTAACGACAGAAAAGAAAAGCTGATCAAAAAAAATTGAAAATATTGTATAAAACAAGAAATTTTTAAAAAAAGGTTATTTTTGTTATCAGAGTCTAAAACTTGACTTATTTTGGTCATCAACAAAGGCATCAAAAGTTGACCTAAGGATACGATGATCAGGGCAATGAGCGCACTTTCACCCCATTCAATCATTTTTTTAAAGTGCCTGATATCATTGATTTATTCACTTTATTTAAAAGATCTTTTGAAACGTCAGGGGGTCTATAATTTTCATCATGTTTTGCCAAAACCAAAGTCGCTTGAAATTGATTATTTTTAAAAAATCCTTCAACCACAACGCCTTGCCCTTCCCTGAACAAATCAGGCAGAACACCTCGATAAGATACATGTATACTATGCTGTTGATCCCAAATGTCAAAAAGAACATTAAGAGAAGTTGCGTCTTGCCGGACGGTTCCTTCTTTGACCAAGCCCCCTAAACGAATCTTTTTTTGTGCAAAGATATTTCTTACCTTTATGGCCTCGCCCTTAAGATCAGAAGGCGTATAAAAATACATCATGTTTTCTTGAAGACAAAACAACAGTAATCCAAGCCCGAGTGATACGGACGTCCCTGCAAAAGCCAAAAATTTAAATCGTTGTTTTTGTCGAGGCGTCATTTGCTTACAAGTTGTGCATGCCTCTTGCGGACACCTTTAAGTTGATACCAAGACACCAAAACTAGAATACTAAAGATCCCAAAGGCAACCCCATAAGCGGTCAGGATATAAAAAAGATATTTATGGGATTGTATAAAAATAGCTGTCATTTTTAAGCCTGAGTCATGGATATAGATGCATGTTGTCGGTCTTCGAAAGCCATAACTTTTCTTTTTAAAATCTCAATTTCCAAACGCCACGTCAAGATCCACAGAAAGAAAAAGCCATAGGCGGCACTCATCAGCAAGAGAGGCAAAAGCATGCTGGGATGGATGGCACTGCCGCCCAGGCGTAAAAAACTGGCCGGTTGATGCAATGTTGTCCACCAATTAACTGACCATTTGATGATGGGAATATTTATGGCACCCATTAGAATTAAAACACTGCCAAACTTAAGGCCTTGGGCTGATCCTTTATAGGCATCTACTAGCACAATATAGCCAATATATAAAATGAACAGGATCAACACCGATGTCAAACGCGCATCCCACACCCACCATGTCCCCCACATGGGCAGACCCCAAAGCGATCCTGTGATAAGGCTGATCATAGTGAAACTTGCGCCAATGGGGGCTGCGGCTTTAATTGTGAGATCAAACAAAGGGTGCTTGGTGACAAATCCTACGGCGGCAGAAATGGCCATCAATAAATAAACCGCGATACACAACCATGATGCCGGCACATGAACATACATCAATCGCACCATCTCGCCTTGTTGATAATCTTGGGGTGATTTTATAAAGGCAAAATAAAGCCCTGATATCAAAAAAGCGATAAAAATACGACCCAACCAAGGACTCATGGCATGCAAAAATGAAACTATTTTAAAGGGTGTTAGAGATGAAAAAATCATTATAAATTATTTATTATATCTTGCCTTTTGATCAATCATGATCCTGAAATTAATTTTCTTTGACTATAGCGGATTTCTGAAATGTTGCAATCTTGATAACAGAGATAGATTTGTAAACTAAGACAAAATCAGAAAAAATTTTTATGATAAGTTATTGATTTTAATTATAATTTTTAATAGTCTTTATTACCTACATTTTTAATTAAAGGTTTCCATTTATGACCTGTTTGAAAAATATTTTTCTAATTTTGTTGTCTTTATCTTTAAACATTTGCGCTATATCAAGCCATGTTAAAGCATCAACATCTGAAAAAGACGATCAATCATATCAAGTTTTTCTTAAATTAAAGGAAAAATTTGAAGACAAATTTAATCAAAATGCAAAAGCTGAAAAAGCGCGTCAAAAACTTCTGCGTCAAGAAGAAGGCAATACCAAACAACAATTATTAGAAGGAATGTCAAGATTCCTCAGACAAACTCAACAGGCTTGTATGAAAGGATCTTCCCTTGAACAGCTTTCGTGTATGGTCAATCAACAATATCAAAACCTGCAAAGTGTTTATTGTCGCAATGGTGTGGTGCCCCCCAATTTTCCTAAAAAATTGACATTACGGACCAAACTTGTTCCTCTTCCTTTTAAAAAATACCGACACTCAAATTCAATTTTCTCGTTATGATATCTCTGATAGAGACGAAATAATTACAAGTGAAGCTGTCCCTTTTTATGCACCAGAAACTCAAACCACATATTCCAAAGATAATAGTGATTTTTCACATTATTGGCATCGTGCCGTTGAGCTTTACTTTCAAGATTTTAGTGTTTTAGAAAATCAAAACAGTCAAAAAGAACAAATTATTGAAAATTTTCAACTTTGCCTTCCCCAAGATAAACTTGTTTATAAAATAGAATTTCCGATTCAAACAAAACCTCTCATATTTCAAAGTTATACTTGGAAAAATAATCAATGGGAAACTGTTGATCACAAAGGTCGTTCTACCAAACATAGCATCCCTTTACTAGCTTATGGGGGATTTTATCATCCAGATCACAGTCTAGATAAAATCCAAAATTTTTTTGCTCAGTTTAAGGTTACATCTCCTGCCAAAGAAGGCGGATCTTATATAATACCTGAAGGTGAAAAGCCGTATCTTAAGCTTCATCAGGCTGGAAGACTAAAAGAAGTACACAATATGACCCTTGAAGGCGGTAAAAAGCCAGACGGTTGGTTTGTATATTTCACTGATTCATTACCCTCATCAGCTCTTTTACCGCTCTCTGAACACCTGAAACAAGGTCTGGCCGAAGTTATTTTGGAAGATCAAACAACCAAAGAAAAATACTGCTACATTTCTGAAGATTACAAACACGACCCCAAAGGGCCTGATCATACAGCGGTGGACATCACATTTGTGCTAAAGATGATCAAAATTGAAGACGAATTACCAAGTGATCTTGTATTACGTGTCAACATTAAGCCTATTCCCTTTCAAATTTCTGATCCTTCTTTGCAAAATTCACCGTTGGTTACACATAATCATAATGGACGATCTCACAAATCGGTTCCTTTTTATGATATTTCTTCTGCGTATGGTGGTTATGAAAATTTAGCTCGATTAAGTTGGCATAAAGCCGTTGAGCTTCGATATCAAAATGTTGTATTTCTAGGCAACTACCATAGGGATCGTTTTCATGGTACACAATTGGGTAAAAAATTTCAACTTCTATTTGATGAAGATAATCTTGTTTACCGTAAAAATTTTTATGTACAGACTCAACCTGAAATAAGCAGTTGTTCTGAGATAGTAAATTCAAATAACTGGTACACAACAGATTCTTGTGGAAGAAAATCCCATAATAGTACACCTTTATTTTACTATGGTGGATGTTGCCCTTCCGAACTTAATCCTGAAAGAATTATGCCCACTTTTGCCATAATAGGTGGTCATCAAGATACAACACATTTAATTTTGTATACACTACTTGGTTTAAAGGACAAATATGTCCGTTACCCAAAAGGTGGTATTTCAGGTCTTAGCCATTGGTATTTTGTGGATGTTGATAATATTCCCGAAGATTTTTATCGCTCACTCGGACAATCCATCCAAAATGGTCAGGCGGAAGTTTTTCTGCAAGATAAAATATCAGGCAAAAAACACAAATATGTATCAAAAGAATATAGAAGTACGTTCAAGGATGAGGAAATCGATGTTTATTTTATTCCAAAGCCAGATTCCACAGAAGATAAAGAACTAGATGACCTGCCTTTTCGTTATCCATGGACAACATCGCCTGAGATAAAATCTGAGACTGATCAAAACAAACTCAGCCCCACCGTTTCCGATCAAGAAGATACGTCACATGAAAGTCTGGATGACAACCTCGAAGAAGATGACAGCAGTGTTGACTTAAATCCAAGTTTTTATGAAGATCCAGATCAAGATGATGATGACATTGATGCCGCGGACGAGGATCGCGGACGATCGCAAACGCGAGAATTTGATTACAATCCTTTTTATAAACGGTCTGTCTCCTATTCCCCCAGCAATGCCATGTATCTTGCAGGCCAATGGATAGCTGAACATCCACGTCAAGCCCTTGAGAATACTGCCAGACTCGACGATCACGCCCCTACAGGTTGTGCAGGTCCTGTTGCCAAATTAATTCTTGGTGAAATTACAGTTGGTGAAACTGCTCTCGCAATGATGCCTCAAAAACAAATTGCAAAAGCTTACAGGGGCCTTAATAAAACCCGAGTTGCGTTTAAGGATTCAAATTAAGGATGCTTTCTAATGATGGCTTATCATCTCTGAGTTGGTAATTGATCAATCCGGCCATCAGATGA
>JBPBPI010000227.1:0-2737 GCA_050954885.1 Janthinobacterium lividum | reverse complement strand
TGTCCATGAGTACCACTCCTTACCACATCTTGTGAAGCTCAAGCGTCCACACAGCGAACGGATACCAGAGTATACTTGAACTAGGGCTGCAATGGGCAAGCCTCCAGTATCTCCTGATGCATCCATCCGTGGGGGCCCACGACAAAATGGAAAACCTTCTTGACATTATATTCAGTGCCAAGAACGTCAATTCAGCTTCAGAGTCGGCGGTGGCTGCGGGCATCAAGCTAGTACCCGAAGTCTGGGCGCTACTCTCCCGCCTTGTCGCGGCACTATGGCCGTCACCTGACACAGACAAGGGTCTTGTCTGGAAGAATCTTGAGGCGAAAGTGAGGGATGTTGCGTCCGGCTTGATCGACACCAACAATCCACAGCACATGCGCGTTATGACAGAAGGTTTGTACAATGTCATGAAGCTGTACCTTGACCAAGCACCCGACACCGCTGAAAAAGGGTCAATACTTCACTTCGATAATGACCATGCTCGCACAGCCCCAGCCATACTACTCTACCAATCAGGCACCATGGAACAACCTACTGTACTTCGCTTCTGTTGGAACGTTACATCTCACAGTCCTTCGCGAGCAGAATCTTTTCTACCGTCAGATCCATGGCCACGAGGATAAACAGGCATAAAAGCATCAGCAGGATCTCGAGAATGCTGTGCGGAAGTATCTGACTGCGCGAAATCAGATCGTCGACAAGTCTATCCAATGGCATCGTACAAAACTCGAGACCACGTATCACGAGAAAGACAGCGGCTACCACAACCGCAATGACCTGATTTACAAAGATCCTGTAAGGGGCGTGGACGAGAATTTCAAGTGGAGTCAAAGTGATGACTACATCGGCAGCAAGAAGTTTCTGTGCCGCAAGCAACAATTTGACGCTTGGGGTGGATCTGGCTATCGATCGCAAGTAGAGACCCTGTTGAGCCCAAGTTTTGCCTGGCCATTGTACCATCCATCCCCTAGAGCAGGACTGGCTACCGAGACTCCCAACCAGGTGGAGGAAGGTCAGGTGACAGGCAATACTATTCGGAGGCTGATGACGGATTATCCAGGCTGGATAGGCGATGGGGCGACCCAATCGATGCGGACAGATGCACCGTACCACTTCGATCATGAGGAGATATTCAAACAACGCGGTCCCGCCACAAAGATAGTCCCATGCAGGGGATGGAATTGATGGTATGGACATCTACCATGCTGGGCAGGAGGCAGAGACATACGGTCAGCGTGGCGGAACTCAACATCCGGAACTAGTGCTGAAGCCAGAAGAGATGATCACGGGACTGTGGGCCAATGACCGGGAGAATGCGAACGATTGTAACAGGCACAGTGGCTCGCTTTCGTCTACCAAGTTGAGATCGACTACGGAAGATGGGTCAACCAGCCAGATTATCGAAGCCGCTAGGCCGTCCGAGAGGGGTAATTGGAAGTACTCATTCGATGGTCACGAGGCAGGTCTACAAAAGTATGAGTCAAAGCGCCTGCTGTACTTGTGTGGCTGGGCCGATAGTGCAAGTGGCGGAGGACGGGATTACCGCTTGCTCCGCGTCTTTGGATGTCACCAGTCTTGGGGCCCGCTGAGATAGAGGCTTCAGACGTGTTCGGTCTTTGATATACAGACGGTGAGTTCAGCACGAGGACTTGGACGACATGTATGCACGTGTACAGCTGTCTGTTGAACACTTGGCCGCCTACCGTTATGCTTCGTTTTGATGAGTATTCGGCGTATGAGATGATGACTTTTCAGTGATCTCTGCAATTGACGAAGAGTTTTGTTCCTAATTCGACTTCTTGATGCGTGAAGGTACTAAGGCTTGGCGTAGGATAAATGTTCACTCCCTCACCACTTTTCTCAAGTCACTCACATTGGGACTGCGGAATTGCGCCACGCATCTATTGCACACTCCCTTTCACCTCTGATAACATATTATTTGGCTTTCACGCTTCGTACTCCCAAAAGTCACTGAGTTTATATGCAGCGTTCGAGCGATCATTGCGAAGCGTAAGCCTTGTGGATCGTTCGTTTTTCCAAGCTGTTTTGCTCTATCTTCTCCTACGAACGACGGGCATCAGCGCCTGCCACAGGGAGAGTTGCTGAAAACATTGAAGCCTTCGAAAGCAAGCCTACCACCTCAAAGACACCAAACATGCCGTCCTCGAGCACACCTTCGCCATTACCTAGTCCCGCAACAGCCTCAACAGTGACCAAACGAGGCTATTCGGATCTACCACTAGAGCTCCGCCAGCTCATAATTAGCGAATCAATCGAGTACACGGGATGCTCAGAGGGTCGGGACTTCATCTATATCAAGTTCGAAACGGCTCTGCGTATCGCGCTCGTCTCCGCGCAATGGTTCGAGGACATTTTCTACACGCTCGATAAAGCTTCAACGAAGGTTGGAGCCAAGCTCAATCACTACCAACAAACCCTATGGGTGGACAATGGACCTACTGGCAAAAGTGTCTGCAAAGACTACGAGGCCGCTACTAGGGTGATGGATCGCCGAGAGGACGCGAAGTGTTTAAGCAGTACTGCTGGTGCTTGCTACTTTCACCAGCGCTTTCAGAACTTCTTTGAATATCATGGGGTCCTCCGATTCATCGTTCGTACTTTCAAAGAGCAACAGGCCCACATTGGGCATGAGCGGTCGAGCTACAAAGAAGCCCGTTGTCTTCTGCGTCGCATGCTGGATGCTTTGAATGATATAGACGATACACAGGATATT
>JBPBPI010000226.1:0-2600 GCA_050954885.1 Janthinobacterium lividum | reverse complement strand
CGGTGCAGCCCCTAAGCACAGTACAAGCGTGGCCCGTGGCTTGATCCTCCACTTGTAACAAAGGCAATTCACGTAGCTCGCCATCGAATCTGTTTTCTTCTTCATCAAAGTGTACGTGCTAAAGAAGCGCCAGCATGGGAGGAGCTATTATCAGTGCACAGCAACCGCCATAAATGAGTGAGTCCCGGCTCGCCTCGCAATTGTACTACTCGGCCGATGGCGAAGTCATGACGTGAAATCGAGTTCTGTAATACGTGAGTTGAATGGAACGCGTGTGCGATAGATCACTCACTCTGGTGCCCGGTCGTGGACGTGCCGTTACTCCTGTCCTTGGACTTTACCGTGCGCCCTTCTTCCATTCTCTACAAACACTACTCTTCGCAAGTCCTTCGATCCCGCCAGAACCTCAATTTCAAGGTTACCCAGCATGACTTGCAATCAACATACGATGATCGCGGCTGATGCAGAAGTCGATCCGCCGAACGCGACATGGAGCAAGCTGCCCCTCGAGATCCAACAAATGATCATCACCGAAGTCATGGAGGACATCGCGCCAGAAAACTTACGCTACATGAAACACATCACCTATGCCTTCAGTCAACAAGCCGTCATCCCATTAAAGCGCGATCTCGCTATCGCCACCGAAGAAGAAGAGAACGCTATTGAAGCTCTCAGGGGGTACTGGAAGTATACACATGGTGATGAGACTTCGACGCTCCCAATGCCTCTACTTGCGACTAGCGGGCACTCTGGTTTCCTCAACTCCACTCTTACTCCAGCGTCTGTCGTGCGCCACCGTCGTACTGTCCTTGTGTTCAACGAGGACGGCGAGGGTCGAAATGCTGCGTCGAGCCGTCAAGTGTCGGCGCTGGTTAAAGTCTTAGCGGAGATTGAGCTGTGGCGGAAGGTTAGGAATGAAGATGAGACTAAGCTATGAGGTATGGAGTACAGATCGTACACGACGCGATACACATTAGCTGACGGGAGTGCTGTAGATTGCCACGGTGGATGGAGCTGGAGGAGAGCTACAGCACGTGCTGAAGGACTGTACGCGGGTTGTCCGATGATGTGTGGTGGAGTGCGCGGCGGTGACATGTTCGGACAAGAACCAAGAGGGTCCGCGACTGGTAGAGTGGCTTTGTGTATGATGAAGATAGCACCTAAGGGCTACATGTTACTTCAAATCCCATGTCAGTGAATGCGAGCTCTCGCAGTCTTGAAAGGCAGTGACTCCACTGAAACTGCTGCAATCAGTATGGTCCTAGTATGGTCCTAATCACACTCCGGCAAACCGCTTCTTGCGTTCACTTCGACCACTAATGATCAGCGATCAGAGCTCTGACAGTAGTTGCTGAGCAATTCCGAAGTTCCATCCTCGCTGCAGTGTGATCACTCCCTGTGATGACTAGGTCTTAAGTCTTCCATTGACTCAATCTGCGGTGACAATTGTAGCTAGATGCGCTGCAACACTTTTTGGTCTCAAGATTTCACTGCTGGTAGTGTTGTGATGACGTATTCCCAGGGAATCTTAGTCGAACTTCTCTTTTCGCTTTTCGCATACCCCATCCTTCAATTACATTCGCATTCTTACTTCGTGACCTCCATTGCACCATCTAAATGTGCAGAATTGCGAAGCTGACCAACCGCCCGATCTCAACATTGGTAGCGTCAACTGGGCAAGCCTGCCACTTGAGATCAGACAGCATATCGTGCATGAGATGATCAATGCAGCCTTGGATGACTTGGGAAACGGAACCTTCGAGCGCCCACTCATGATGTATTTCGATTTGAAGGAGCTTGGACGGATAAGCTCCACGTTCGGACGAGATGACTGTCACGTTCCTCTTACTCAGATGAAGAAGGAGTTGTCGATACAGAAAGCCGAGACGTCAAAGAAGTACCCCCTGGCTGCGAGCAGCGTTGGACAAAATGACTTCGATGGGGTCTTTTGCAGGAGCATCGTATATGATAGATCTCCTGACGAGCCGTCGAATGGCTTTAGAGAGACGTCGGTGCTTTGGAAGCAGTGGCATGAAGTGGAGAAACTGTTGAATATGCTGGAAGATCAGATCGCAAGTCGCTAAGTAGCTGGTCTCCGCGTTGTGGTCTCATGTATCGGCCACAAAAGGTAGAGTACGTCAGGCCATGCTCATCGATTTGTAGGCTAATTGCCATATTGCGTAGAAACGGGGCGTTCGAGGGAGACGACGACGGGATTGGGTGATGAAAGCCACTGACGCCATAGCCAACGTGGTGAGTGAGGTTCAGCCGTCTTACAAGGATGCCAGGATTCATTGTCTCGCTTGCCACGCAGTAAGCAAAGGCTGAACCCGTCGAGGAGAGCACGCGAAAAGGAAAGCATCAGTCCATGCTGCCGAAGACATGCAATTGCTGTCCAGTGTGGCCCGGTTGGCCTTCTCGGGTCTTCAGCCTGGCATGTAGTAGTCCATCTTTGAATGGTGCCTGATGCAATCAACACCCAATCCATTTCACAACTCCAGCTCAACCAGCCACGGCACGTTAGTAGGAGCATTGTCCCTGTCCAGACTCGCAGCATTAACCAGAAGTGTCTGCTCCCCTCGACACAAAGACGTACCCTT
>JBPBPI010000225.1:0-15591 GCA_050954885.1 Janthinobacterium lividum | reverse complement strand
AATATAAAACAGAACACGTTCCCTTAAATCTATGCTATATCCGTAACTCATTCACTCAAAATATCAAAGACAAATCATTACGTCAATCAGCTATAGTTACACATTCAATTTTAAAAATGAATAAAAGATAAAATATGATTAAAAGATTTGTGATTTTTTTGAGTTTCCTTATTTTACAAAATGCTGGAATGGCTTCTCATCAAAATGAAGTGGAAACAATTTGTAAAGATATTACATATATGGCGTTAAAAAACGTGGAGTGTTTTAAATTAGAACAATTAGACGAAAACTTTAGAGATCTTCCCAATGAAATTAAAAATAAGATTGTGATTAATTCATCTTCAAACAATAATTCTTTACTTAAATTACGTGAAATTTCTAAGGAAGTAGCAGAAATTGTGGATCAATTATTTTATCAACAATCAGAAATCAAGCTGCCTTTAAGTTGCTTAAAGGAAAGAAGTGAAAAATATCCTTATACAATTTCTTATTTTTTAAGAAAAGCTTTATGGAATATTCCTAAATACGGGTGGAAAACTTGTCATGAAAAAAAAGAGTTACAGATACGTAAATTTGAGAGAATGACCACCTTAAGCAATGCCGTTGGATATGTAGGTAAAGAGGCTTTCTCAATAACATCAGATCCAAAATTTTATGTCTCACAAGGTAAAATGACTAACTTTAATTGGGATATAGATAATGTTGAGGCAACGACTACTGACATTAAAGAAGCACAAATATTTTACAGTAGTTTTATGATAAATACTAATACAGGACCAATGAATTATAAACAATTTCAGTTTTTACTTACTCCTTTTATAGAACATATATTCCAAGCTGCTGAATCTATGTCAGATGACGAGAAAAAAAATATCACTTGTTATTATATCAAGTTAATCGGTCATCATTTCTTAGAACTTAAAGATCCAGAAAATGCAAAGCCCTTTTTAGATTTTATTGAAAAATATGACAGTATATTTGTACAATCTTCATCATAAATAAAAATTTATGCCAGCAAAAATCAAAAAATTAAATTTTACTGAAATCATACAATATATTTAAAAAATAAATTTTAATTTTTTAGTATCCATTAATCAATACTTTAATTGGGTTATACATTATCATCATATAGTTTAATAAAAAAACGCTATTTTCTTTTTGATTTATTTTTTTTAAGCTTAACATTATGATGTTATATCAACCCTCTTCGTTGCCTCGTCTTTATGTGCTGCTATTTGAAGCTTATGTCTCGGCGGGTTTTCCATCTCCTGCGGATGATTACACCGAACATGCTCTTGATTTAAATGAACTTTTGATTAAAAATCCCCCGGCTACTTTCTTTGCTAGAATCTCTGATCCCAATCTAAAAGGTTTAGGACTTCGTCCCCACGACCTCATTGTGGTGGATCGAAGTTTAAAACCTTGTCATGGTAAACTTATGTTGGTGATCATCGACGGCGAGCTTAAAATTAGAAGATACATCAAAAATTCTCAAAGCCACATGGAAAAGCTTCCTTCCGTTTTTTTAACAAATGAGACCGCATTTGATTTGTGGGGGGTTATCACCTATGTGATTCGTTCGGTATGACTCAATTTGTGGCCTTGGTTGATGTCAATAATTTCTATGCCTCTTGCGAACAAGTCTTTAACCCGGCCCTTCGCCATAAACCTGTGATTGTTCTGTCCAACAACGATGGGTGCGCCATCAGTCGAAGTCTTGAGGCCAAAGCATTAAATATTAAGATGGCCACACCTTACTTTCAATTCAAAGAATTAGCGCGACACCATAATATTCACATCTGTTCTTCCAATTATGCCTTGTATCAAGATATGTCCCATCGCGTGATGCAGATTTTAAGACATCTCTCCCCCAAAATTGAAGCCTATTCTATTGATGAGGCTTTTTTGGATTGTTCTGATCTTGAAGAACAAGATCTTGATGCCTTTGCCCGCCATGTTCGGGAAACCATTCATGCGTGGACCGGACTTCCTGTATCGGTTGGTATTTCTTTAACCAAAACCTTGGCCAAGGTTGCCAATTCTTTTGCCAAAAAATCATCTGGTTTGTGCGTCTTAACCAAAGAAGATGATATTGATAAAGTCCTTCAAGATATGCCCATTGGCGAGTTATGGGGAATTGGACGCAATCACAACAAATCTTTAATATCTCAAGGCATTGATACGGTTTACAAGCTTAAGAAAGCACCCCCCAAATGGATCAGAAGACAAATGTCCGTTGTGGGAGAACGCATGGCGGCTGAGCTAAACGGTATTTCAGCACATCAAATTGAAGACTTAATTGATCATAAAAAAATGATTGCGGTATCTCGTTCTTATGCCACACCGATCACAGACAAAGGTGAATTGGCTCAAGCAATTAATGGATATATGGAAAGGGCCGCTGAGAAGATGAGAAAACAAGGCAGCCTGGCATCCGGCGTGGTTGTCTTTGTCAAAACCAATCGCTTTCATAAAGAAAGTTATGACAGCCGTAGCCATTTTATCTCTCTACCTCTTGCCTGCCAGGATACCTTTTCTCTTTTAAAAGCCGCCCAGCAAGCCTTTGAAAAAATTTATCAAGCTGGATACCCTTATAAAAAATCCGGTGTTTGCTTGACAGGTCTGATTCGTCCTGAATATATCCAAAACAGTCTGTTTGCCAAGCCTTCGCCGCGTAAAGATCATCTTATGTCTGTGATCGATCAGATTAACAAACGACATGGCAAAAGAACCGTAACCTATGGCGCGGTGGGATTTGATCTTAAAGGGATCACATCGCGCACCCTTCTCTCGCCTCAATACACCACCCGGTGGGATCAACTTATGACGATATAAAAGTAAGACTTTATTTTAAGTTTAATGACTTAACCTATTGACAATAAAAGGAAAAAATAACAAATTTAATCTATGACATTTAAAATTTTATGCGAGTATGAAGTCAAATGCGTGGAAAAACTTTTTTTTATTTATCTTTGATTAATTTTTTGTTTTCCGTTGAATCCTTTAAATCACAGGCATCAATGCAAGACATCTGTGAAGATTTTGTCACAAGTGGTGCGACTCAGAAGATTGCATCAACTTACACTTATATTGCCAACAATGGATCTAGCTTGATTCATCAATTAACAGATATGGAATTCAATAAAATGTGTTGCGGCTTTTTAAAACCAGTGACTAATATTATTATTGAACAAATGCCTCAGTTATATATTAATCAAGTGCCTTCTGATTATAGTGATTTTGTAGCAAATTTAACAATTTCAGTCGTGGGTGTAGGGGTTACTTGTGTTGGTGTTGGCGCTGCTGTATATTTTGGTTATAAAGAGTATAGAGGCAAACAAGCTGATGTTAATAGTTTGGTAGATTTTAAAGAGGACTTGATTAGTTTAAATATGAGATTAACTACTCTAGAGAAAAATACTCATAAAACAGATAATAGTAATATTATAGATATTAAAAAGAAACAAAAAGCAATAGCTTAACTAGGGACAATTATAAAAAATGATAAAAAAAAATGATTACTTAAGGTTTGTTTGCACTCTATTAATAACATCCTATTCATTGGGACATTGCTCTTTTAAAAGCATTTTAAATGATGAAGGCTTACGTCAAAGAAAACCTTTATTAAAAGAAAGTGCCGAATCTTTTGATATTGATACATTTGAGAAAAATTTTAAAACATTGAGTATTTCATCAGAAAAAATTTCAACGGATATGGATCTTTCGTCCATTTCACAAAAATACTTTTTTTTTGTTTAAAAAATAACATAAGTTGCGATCTCAACAATTTTGAATCTAAACTAACAGCCCTGGTTTTTAAGTCAACAGATCGTAAAAGATTTGATGAAGTTGCAACTCATACCTTTCAAATTCCAAAAGATGACTTACCTCTATATTATGATTATTTCAAAAACAAACCGGAAGAGGAAGCCGTTACTTTAATTCGCAAAGCTGCTGAGCAAGGTGATCCGGAAGCTCAATTTAAGCTAGGTTACATCTATAATTCGGAACTCAATGGAAAACCAGATTATCTTCAAGCCATATCTTGGTATCAAAAAGCCGCTGAACAAAGTCATCCGAAAGCTTTATATAACCTTGGTATTATATATGATCAGGGCCTCAGTGTTGATCAAGACTTAAAAAAAGCAGTTCAATGGTATCGAAAAGCTGCTAAACTGGATGAGCCAAATGCTCAATTCAATCTCGGTATCTCATATCTAAATGGTTTAGGTACAAGAAAAGATTATGAGAAAGCAGTCTTTTGGCTTCAAAAAGCGGCAAATCAAGGAGAGTCGGAAGCACAATATGTTTTAGGTACGTTGTACCAAAAAGGTAAGGGCGTTGAGCCGAATTTTTCCCAAGCCGTTCAATGGTTTAAAAAATCAGCCAAACAAGGAAATCCGGATGCTCAATACGAACTTGGTTTTGTATATAAAATTGGTTATAGCGTTACTAAAAATTTAGCAAAATCTCTTAACTGGTATGAAAAATCAGCAGAACAAGGCCATTTTAATTCGATCTTGCAATTAGTCATTTATTATCAATCGGACGGACAAGAATTCAATCCAAAATATTTAAAATGGCTTTATGCGATGGCCAATTATCCATTGGAGTCCAATGATTCTGAACGGATACGCCAAACTGTGATCAATGCTCAAACAAATTTAAAGGAATTATTTCAAAAAGCTTTGGATAAAAACAGTCCTTCAGGATTTTATCCTCTTGGTTTTTTTGCAGAACACGGTTACGGATCGGTTGATAATAAACCGGATTTTGAACGAGCTCGCCAATATTACGAAAAAGCAGCAGCATTGGGCGATGCAGATGCCAATTATAATTTAGGCCTTTTTTACGAAAAGGAAAATCGAGAAAAAGGCGTGGATCAAGATTATTAAAAATCTATGATGTATCATCGAAGAGGTGCCGACCTGGGATCTGTTCTTTCTCAAATCAATCTTGGCAATCACTATTTTCATGGCAGAGGCATCGCTGCCGAAAATTTTCAGGAAGAGAATCATAAAATAGCTTTTGATTTATTTGAAAAAGCTGCCCGAGCCGGCAATGATCTTGGTCAATACCGCTTGGCCATTTGCTATAGAAATGGATACGGCACTGTTCAAAATTGTCAAAAAGTTCAAGAATACTACGAGCTTGCCGCCAATCAAGGACTTGCTATCGCCAAAACAGAATTGGATGAATTTACGACTTTAATATATAATTATACAAAACCTGAAGAAATGGATCGTAAAAAGCTTACAATATTTGTTTCATCGAAACTGACACCGCATGAAATTGAAATGTTAAAAAAATTTTACAATGTTCTTCATGAAAGCAGTCAACAAAAAAAATCAATCATTTAAAATTGTCATTTTTTCGAGATTTTATCTTAATTAAGGGTCGACAGATCTTCTTCTGTTTGCTATAGAATCTTTAAGAAAACTGAGGGCGCTTAGCTCAGTTGGTAGAGCAGCTGACTCTTAATCAGCGGGTCATAGGTTCAAGCCCTATAGCGCCCACCATGTTAATTTTTCTCTTTGGCTTCTTTTTCAAGCCATTCTTCTAACCAATGAATATGATAATTTCCTGAATTGACATCATCATTGTCGCATAATCTTTGATGCAACGGAATGTTGGTGGCAATGCCGGTGATGACATATTCTTTTAAAGCACGACGTACCCGCCCAATGGCTTGCGCGCGCGTGTCGCCATACACCACAAGTTTTGAGACCAAACTATCGTAATAAGGCGGCACGTGATAGCCGGTATAAAGATGACTGTCTACTCTCACCCCAAGACCACCGGGGGTATGGTATGTTGTCACTTTACCGGGACTTGGAAAAAAGGTTTCTGGATCTTCGGCATTGATGCGGCATTCAATGGCGTGTCCTTTAAAATGCACGTCTTTTTGAGTCAGCGTTAACTTCTCACCACTGGCCACCAAAATTTGTTCCCGTACCAAATCAATGCCGGTGATAAATTCAGACACCGGATGTTCAACTTGTAAACGCGTGTTCATTTCAATAAAGAAAAACTCACCATTTTCATAAAGAAATTCAAAGGTTCCCACACCCCGGTATCCCAAACCTTTGACCGCATTGGTCACAAG
Source organism: Janthinobacterium lividum (assembly GCA_050954885.1). GTDB lineage: Bacteria > Pseudomonadota > Alphaproteobacteria > Caedimonadales > Caedimonadaceae > JBPBPI01. Next base: position 9,485 of record JBPBPI010000225.1, on the reverse strand, counting down.
TTCTCCCAAAGCAAATCTTGCTTTGTCATCAAGGGCCGGCGATGGTGCCTCTTCCCACACTTTTTGATGACGACGTTGGATTGAACAATCACGCTCTCCCAAATGAATGACATTACCGTAATTGTCGGCCAAGACTTGAATTTCAATATGACGGGGTGTGATCAAGAATTTTTCAATAAAAACTTGATCGTTGCCAAAATTTGTTTTGGCTTCGTGTCGTGCAATGGATAGTGCTTCGGAAAGCTGTTCTTTTTTATGGACAATTTGCATGCCTTTACCGCCACCGCCACCAGCTGCTTTAATAAGCACAGGAAACCCAATGGTTCCGCAAAATTCATAAGCTTCGTCATCGGTGTCAATGGGCTTTTCAGTGCCCGGTACCACCGGAATGCCCAACTGTTTTACCGCATTTTTGGCGGTAATCTTATCCCCCATTATTTTAATATGTTCCGGTGACGGTCCAATAAATATCAAGCCATGTTCTTCAACAATTTGCGCAAATTCAGCGTTTTCAGACAAAAATCCCACACCCGGATGAATGGCATCAGCATCAGAAATTGACGCCGCTGAAATGATCGCCGGAATATTTAAATAACTATCACGTGACGCGGGCGGTCCGATACAAATACTTTCGTCAGCAAGTCCCACATGCATTGAATTTTGATCGGCTGTTGAATGCACAGCCACCGATTTAATACCCATTTCGCGACATGCCCTGATAATACGAAGGGCAATTTCACCACGATTGGCGATCAATATTTTTTTAAACATAAACTTTTCCGTTTATTCAATGATTAATAAGTTATGATCGTATTCAACAGGATCCCCATCTTTAAAAAAGATTTGGGTGATCTTGCCATCTTTGGGGGCACGTATTTGATTCATCACCTTCATAGCTTCGATAATTAAAAGAGTCTGGCCCATTTTAACCTCAGATCCAACTTGTATGAAAGGTGTTCCACCAGGTGTAGCAGATGCGTAAACTGTCCCCACCATCGGCGCTTTAATAGATCCTGGATGTTGCGTGTAATCCAATGATTTTTCAGCGTCAACAGTCGTATGAGTTACCTGAGTCGTCGAAGCAGGAACTGATGATTGAATTTGATGAGGCACTGCATAAGATATAGGTGAAGTTGATTGGCGCGCTATTTTAATGCGCACTTCACCAATTTGATATTCAATTTCAGTTAATTGAGTTTCATTCAATATTTCTGCAAGCTTTAACACAAGGTTATCATCAAATGAGAATCGTTCTGACATACATTAAACCTCTTATAAGATAATTAAGTTCATTGTTGGCCTTATAACATGAGGATTTTGAAATGCAAAATTATATCTAAATAAGTTAGATTGTTTTAGAAATTACTTCATTTTAAAAGAAACATTATGGTATTTAAAGTTTTTTGATTTATGAGATTTAGCCTAATGTAATATCTCACTTAAATCATATTCTAAAATATCTCCAGGTTGACATCTTAGAACTTTACAAATAGCACATAGTGTTGAAAATTTAATGGCGCGGCTTTTACCTGTTTTTAAAATCGATAAATTTTGTAAAGATATATTGACCTCTTTTGATAAATCACCCAAACGCATTTTACGTTTAGCAAGCATTACATCTAGATTAACAACAATTGGCATGTATTTATTTCCATTTTTTCTTTTTTTATATCTAATTTTATTTAATTTTATAGATTTTTATCTATAAAATATTTACATTAACTTTATTTTTACAGTGCATTTTTATACAAAAAATATGACAAACTGTCTATAAAAAAACTTATAAAAAAATTGTTTATAAAAATATAACTTTTTTATAAAATAGATCAAGGGGCTGGGCCAGATAATATTAAGTATTTATCCAACAGGATAGAGTATTTAAAAGATTTTTTGGTTTTTTATAATTATATCGCCATTCGGCTTCTTTTAAAAAAAGAAGAAAATTTTTAAGAGGAATACCATTAGATTTTAACCAATGAAGTTTTGTTAATTTCCAAAAATTTTCAATACTGTCGATCGCCGATCGTTGGCCCTCTTTAAAAGAAGTGTCCGAAAAAACTCGATACAGATGAATATTATTGGCGTTAATTATATTGGATTCAATTGTTTGGAAGAAAATCGCATCAGGCATGATAAAATTTTGGTTATCAGAAAGATCAAAAGTTGTTTTAATTTGGGGATAAAAAACATGAATTTTCTTTTCCCTTAAAATCACAACAAAAAGAGGTATTTGTTGAGATTTTTTTTTATTTGGTAAATTTTCCAATACTGTTTTTAAAAAAATTGAATTTAAAGCAAGTTTTTCAGGAGCAAAATTTATTCTTTTAAACAAAAGATGATTTTCTTCGTCTAATTTTTTAGCGATCAATATTCGAATCTTTTGATAAAATAAAAGTGCTGTATTTTTATTTATTTGTAATATTTCAGCAACTGTTCGTGCCGATGTACCGGCCACAAAATGTTCAAGCATTTTCTGTGTTTGTTCATTTGTTAGTTTTGAATGCGCTAATTTCATTACGTAATATCCTAAAAATTTTTTAATTTTTTAAATAATTATTTAGTGATTATGATATTCTTGTACTAATTATCATACTTTTATTTTAAAAATTCAATTAATTTAATTTCCAAAAATATGTTTTTAAATCAATAATTTATAATAAAATTATAACCATAATTTATTGCGTTACAATAAAATTTAATATTATTAAAATTATTTTTATGACTTTCTTTTAAATAATTTTTTGGCATATTCTGGATAAATTTATTTTTAAAGATAATTAGATGTGTGAATAAACAAATTGACAATTCTATGTGTTTAGCTATAGTCCCTAAATTAAATCGTTTTCTTAAGTGTGACTTGAGACAAAAATTGGAAAAAAGGTATGACGAATCGTATTAGTTCAAAATATAAAATTGATCGCCGTCTTGGCGTAAATCTTTGGGGACGTCCCAAAAGCCCTATAAATAAGCGTGCCTATGGTCCAGGTCAACACGGACAAAACCGCAGCAAACCAAAAGATTATGGCAATCAATTGGCGGCAAAACAAAAATTAAAAGGGTATTACGGCAATATTGGTGAACGCCAATTCCGTCGTCTTTTCACAGAAGCCGTTCGCCGTCGTGGAGACACCAGCGAAAACCTTATCAATCTTTTAGAACGCCGTTTGGACGCTGTTGTCTACCGTATGAAATTTGTGCTAACTGTTTTTGCGGCTCGTCAATTTGTCAATCACGGTCATGTTTTGGTTAATGGAAAACGCGTTAACATTTCTTCTTACCGTGTTAAAGATGGTGACACAATCGAAGTCAAAGAAGCATCCAAGCAAATGACCTCTATCCTTGAAGCTACACAATCAGCAGAACGAGAAGTTCCTCAATATATCGAGGTTGATCACAAGCATTTAAAGGGTACGTTTATTCGCGGTCCTGAATTTGCAGATGTGCCTTTTCCTGTTCAAATGGAACCAAACTTGGTTATTGAGTTTTATTCTCGATAAGTTTGATATTTTTTATTATTGGGATAAAGATGAATTCTTTATCCCATTTTTTTACTTGATGATATCAAATTTAAATTGAATTGCCTTATTTATACATAATTTTATCATGAAAAAAATATTAAGTCCTCATGGCTGGTTGATTATTGATAAACCATTACATTTTACGTCAGCTCAAGTGGTTTCTATTGTTAAAAGAAAATTTAATAAAATTAAAGTGGGGCATGCAGGTACACTTGATCCCCTGGCAACCGGTATTTTGCCTTTGGCCCTGGGAGAGGCTACAAAATCTGTTCAATATATTATGGCAGAGCGCAAAAAATATCGTTTTGAAGTAACTTGGGGAGAATCGCGGACCACAGATGATTTAGAAGGTGATATCATCAATTCTTCAAACCTTCTGCCAACACTTTCACAAATTGAAAGCATTTTAAAAGATTTTGAAGGAGATATTTTACAATCTCCTCCACTCTACTCTGCCCTTAAAATTCAAGGACGGCGCGCTTGTGATTTAATGCGACAAGAAAAATCTGTCTCTTTAAATACCCGGCCCGTGACAATATATGATCTTAAGGTTTTATCTCAACCTTCAGATAATCAATGTATTTTCGAAGTTGAGTGTGGTAAAGGAACATATGTTCGCGCGCTTGCGCGTGATATGGGTAAAAAACTAGGTTGTTTTGGACACGCAAGTCTTATTGATCGCTTAAGTGTGGGTCCTTTTGAAAAAAAACAAGCTTTAACCCTCGAAATGCTTGCATCTTTAGATGAAAATATTCTATTAAAGGAGTACGTACAAAAGGTACAGGATGTGCTGGACGACATCCCGGCTGTTTTTATCTCAGATGATCATGTTGAAGATTTGAGAAAAGGACGGACCATTCCTGTAACCTCTCCTGGTTTGGGGCTTATACAAGACCAGCTGCAATTGTGTATTAATGCACAACAAGATGCAGTTGCTTTTGTTCGTGTCAGAGATGACAGGCTGTGTCCCGAGCGGGTACTTAATATATAAACGAAAGGACAGAACGATGTCGATTACACTTGAACGTAAACAAGAAGTTATTAAAGATTATGCAACCAAAGAAAATGACACCGGATCACCCGAAGTTCAAATTGCGATCTTAAGTGAACGCATTAAAAATTTAACAGGACATCTTGGTGGCCATCTTAAAGATCACCATTCACGTCGTGGTCTATTGATTTTGGTTAACCGTCGTCGTAAATTACTCAATTATTTAAAAAATGTTGAATTTTCACGTTATGAAGTTATTCTTAAACGTTTAGGATTGCGCCGCTAATTTTAAGGCGGTGTATTCAATATATTGTTTGCTCAGTTCCTAGGAAAGGATTCCAATTTCAGCATGTTTAATATTATAAGTAAGGAAATAACTTGGGGTGGGCGAACTTTAACCCTCGAGACTGGCCGTATTGCTCGACAAGCCGATGGTGCTGTTTTGGCAAGTTATGGCGAAACCACAGTTTTGTGTACTGTGGTTGCTCAAAAAATTGCCAAACCTGATATAGATTTTTTACCCCTATCGGTACACTATCAAGTCCGCGCCTTTGCGGCAGGCAAGATACCTGGTGGTTTTTTTAAGCGTGAAGGTAAACCTTCTGAAAAAGAAGTTTTAACATCTCGTTTAATCGATCGACCTTTGCGTCCTTTATTTCCTCATGGATTTCACAATGAAGTTCAAGTTGTTTGCACACTTTTAAGTCAAGATTCTGAAAATGATGCCGACATCGTGTCATTGGTTGGTGCCTCAGCCGCACTTGCAATTTCAGGTATTCCTTTTGAAGGACCTATTGGTGGTATTCGTATTGGTTATAAAGATGGTGAATTTTTAATCAATCCTTCTTATCTTGATTTACCTTCATCTCAACTTGATTTGATTGTGGCAGGTACAGAAGAAGGCGTTTTGATGGTAGAATCTGAAGCTCATGAGCTTTCTGAAGAAACCATGCTTGAAGCTGTGATGTTTGGCTTTGATAACTTTCAGCCTGTGATCAAAATGATTCAGGAACTGGCATCAGACGTTGGTAAGACAACCTGGGAAATCGAAGACCATAGCAAGCACGAGAAAAAACTTTATACCAAAGTTAAAAAGTATGCGGAATCTGGTCTGCGAGAAGCATACTCTTGTATTCAAAAACAAGATCGTCATGTTAAAATTGAACATATTAAAGACAAAGTATTGAAAGAATTGGTTGATGAAGATCATTCTCAATCACAAGTTTTAACTCAATTTAAAACTTTGGAAAAAGAAATTGTCAGAAATGATATCTTGACCAAAGGCTCACGTATTGATGGTCGCGATACTAAAACAATTCGTCCTATTGTTAGCGAAGTTGGATTTTTACCACGCACACACGGCAGTGCTTTGTTTACCCGCGGTGAGACCCAAGCTTTAGTTGTAGCAACTTTGGGAACGGCACAAGACGAACAATTGATTGATTCAATTGAAGGTGAATACCGCGAAAGATTCTTACTTCATTATAACTTTCCGCCCTATTCCGTTGGCGAGACAGGACGTATGTCCAATCCGGGCCGTCGTGAAATTGGTCATGGTAAATTGGCTTGGCGTGCCTTAAATCCTCTAATGCCAAAAAAAGTTGACTTTCCTTACACAGTCCGTGTTGTCTCTGAGGTCACAGAATCCAATGGATCTTCTTCTCAAGCCACAATTTGTGGGGCAACTTTGGCTTTGATGGACGCAGGTGTTCCTCTTATTCGCCCTGTGGCCGGCATTGCTATGGGACTTATTCAAACAGGTAAGAAGATCGCAATTCTTTCAGATATCTTAGGGGATGAAGATCATTTGGGTGATATGGACTTTAAGGTGGCGGGAACAGAATCTGGTATCACAGCCCTTCAGATGGATCTTAAAATAACGAGTATCACAAAAGACATTATGAAAGAAGCTCTCGCACAAGCACGCGAAGGGCGTCTTCATATTTTACAAGAAATGTCTAAGGCATTAGGTGAATCTCGTGTTGATATCAGCAGCAATGCGCCACGTATTGTCTCAATCACCATTGCCAAAGATAAAATTCGTGATCTTATTGGCCCCGGTGGTAAAGTCATTCGTGAGATTTGTGAAACTACAGGTGCTAAAATCGACATTTCTGATGAAGGAGAAGTTAGTATCTCTGGCATGAATCAACAAGTTATTGACGCAGCCACCAGCCGTGTAGAAGCCATTACGGCTGAACCTGAAGTGGGTCGAATTTATAAGGGAACAGTTGCCAAACTCATGGAATTTGGTGCTTTTGTAAATTACATGGGTGATAAATCAGGTTTGGTTCATATCTCTCAGTTGGCCGCTGAACGCGTTGCCAAAACAGAAGATGTGGTTAAAGTTGGTGATGCAGTTTATATTAAATTGACTGGATTTGACGATCGTGGCAAAGCAAAATTAAGTATGAAAGTTGTAGATCAACAAACAGGACAAGATATTTAAGTCAGTTGTTTAACATAAAAAGGATAGAACGCTCGTGAAGGCCCTGAAGCCCATTTTACTTTCTGGCAAAGAAGTTCTCCCTCTGGTTGAGGGGGGCAAGGGAATTGCTGTCTCCAATGGCGAGAGTTCGGGCGCATGGGCGGCGGCTGGCGGTATTGGTACTTTTTCCGGTGTCAATGCTGATCAATTTGATGAAAATGGCAACTTGGTTCCTGTTATTTATCATGGTAAAACACGACGTGAACGTCATGAGGAACTTATTCAATTTTCGATCGATGGCGCCATTCATCAAGCCAAAATTGCCCATGAATGTGCAGGATCTGGTGGACGTATTCACATGAATGTTCTTTGGGAGATGGGCGCATGCGAGACAATTCTTCATGGTGTGCTTGAAGGCGCTAAAGGGCTGGTTCATGGTGTAACCTGTGGTGCAGGCATGCCTTACCGCATTGCTGAAATATCGGCCAATTATGGCATATACTATTATCCCATTGTATCTTCTGCACGTGCCTTTCGTGCCCTTTGGAAACGTGCCTATCATAAATTCCCAGAATGGTTGGGGGCTGTTGTTTACGAAGATCCCTGGCGCGCAGGTGGCCACAACGGTCTCTCTAATAGCGAAAGTCCTGAAAATCCACAAGATCCCTATCCTCGGGTTTTAGAATTACGCCAGCAAATGCGCACCTATGGGTTACAAGATATTCCCATTATCATGGCAGGTGGTGTGTGGTACTTACGGGAATGGGAAGATTGGCTTGACAACCCTGAACTTGGACCGATTGCCTTTCAATTTGGCACACGACCCCTTCTAACTCAAGAGAGTCCTGTATCTACTGAATGGAAGGAAAAAATTCTAACTTTGAATGAGGGTGACATCATTCTCAATCGTTTCAGTCCCACAGGTTTTTATTCCTCGGCGGTTAACAATGATTTTTTAAAGGAATTGATGCAACGATCTTCTCATCAAGTTGCGTATACCTTGGCACCTGTGGGTGAACATATTGCTGAATTTAAAGCGGGTGTGCGAGGACGTGTGGTTTATTTGACCACCCATGATTATGAAAATGCCATAGGTTGGATCGCACAGGGCTTTACCGAAGCTTTGCGCACACCCAGTACCACACTTATTTTTGTCACACCTGAAAGGTCTCATCAAATTTTGACCGATCAAATCAATTGCATGGGATGCCTGAGTGCCTGTAATTTCAGTAATTGGCAACAGGCTGAACCTTATAACACAGGTCATAAGGCAGATCCTCGATCTTATTGTATTCAAAAGACACTGCAAGAAATTGCCCATGGCGGCGATGTCAACCATCAATTAATGTTTGCGGGTCACAATGCATACAGGTTTGCACAAGACCCTTTTTATGCAAATGGCTATGTTCCAACAGTACGCGAGTTGGTCGAGCGTTTGCAAACCGGTAACTAAAGAACCAGAGGAGTAAACGATTATGCTAACAGTTGGCGATATATTTCCAAATTTTCGCTTAAAAGCAGTAACCAAAAATGAACATTTAGAAGATTTTCCGATTATGACATCTGAAGATCATTCAGGTAAATGGAAGGTTTTTTTCTTTTGGCCCAAAGATTTTACTTTTATCTGCCCCACGGAACTTATTGGGTTTAGTAATCTTTATCAATGTTTTCAGGAACGCAATGCTGAAATTTATGGATGCAGCACGGATTCTGATTATGTTCACATGGCGTGGCGTCAAAGTCATCCAGGTCTCAAAAATCTAAATTTTCCGATGTTGTCTGACATTAAAAAGGAATTGTCTCAAGCTTTGGGCATTTTGCACAAAGAAGAAGGGGTCTGTCTTCGTGCCACATACATCGTCGATCCTGAAGGCGTTATCCGACATTTGTCCATCAATGATTTATCGGTTGGCCGTAATGTGGACGAAATTCTGCGTGTGCTTGACGGTCTTCAATCAGACGGTCTTTGTGGTTGCAACTGGCAGCCCGGCCAAGATCACGTCAAAGCTGGTTAATTAAAGTTAATTTTGAAGAAAAATCCCTCATAGTATTCGGTGTACTTTTCTTCAATTTTAATAATTTATGTAATATTTGACACTTGATTTAAATAAATCCTGGAAAGAGCTTCCAGGATTTATTTAAATGATTTTTGAAATTTAAATTTTTCTATAAATTTTTAGCCACCTAATTTTTCAAGATCAAATGCTTCTGCATATTTATCTTTAAATAAAACTTCATAATCATATAAATTGTGAGATATTAGTCCTTCTTTGAGCCATATTGCAAATATTTTATATTTTTGTTCGATCTTACGAAGATTTTTTTTTATTTCTTTTGACGCTGTAAATTTAAATGTGAGAGGTTTGTGACAACTTAAAGCTTTAATAAAAATGGCTTGCATTCCAGACGTGCCAATTGAATTTTGACGAACATCAAGCTCTTCTAATTCTTTTATAGCTGAATGAGTTTATGTTTTTACATAATGGCAAGATTATGATCTAGGTTGTGTAAGAAGTTTAAAGGGGTGGCTCTGTCCTTTCTGAGTCTT
>JBPBPI010000224.1:0-5951 GCA_050954885.1 Janthinobacterium lividum | reverse complement strand
GCTATAATAATATTTTATATTATTTTTTTACTAGTTATTTAAAACGATCAATAGTTCGGAAGAGAGAAACTTATTATATATCAAAATTTTTTTATTGAACGAAGTGCGATAATCCTAAAAATATTTATTTAATTAGTTGTAAGTTAACTAAGATAACGCTCCGCTGTAATTATATTTAATATTATTTTTTCAGCGCAGGTATTATTAAAAACGATTAATAAAATTTTACAGTAGCGAAGAGAGATATTTTTATAATTATATATAAATAAATTTAATCTCTGCGTAGCAGCAAAGTGCAGAGTTATTTTATCAATAAGTTAACTAAGAGAATGTGACAGAAATTGTTTGCGCTCCGCTGTAATTATATTTAATATTATAAATCAGATGTAATAAAGTTTCCAGAGTTTTTTACAGTAACGAAGTGCGAGATAAGGTAATTAATAAATAAATAAATAATTTTTATAAAAAAATAAATAATTTTAATAAATAAATAAGTAAATAATAAAGAGTATCGGGAGATAGGGTAAAAATATTAATTAATAAATCAGCGAAGCGCAGAATTAAAATAAATAAAAAATATTAATAAAAATATATTATTAATAATAAAGAGTATCGGGAGATAGGGAAAAATTAATTAATAAATTTTGAACGTTGATCTGTAAAATGTAATGCACCAGATGCTAATTCAACTAGAAAACCTAAAGTTAAAATTAAATAAAATAAAGAAGCAATTATAAAACCAGATAGAGAGATTTCATTAATAAATGCTCCTAATGGATACAATAATGAAACTTCTAAATCAAAAATTAAAAATAATAAACCAACTAAATAATATTGAATTGTAAAAGGTGAACGAGTTTGACCATAATGAGGAGAATATCCACATTCATATGGAGTTAATTTTTCATTGTCAGGTAAATGAACTGATAATAATAAATTTATTAATATTATCACAATAATTAAAATTATTACAATTATTAAATATATAAACATTAATATGAACTTAATAATATGGCTATTTGTTGTAATAAATCTAATTTAATAAAACTAAATAATAAAAAAAATGTTAAACTGAATAATGTATATAATATAGAAGTAGATTTAAATTCAGATAGAGGCATAAATGATCAAGAATAAGTTTTTTCAGAAAAAGAAAATATTAATAAAATTATTTTTAAATAATAATATGTAGTTAATAGTGAAGTTAAAATAGCTACAAAAATTGTAAATCAATAACCACCAGAAATTAATGTATAAAAAATATCTAATTTAGCATAAAAACCTAATAAAGGAGGAATTCCGGCTAATGAGAATAATAATAAACCTAAAATTAATGCTATTGTTAATGATTCAAATTTAGTTCCTAATAAAATATTTAATTTATTACTTGAATGATTATATATATAATTAAATCAGAAAAGAATTGCTAAAGTTGTTAAAATATATTGATAAATATAAATAATCAAAGCTGTTTTTGATAATATAATTGCTAATAAAATATAACCCATATGTGAAATAGATGAATAAGCTAATAATCGACGATATTCTTTTTGTACAATTCCACCAAATGAACCAACAATTAATGTGATATTTACAAAAATTAATAATAAAATTGAATTTTCACTTGGAAAAAACAAAGTAAAAAAACAAATTAGACTTAATTTAGGAGCTAAAGATAAATAACTTATTATTTCATTACTTATTCATCCATATACATCAGGAGTTCACTCATGAAAAGGTGCTACACCTAATTTAAAAAAACATCCAACTAATATAAAAATATATGCTAAATTTAAAAAAATATTATCTGTACTTCGGTAATCAAATATTAATTTAATTTCATTATAATCAAATGTACCAATGGAATAATAAATTATTGAAATACTTATTATAATAAAACTACTTGCTAAAGCTCCTAATAATAAATATTTTAAACCTGATTTTATTTGATCTTCATATTTTGATGTATTTGATATATATGCTAACAAATAAGAAGTAAAAGATTGTAATTCTAAAGCTAAAATTATTATTAATAAATTATTTGATAAAACCATAAACATTGAACCAATAAGACTTAAAGTTATTAAAATATAATGAATATATTTTAAATTATTTAAACTAGTTAAAAAATAAATTAATATTAATAGCAGAATAAAAGTTATTCGAAAACTATCAATAGTTAAATAACTATGGAATAATTCTAAACTATGAAAATTTAGATTAAAATAAAGTATGACAAAGGTTAAACTTGATATAAAAATTTTAACAAGTTTTAACTCTTCTTTTATTGGAGTTAGAGAATTAATAATAATTAAAAATATTAAATTTAAAAAAATCATTGAGCGAGGCAGGAATCGAACCATGCGTTGAAATATTCGTCTCTTTTACAAAGAGATCTGATACCACTACAGTACTAGCTCTTAATGTAATTCTCGAGCATCTCGTAAATATGAACACATTAAAATTGTAAAAACATAAGCTTGAATAAATGAAACAGCTAATTCTAATCCAATTAAAGACAAAAATAAACTAAATGGAATTAAAGTTAAAATAGAAATTTTTTTAAAAATACTTAATAAAAATGTAGATAAAATCTTTAATAAAGTATGACCAGCTACAATATTAGCAAAAAGTCGTAATCCTAATGATACTGAACGAGACATATATGAAATTAATTCAATTAATACTAATAAAGGTACTAATATTAAAGGTGTACCAGCAGGTACAAAGAATGAGAAGAAATGTAATTTATATAAATTAATAGATAATAAAGTTACTCCAATAAAAATAGACAGACTTAATCCTATACAAACTATTGCTGAACTTGTAATTGTAAATGAATAAGTTACATTACCAAATAAATTAGAAAATAAAATAAAAATAAAAATAGAATAAATAAAAGGCATATAATATTCTGTGTTACTTTGTTCTTTCATTGTTTTATTTACTGATTCAAGACTTGTTTCAACAGGTAATGATCAATTATCACTTGTAATTAATGTTTTTAAATTTGAATGTAATAATGTTACTAATAGTAATACTATAATAGAATAAAATAATAAATTTGTCATATAATAATTTGTATAAAATATTTTCATACTTATTAAAGGCATTACAGCAAATTGCTCTAAAGGTGAAATATAAAAATTCATTATTTAATTTTTATTATATATATGATAGGGTTTCCACAATCTACATAGGAGTCGAACCTATATCTATATCGCGAAAAGATATTGTCCTAACCATTGAACGAGTAGATCTCTTATTTATATTATTATAGAAATATTCTATCAGTAAAACGCGAAACAGCACTTTTATTTTTATTTTTATTTTATTATAATATTTATAGTTATCATTCTGCGCTTCGCTCTTATTTATATTTATTTTATTTTTATTTTTATTTTTTTATAATATCTCTAGTTATCATTCTAATTATTTATATTTATTTTATTTTATTTTATTTTATTTTATTATAATATTTATAGTTCTCATTCTAATTATTTATATTTATTTTATTTCCTTTTATTTAATTTTATTTAATTTACTTTAATTTTATTTTATTTAATTTAATTTAATAAACTTTAATTTTGTTTAATAAAATTAAGTTTTCTTTTATTAAATTTAATTAACTTTTCCAGCGAAGTGGACTTAATTTAATAAATTTTTATTTTCAGCGTAGCGCACTTTAATTTAATAATTTTTTATTCTCAGCGAACTTAAATAAAATTATTTTTTAATTTTCAGCGAACTTACGGAGCGCACTTTAATTTTAAAATACTATTTAAATTATTAGACGTTTTACTAGTATTTTCAGCGCACTTTAATTTATTTTTAACTTTCCAACAAATTTTAAACTTTCCAACAACAGCGAAACGCGGAGAGAATTAATTATTTTATCAGCACAGGGATATACAGCGCAGGTTTTTTTTTAAATTATTTTTGATAGTCCTTTAATCACTTAGTTGATTAAGGAAAGACTAGAATATTTATTATTTTTTTTTAGTTAGCTTAGTATTCTATTTTTATTTATTAAATTTTTTATAATTTATAGTTTAATTATTATTTTAAGCGAAGTTAGCTTAGTATTCTATTTTTATTTATTAAAAAATTTATAGTTTAATTCTTATTTTAAAGCAGCGAAGTTAGCTTAGTATTCTAATTTTATTTATTAAAAGATTTATTCTTTATAGTTTAATTATTATTTTAAGCGAAGTTAGCTTAGTATTTTTATTTTATTATTTTTAAATTAGTTAAATTATTATTTAAAAATCGGGAGAGTCGTTTTTTATTATATATTTTTATTATATATTTTATTATATATTTTCTTATATATTTTCTTATATATTTTATTATATATTCAGCGAAGAATATTTTTTATAATCTTTTTTATAATATTTTTTATAATCTTTTTTATAATCTTTTTATTATTTATATTTTCAGCCAAGATCAAGAGTTTTTTACAGTTATGTTAAAATAATTTATCAAACGCTTTGCTCGAGAGACCCATAATCAACTATTTAGTACATTAATTACTGAGAGTTTAAATTATTTATTCTGCGCTTCGCTGTTTTATTTTATTTTATAAATATTTATAATAAAATTCTAATTGGCCAGTATTGTTTTTATTATATTAATTTTATTAGTTTTTTCAGCGAAGCGCACTATATTTATATTAGTATTTTCAGCCAAGATCAAGAAGATTTAAGCAGTATGGAAGAGAGAAAGTTTAAATTATTTAAAAAAATTTAATCTCGCGATCAGAGATAAACCATTAATCAAGAATTACATTAGTTAATCACTGAAAGACTACTGCTATTTTAAAGTTAGCTTAGTATTGAATTTTTTATATTTATCTGCGATTCGCTGATAATATTATTATTATTATTTTATTCTTTTTTTTTAGTGTGGCCAGTATTGTTTTTATTATATTTATTTTTAGAATATTATTATTATTATTTTATTCTTATTTTTAAGTGTGGCCAGTATTGTTTTTATTATATTTATTTTATTAGTTTTTTCAGCACAGGTATAATCAGAAGTTTTATTTCTTAGATCTTTTTTTTTATTAGATTTATTTTTTTTTATCAGAAGTTTTATTTATTCATTATTTTTTTTTACCAGATTTTTTTACAGATTGGATAATTTGACCAACTCTCGCAGAATTTTATTATTTAAATATTTATTTTAGCTGAGTAGGGTATATATTTATATATATAAATAGGGTACTTATAAAATATTTATTTATTTATTATAAAATGCGAAAATAAATATTAATAAATTTTAATAAATTTAATTATATAAAATTCTATAAAATACTATTTTAAATAACTCTCTTTATTGAAAGCCGAATGTAATTAAGTGAGGACTCTTATACATTCTTTAACATTTATTCAATATATTTTTCTCCATATAAATGCTTAGAACTATAAGAATAATTTTATCATAAATATGAAAATAAGTGCAAGTAATTTTACATAATAGAATAAAATTCTTAAAAATAATTATAAGGCTAGAATACACATATGAATAAATGCATGCAAAGGAACAGGATTCGGTAAAGCTCAATCAATTGAAGGATATCCATTGAATTTTCCATTAGTAATTATAAATAATGTAGGATAACATCAAACATCAGTTGTTACAAATTTTCCAGATACAAAACATAAATAAATTGCATAACATAAAACAATTGTAGCAATTACTGAAATTAATGAACCAAAACTACTAATCAGATTTCATGGACCAAAACTATCTGAATAATCAGGAATTCGTCGTGGTATTCCACTTAATCCTAAAAAATGTTGAGGAAAAAAAGTTATATTAACTCCAACAATTATTAATCAGAAATGAATACGACCTAATTCTTCTTTAATTTTAAATCCAGTTACCTTTGGTATGTAGAAATAAAAACCAGCGAATAAAGCAAAAACTGCCCCTAGCGAAAGGACATA
>JBPBPI010000223.1:0-20548 GCA_050954885.1 Janthinobacterium lividum | reverse complement strand
AAGCTACAAGCAGACTTGAGAAAATATGGTATTGCAACACCCGTTGAATTGTTGGTGGTTGAGAATAGTGATCAACAGCCTCAAGTCATTTTGGATTGTGTGAAGTTTGGCCATGAGCAAGAGTCTTAAAGAGAGGACGTCAATTGCTCAACAGAAAGTCCTGTTAATTCGCAGACTTCTTGAGGCGACATACCTTTTTTAATCAATTTCTTTGCAATTTCTTGTAAGCCTTCTTCTCTACCTTTATTTTCTGCTGCTTGAAGCTGGTCACGGTCATTATAAACTTGCTTCATGTAATAGTAGTAGCTGTCCCGCTCTTCTGGTGTCATCTTGAGAATGCTGAGCTTCTCCGCGACTTTCTGCATATAAGGCGAATGAAATGTCTCAGGTACTGTATCGTGTTTCATGATATACAACCAGTCATCGATTTCTTTTTCTAGACGATCATTAAACAACGGAACAGAGATGAAGAAGTATTCTGGCAAAATGTCTGTGGCATCAACTGTAATATCTGTCTTTGGATTCTTAATATGGACCGTTAGCCGTTCATGAGTTTCAATATCTTTGATAATCGTTTGTCCATGATGAACAGCACCATGGCCAACAGGAAAATACAAGATAGAGATGTGAAAGACTTTAACAATCTCGGTGAAGTCAACACGCTCCGCCAGATTATCAACGATGAGACGTGATGTGTTAAAACAAGCTTTATGAATAAAAGAAGGTTGCAGGTTGCGCTCAATCTCAACAATGTATTTACGCTTTTCTTCATCTTCTACAATGAGATCAGCTAAGCTCCTTCGACTTTTCTTGTTTTCTTTATTACTTTCTGTATCTAACAAAGTAACAATTTTGACGTCCTTGTACCCTTGTGATTTGAGTAAGGCTGAAATGAAGCTTTCGACAATATCGTAATTACCTTTGTCCTTGAGAAGGTATTTGATGGCATAGTCAAAGCTAATGAGCGGTTTGTCTGTCATAAAATGTCTTTTTTAAGTGTGCTTAGTATAATTTCTGTATATTAACAACAATTATACCTAAAATAAACACTTATTTGATGTAATTCTGTTCGTTAAGTATTGTCCTATTTGGGTGTACTTAAAATATACATAAATTATATTTAATGTTGCTAAAATCTCAGTCACTTGCTGCTGAGATCTTTAAGTTGTTAAAATTATTTAAAGTTTGAAGGGCATATGTTTCTAAATCATTTTTCAAAATTTTTGAACTGACACCAATTTGACTATCTTGGCAAAAAAGTTTTGTAAAACTTAAAGCTTCTTCAATTTTAGATGGTAATTCTCTTCGAGATTCCAATTCTTCTAAGATTTCTTTAGCAATCGCCTTTCTATTTTCTAAATTTCTCTCTTTTAAAATATATAGTAACAAATTATTAAATGCGTAATTGAATAAGCCGTTACCTTCTTTAAATCCTTCATATAGTCCTGGGGGACTATATGAAGCATCTGTAACGACTCTAAAGTCTATAACCTTTAATTTTCTTCTAGGTTCCTCAGCCTTAATTTTAAAACCGTAATTACTTAAGTTTGTTGTAAGATCAGTTAATCTAAATATTCTTGCAAGTAAATCTGCTGTAGAAATATTTTTTAATAAAAGTTTATCTTTATCAATAATTTCTTTTTGCTCTGGAGAAAGTTGTTTATGAGTAGAAGAAGCCAAAACATTTTGTACATAATCTTGAGTAAATTTGTCAAATGTTTCAAAAGAAGTGGTACTTCTTTTATTAGTTTTTTTAGTAAATCCAGCATCTTGTGTTGCTATATAGACACCAGTTCCTGATAGATGACTACTAAAAAAATGTGCTTTTGGACCTACTTTTATTAATTCAAATAACTTATAAATGAACACTTCTTTAGGATCTAAAATTGAAGAGCTTGTTCTATTACCCTGAGAACCTTCTTGATGAGTTTTAATATAATAAGTTTTGTCTAATTTTTCTTCAGTATCATTTTTTACTAGAGAAATAATCATTCTAGCTCCCGTTTGATCACCGTCATTTTTGTTAAGAAAATTGACTTTTTCAGTAGTAAAACCATTTTTAGCGTAGTGATGTCTAAAATATTCTTCTGAAACTAATTTAAGATTGTTTAAACTAGCATTAATATATTGCTTTATTGTTTCATATTGATGATGAGAAGTAATTTTCTGTAAAATAGAAAAATCATTAGAAAGAAGAGGTGCGCTTTCTACAAAGTCTGCTTGTATTTTTTTTGCTAGACTTATTTTATCTTTTGTCTTTAAAGAGAGACTGCCCAGTCTATCTAGATCTTCAATTAATTGTTTGGAAATTCTTTGAATAGGTGTTAAAGAATTGGAACTGGTACTCTCCTCTATATTACTTGCAAAAACTGTAAAAGAGAGTTGAAGAATTATTAAAAAACTTAAGTATTTTATTACTGACATTTTTTTCTCTTGTTGTGTAAATATTTATAAATAATTTATTTAATTTAGCTTATAAAATTAATAATATCAAAAATAATTTTTTATACATATTTCTTTTTTTGTCTGTGATTAAATCCAGGCTATTTTTTTCATGAGCATACTTCAATAAACCTAGCATAATCACATGGCTCAAATTAGATAATAACAACTTATATGAGCTAAGCTAAATACGACAACCCTAGTGAGCTATATGAAGCAGCCTTTACATAATTTAACTTAGTTTAATAGTCAAACACAGCTCAGGTAGGTTTCAAGCAAAGCCTGCCTTTCACAAAATTGATATTTAAGTCAGGTCGAAGAGTTTGAATGTGATTAATATGCATGCGGCATTTTCTAGAAAATTCCTTGAGGTCAGCATATTGCCCTCCCAGTTGCTGTTGAAGGCTTGCCCAACTGATGAACACAGGTTTGTCAATCTTGTAAACACGCCATGAGATAAACATATAAAGATCAAGCCCTAGGGGTGAGTTTTTAAGAATACCTAAGACCCGTAAATCTAAAGGAACAGCATGACGGATAATTTCATTGAAAAAGTCTGTATTGAGTTTGATATAATTTTCCCATAAAGACTGCTGGTCAGGGTCTTTTTCATCCCACCACAAATTCGATTGATGAGAGACTTGAATATTGGTTCGAGATTGAGTGTTATTAGTTTCGTATATCCAAGAAAACGAGGCAGAAAGCGTTCGTTTAATCTGTTTATTAATTTGTTTATAAGTTTTGCCCCCTTTCTTAACATTCAGTAAAGTCAGAAATTGAGAAAAGCTTTTACCGAGATAAATGATAGGTGATTCGGTTTTGACCGCTTGAGTCACGAGATACGCGAGAATAAGTCGAGGGTATGCCCCGTAAGGAATCCCTAAACTTATGCCATCTTTGTCGTAAGCCGCAGCGACAACAATGGAGATTTTACCATTTCGTCTAATCCATACTTTTCTATCATCTGCCAGCTCTCTGTAAGGTAGATTGACCATAATGAGCAATCTTGACATGAAACCAAGTTCATCGGCCTCTTCTGGCGTTTGTTCGGTCACAGCACCTGCCAAGTTAATAAGTTGACTTTGACGTTTGGATAAGGCAGGCACCATATCTTTGGCTTTGGCTTTGGCTTTGGCTTTAGATTTGGGCTTTGGAATGCGCGGAAGAACATCACCAAGTTTTTTAGCGAACGCTGACTTTCGGTTCATGTGCGTTCTCCATTCGCCATCATCTGCTGCACATCTTCATCAAAATAACGTTTCGTGACCTTCGATTCAAGATGAGTTGACCTTAATTGGTCAACGATCACAAACAGATTCACAACTTGTGACCAGGAGACATTAAGATCATGACAGGCTTGATGCACGTTGATTTGCATAACGTCTAAGATGTTATGCATGTGTTTGTGCAGATCGCCAATTTCTTTGAGAGCATGTTCTAAAGATTTGAGTAATTGCTCGTGTTGAGCTATGTTGACATTAGCCATTTTTCAACCTCATTCGTTGTCAAGTGGTGAGCTCTGTGTAGGTATTTCTCGTACTTGCACAGCGCGATGAGGTCACGACCACAATTGCATGTGACCTCATTCAAACTCTAGAACATCTAAAGTAAGGTTGCAAGTCTAAAAAAGAAAGAGTCGTATCTTTCTCTTTTCCAAAAATATAAGTTCAAAACTTCTTTATTGACAATGTTTTTATAAACGTTCTAAAAATATTTAAAAACAAAAATTCGGGCATCAAAAACATAGAGAGACATACCATGATTTTAAGTGTTATTCAGGCGGCAAAACGTGTCGGTGTTTCTCGATCAAAATTGTACTCTATGAGAGAAAAAGGCATTCTATCGTTTACAAAGTCAGAAAATGGAAAACTAGGTGTTGAGGCAAGTGAACTGACGAGAGTTTTTCCAAAAGACATTTGCAACTTTGTAAAAAAAGCCTCAAAGACAAAGACAACGACAGAACAAAACGTCTTGGCAGAAACTGTTATTTCTGGATTACGAAACGATATTGAATATCTTAAAGAAAAAATTAACTTCTTTGAAAATCAACTGGTACAATCTCACAAAGAAAAAGAAATCTTACTCGCTGTCACTCAAGAACAAACAAAGCAACTGTTGGGAACACGTCAAGCTCAAAAAACATCTTCATGGCGTCGTCTGTTCAGCAAGGATGTGTCGTAACTACCGTAAGGCTTCAATGAGCAGCATTGTCGCATCAATTTTAAGTTATCCCCAACATGTTTAAAAGCTGAGGATAAAGAAAGTTATTAGTGGACTTTGGTACACCAAAAAGAGTGGACTTTGGTACACCATCATGAAGTTTAAAACATCTTATTCATGAAGTATGGCAGCTAATATGTGGATAACCCTCTTTTTTGATCTTTTAACCACCTAAAACACAAAACAAACTTAAGCTGATGGACTTGATGGACAGTGCTAACGCACCGGCTTCAAGGCATGGAGAACTCAAAGTTCTGCGAACTTTTAAGGCAGAGTTCTCCACACCCTCTTGCCTCTGCCCACAATCCCACAAGCTTATCTCGTCGACCGGGGACACCAAGACGTTCACATCCCCTGGATAACGTGCCGCCTTGCGCTTCGCTTGGCTCTACGTTATCCACCGTCTGCTCCCTGTGCCCCCACGTCGCCTCACAACAGCAACAGATCTGAGATTTTAAAATTTAACAAGAAAAGAAACCCTTTTAACCCTGTGGAGTTGATGGACAAAAGAGCAAAGCTTTCACTTTGCTTCCTTTTGCCCACAAGCCCCACAAGGGTTCCACCCAAGGCAAAGGCATGCCTTGAAGGAAAAATCCCAAGGTAAGGTTTTTAGTCTGTTAACACAAAACCGCTTTAAACACACCTTACAGCAACTTTGTTTGTCCTCTGCAGTAATTTAGCCAATCACTCCTTATCCCCTCTCTAGGCTCATCCTAGGGCCATTAAAGAGCATTAAATCATCTTTCCTCTCTTCGTAATCTCTTTTCTATCTACTATTCCCCTATTTTTATGCTTTTTGTGTCTGTTTTTTAATCATTGTAATCTTTTCTTAAGCTAAATCAGCTTTTTCATGCCTTGAAGAGGGAGTTATCCTCAGACTTATCCAAAAAGATTGGGTATAACTTACAAAAAAGAGGAAAGATGGAGTCATCCCTTATGGGATTCAACCCCTTGATGCTCTCGTCCTTTAAAAAACGCTATAGATCGTCTCTAAAGCGTGTTTGTGGTTCAAGGTTAAAATATAGCCAATGACCCTTTACCCTCTCTCTAGGCCTGTTTAAACGCATTTAAACGCTTGTTTAAAATCATAGAGGAAATAGAACCTAAGTTTTTAAAAGCGACCTCAATCTAAATGTTCTAGCAAAATATATTTCGTCGTTTTGTTTTGCTCTGTAGGCTCAATGTATATTTTGCATTTGAACAAACGGTGAAACGGCATGTTTGTTTGAATCTTGTCGGCAATTCTTTCGCTTGAAAGGACGAGGACAAATATCAACAAAAAAACCGCAATACTGATATCATTTGCTGTCATAAATTTTCGGCCTAGATGAAAATAAGCCACGATACACATGCCACAAAGAACAAACAAGATTGGTTTGCGAAAGAAGTATAATACGTAAAAGAAAATTGTTGTTGCATAATGAAGAACATTGGCTAAAAGGACGATGAGACCATAGGCTATTTTAAAGAAGAAATTTTTCACAAAAGCGTTAAATTTGTTCAAAACATTTTGTTTTTTTCGAATGAACTTTTGCTGTCTTAAGGCTCTTCTTTGTTGTTGATCTGGAAATGGGATAACTCTCATAACAACCCTCGTTGAGTAATAAAAATCTTCATTAAAATAATAAAAAAGCCTTGTATTGTTGTCAACAGTTACTTAGTCTGATATAGAAATATTTAAGTATATAAAGATGTTGATGCAAGATAGGCACTTTGTGCCAAAACTGGCTCCTAACGGATCTCAGTTTCCGACTGCGTCGCCGCCCTTTGCTGTTCGCAAAGGACATGCCTGCCGCAGGCTCTTGTGGTGTGAAATTTGATGATGCCAAATGATAAGAGGTGAAGAAAAAATGGCAAAAGAGCGGGAGAAAAAAGATAAAATTATTAAAGTACGTGTGAATGAAAGTTTATTCGATCTTTTACAAAAAGAAGCTAGATCTGTTCAAATGTCTTTGAGTGGTTATGTCAATTTTATATTAACTTCGTCCCTTAAAAAGTACCCAATAACGTTCGATGAAAAGGTAGGAAAGGTTGAGAAGAAAGACACAAGGATTCGGGTTTGCTTAACAGCCAGTGAGACAGATTTGCTACAGGAACATGCGACCCAAAATGACTGGAGCCTGACGAAAGAAGTTCGATACAGAATCGTCTCCAGCTTGGCTCAAAAACCAAAACTCACTCAAGAGGAACTTAAGGCGATTCACGCTATCAAATCATCCATCAATGTCCTGGGTACGAATATCAATCGCCTTGTCCGTGAGGGTCGATCGCTCTCTGACCATAATATCAATATTTGCCAAGAATTGATGACATTGATGACAGAGCTTAAGGATAAAATAAGTTATCTGGAAAAGTGTGGCTCTAGCAATTTTAAACTTAAAGTAAAAGGTCGTGTTGGTGGGCGTTAAAGTTGAAGACGACTGGCGTTATAAGAAAGTAAAAAGTGAGCGTGCCAGCAAGTCTGCGTTTGCTTATAAAATTAACCGCAAACTTAAGATGCAAGCAAAATCTAGCGTCTCCTACGGTTTTTCAACGAAAGCCCCTTATAGCCGTGAGGTCATTGTTAAAATCACAGGCGGCGCGCGAAGCAAGAAGGGCATCAGGGGTGCTGTGTATTACATGAGCCAGGAAGGAGAACTTGAGATCATTGATTCTAACGGTATTGCCTATAAAACCAAAGAAGAGGTCGAGGATGCCGTTCGTCTCTTACAAGAAAATGTACCCACACAGGATCCGCAAAAAAAAGAGGCAAAACTCACTCAAAACATTGTGTTTTCAGCGTCAAACATGGTTGGTGTGACACGAGAAGATATGCTGAAAACAGCGGCCTTAACCTTAAAAGAGAAGTATCCTGATAACTATTTTGTGATGAGTTATCACGAAAATACAAAGAATCCGCATGTGCATGTGGTGTTGAACATTCACAAAGATACAGGAGAGCGGATTAATATCCGAAAGAGCGATTTAAGAGCGACCCGAGAAAGCTTTTGTCAAAACTTAATTAACTTTGGCTACGATGTGAAAGCCACAAGGAAATACGGTCAGAAGTTAGACGCATATCAAGAATTATTATCACCTAAGAGTAAAAACACTTATGAGGTTGTGGACTTTGGAACAGCTTCCTATCAACTCGACAAAGACAATGAGAAAAATGGTTATCTTGTGTATAAAACGTCTCATGGTCAAGAGGTCACCATTTGGGGCAAGGAACTATTGGATGAAATTTCTCGAAACAAGATTCAACAAGGCGATTTGATTAAAGTCAAAAAGGTTGGTCACACCACAATCAAAGTTCCGGTCTATGGTAATGACCGCAAAACCATTTTGTCTTGGAAAGAAGCGAAGCGTAACCAATGGCAAATTGAGAGATCTGACAGTCACCTTGATTTCTCCAAGGTCAAACACGAGACAGAAATCAAATTAGACAGCCCCGCACAAGCCGTAAAACAACTTGAACAACGAGAGAAATTTAACCATGAAAAGAAACTTCTGTTAGATCCATCCTATAAAGAAACATTTAAACGAGAATCAGAACTGCGACTTAAACTCCAAAACCCAAAAATTCGGTTTTAAAAGATAATTTTCTATTTTAGTTTAAGAAAGAAATTAAAAAATCATGATAAAAGGAAAAGGTGCATGAAAAAAATAGGTGATGTTCTTCCTTTGGTTCCAAAGTCTCAGTCTAAGGTCAAAAAAGAAGCATCTGCCTTGTCCAAACGTCAAGGTCAAGTAATTCATCTTGCGGGAAAACTTGCTGAGAAAAGCCGTGAAGAGGCTGATGAGCTTGGGTTCATGTCAAGGTTACTACTCATGGTCAATCTGCCTTACAGAGAGCCTGATCCTAGCCTTAGAAATTGGCATCGCATGAACGGTAATATATCGATCGATATCGTGTCAGCTTACAAAGATGGTCAGCCGATTGGCTTGCCATATGGGGCGTACCCTCGTCTTATTCTGGCGTATCTTGTGACGCAAGCTGTCAAGACACAATCGCCTATTATTTATCTTGGTAAAAGTTTTTCTCAATTTATCGCATTCCTAGGTATGAAAAGAGGTGGCAAGCAGTACAAACAGTTGCAAATGCAATTGAAACGGACCCTGAGCGCGTCCTTTGCTTGGACATATGAGACAGATAAAAGATGGTCACGTACAAATATCCAAGTCTCACATCAATCACATTTATGGTGGGATGAGAAAGATACTCAAGACTCTTCTTCATGGGAAAGTTATATCAAACTCAATACAGATTTTTTCAACGAAATCATTCGTCATGCCGTTCCTTTAGATTTACGTGTTCTGAGTCTTCTTAAAAATTCGCCCTTAGGGCTTGATCTGTACATGTTCCTCTCATGGCGGGTGTTTAATCTTCAGAAACCTGTTTATATCAGTTGGCAGAGTCTTCAACAGCAACTCGGTGGGCAATATGCTGATCTGAAAGTGTTCTCACGTGACTGCCGCATGCACATCACACGCCTTCAAGTTTTACATCCTGAATTAAATATTGATTTTTTGAAAGGCAGGCTTTGTCTGAAACCTTCTTTCTATCAAAATTAACTTGTCAACAGCATGTCAATAAACTGAGGAAAATTGGAGTTATCCGTGTACTTTACGTCACCAAAAATGAGTGTACTTTACGTCACCATCATGAAGTTTAATACATTCTTATTCATGAAGGTTGAAATCGTTTTTCTGTGGATATGTGAATAACCCCTCTTTTCCTGGTCTTTTAGCGATCCAAAACATCAATGCTTTAAGAGAGTTAAAACGTCAATTCACAAACAACCAACAAATTTCAATTGCTTTTGTCGAGAAGTCTAAGATAGACTCACTAACATCTTGATTATCAACTAAAAATTAGTGATGCCTTATGATTCAAAAATATGCTTCTTTTTTTCTGAGTGCTTATGTCACATGTCTTGCCAGTCCTGCCTACGCCGAGTTTCAAAGGGCCCAAGCCATGCTCACCCATGTTGAGGAAGGATTAAGAGGTTTATCGCTTGTCACCGTAACCCTTGCCACGCTTTGGGTGGGCTATAAAGTTCTCTTTGGCGGCAGTACGATTCAAGAATGTGCGCCCATCATTATTGGCGCGATTATTATTGCCTCGGCGGCGGAAATTGCTAGGATGCTGGTTGGATGAGTATGGAAGAGTACAAACCTCAGTCGCACCAAGTCTATAAGGGGCTTGAGCGTCCGGCCTCTTATTTTGGCCTTCCCATTCAACTCCTCTTTGTGGTGTGTGCGGTGCCGTTTTTATTGGGGTGCTATCTTTCAGTTCTGTTTTGGATTTTGATCCCCATTCTCGTTTTTCTCCTGAGCCTACTTTCCAGAAAAGACCCTCATATCTATAACCTTCTTTACTTGAAATTTAAAACACGAGGCAACCGACGCGCTAATTCATACTACAAAGCCAATGCGCTCTTTGCGCAGCGCTACGAACCTATTGACATATTTAGCTTGAGTCGAAAAAAGCCAACTGATCATGAAACTGAGTGAGCGAAAAACATTTCATACAGTTGTTCCTTATTCCAGCCACGTGGCGGATCATGTTGTTAAAACATTAACGAACGATTTTGTCGCAAGTTGGGCCTTAAGCGGCACGTCTTTTGAATGCGACAGCATGCTTGATAGCGATATTTTCAATGCCCAAACCCACACCTTTTTGAAAAGTTTTGCCTCAGACCGTGTGACTTTTTATGTGCACATAATCCGTGAAAAGTTGACAGACCGTTTTGATAGCCTATCCGGCAACGACTTTGCAAACAAGATCAGTGACCTTTACTATCAAGGTCTCAACTCATCGCCTTTTATGGCCAATAAACTCTACCTCACCTTGGTTTATTCACCCGGTTCCAAGTTCGAAAATTCTCAATTCAAGAAGCTCAACGTTGGTGAACAGCAAGAGATCATCGAATCACATTTAACGGAAATGAACGATTATTGTGAGAGGATTTCTGCGTTTGTGACGCGGTTTGGGGGGCGTCAACTGACAACGTATATTAATTATCGCGGCTTTACTTTTTCCCATCAACTTGAGTTCTATAATTTTCTTATCAGTGGTGTCTGGCAGAAGATGCCTGTGCAAAACACGCCGATTTACAATCGGCTGGGTGTGGCCGATGTTTACTTCTCCCATGAAAATGGTGAAATGCATGTCCAAGGTCTCAGGAAATTCTTCCGCGCCATTGAAATCAGGGAACTTCCTGAACAAACGGACAGCCGTGTTTTGAATAGTTTGTTGATTGCCGACTGTGAATTTGTCTTAACCCAAAGCTTTTCTTGTCTTCAAAAGCGTGATTCTTTAAGTGCAATTCGTGTGGTTGAAAAGAGGTTACGTTCCGTTTCCGATGAGGCTTACAAGCAACAAGAGGAGCTGTTAGAAGCCAAGGGCGACCTAATTAGCAGCGATCTTTTTTTTGGAAATTATCATTTTTCCCTGTTGATCTACGGCGACACCACCCATGACATGATCAAGAGCAGCAACAAAATGTTGTCTATTCTCTCGGACAACAGTTTTGTGCCGGCTTTTTCAACGCATGGGTTGATTGCGGCTTTTTGTGCGCAACTTCCGGGCCTCTTTGACTTAAGGCCACGTCTCACGCTCCTGAGCAGCAAGAACTTTGTGGATTTTGCCACGTTGCACAATTTTGAGGAAGGCAAGCGGGACCAAAACTGTTGGGGGGAGGCGATCTCTATTTTAAAGACACCCAACAAGCAACCGTACTATCTGAATCTGCATGATTCAAGCTTGCTCAAAGATGAATTTGGGGACAAAAACCTGGCCAACACGTCGGTGATTGGAACATCAGGCAGTGGTAAAACCATGCTCCTGTCATTTCTCCTCAACATGGTGCAAAAGTATGATCATGACGATTCGTTTGCCGACAGTGCCCCCATCAAGAAACTCACCACCATCTTTTTAGACAAAGATCATGGGGCGGAAATCAGTGTTCGGGCATTGGGCGGCGCGTATTACACCTTTAAAAGTGGTGTGGCGACCGGATGGAATCCTTTCATGTTAGACGGCAGCCCACAGAATATTGCTTTTTTAAAATCCCTCATCAGGCTTCTTTGCACACGGTCTGGCGAAATCTTATCCGCACGCGAACTCTCCAGTATTAGTGATTGTGTTGATTCGGTGATGAGCCTTGATCAAGCCAAACGGATCTATGGGATTTCCCGCTGTCTCGATAATTTGAATAAAGCCACCCGTCGAGATGAGAAAGCCAACGATTTGGTGACCCGGCTTTCGGTCTGGTCGAAGACGGGTGAATTTGGGTGGATCTTTGATAACGCGCAGGACAGCTTTAACTTAGACCAGGGATCAAACTTCGGCTTTGATGGCACTGAGTTTCTCGACAATAAAGATATTTGTTCCCCGATTTCTTTTTACATTTTATATCGCATTAGCCAACTGCTGGACGGCCGACGGGTTGTGATCTTCATGGATGAGTTTTGGAAATGGATCTCCGATGAGGTCTTTGCTGATTTTGCCTATAACAAGCTGAAGACGATTCGCAAGCTCAATGGTTTTCTGGTGGCGGCCACGCAGTCACCCGATGAAATTCTCAAACATGAGATTTCACGTGCCGTGGTTGAAATCTGTGCCACCCAAATCTTCTTGGCCAATCCTAAAGCCAATGCTCAAGACTATATCGAGGGTTTTAAGGTGACGCCTGAGGAATATGACATTATTAAGAATCTTGATCCCAACTCTCGGCAATTTTTGATCAAGAAAACCAGTTTGCAAGGCACGTCAAAAGCTTTTTCGGCAGTCGTGACGTTGGATTTACAGAGCTTAGGGGCGTATACCAAAGTGTTAAGTACCAGTGCGGACAATCTCGCCCTGTTTGAAACGCTGTTTAAAGAAGGGATGACACCAGAGCAATGGTTGCCAGAGTATTTAAGGATGGCGGTATGAAGATCATCTTATCGGTTTCCCTGTTATGTTTTATCTCTGTTCAAGCTTTGGCGATGACGGTGCATGATCCTCGCAGCTGCGCGCAAGCGATTAAGCAATTGCATCAAACGGCGTCACACTACAGCAAAGAGATCAATCATTGGCAAAACCAGATCAATCACTTGAAAGAGCAAAGCGGCTTGCTGAAAGATCAATTGGCGAGCCTGACGGGGCTTCGAGAGCTTGGTAATTTAGAGGGCGAATTGCTCTCCCTTATGAAAGAACTGAAAAGCACTGGCAAGCATCGTGAGGCGTTAAATGCTTTTCTACGGTCTCCTGATGGCGAAGACCATGAATATGCCAACGAAATCCTGAGAAAATATCAAATGTTTGATGTTTGCAAAGAGAAGGGCAATTCAAAGCTTGATCATGTTTGCAAAGCACAAATCCTCAATAAAGCGGGCACGATTGAAGCCGGTGAAGAGATCAGAGGACAAACCGAGCGCAAAATCATTGAGACTTCCAAAATTGCGCGCAAAGTGAAAAACACCAAAGACCTGAAAGAATCTCAGGACCTCGCTAATGCCATTGCTTTGAAAAACATCGAAATCACCCAGCTCAAAAATCAATGGGATTGCTTTGTGGATGAAAGCAAATTGCGCGAACAACTTATTGAAGAAAAAAGGCGAGAAGCCTTTGATGACCATCAGATCAATGCGCCTATTCCGACCTTTGAGTAAACTATAGGAAAAGATTTATGAAAAAAATAATTTTAGTGTTTGGTTTGATTTTAACGACAGGTTTTATAATATCTTGTTCTGAAGAAAAAACTCAAACAGTTGATTGGTATGTAAAACACCCTGAAATCCTCAAAAAAGAAGTTGAAAAGTGTAAACTTAAGACGTTAGAGGAGCTAGCCAAAGACAAACATTGCGTGGTGATTAACTTGGCTCAAAGGGAGGTCTTTGATGATCTTCAAATCAATGCACCTGTTCCAACCTTCAAATAGAGAATAGATAATGGGTATATTTACAAAATTTGAGACTTTTTTTACCAGTAGACTTGAAACTTTACTTTTCACCTATGCACCAATTTTTTCTGGTAAAATGGCTTTGTTATTACAGTTAGGTGCTACGATTTTAGTCCTTTATTATGGATATTCTATCATGACGCCCAGAGGCAGCAATGCCACCATGCCAGAAATGATGTTTAATTTTGTGCGCATTGGACTTGTGCTCGCCTTTGTTCAAAACAGTGGTGGTCTGTTAGACCTTTCAATTGGCTTTATTAATGAGTTGAAAAGTGGATTTATTGAAGAAAAAAGCCTTTTTTCATTGCTTGATGAGCAGTTTTTGGCGACTCAAAAACTCAGTCAAACTGTTTTTAAGCTTGATACAGCCATGGTTCCCGTACGAGGCGGCTTGTCATCACTTATGGTTTGGCTCGGCGCTACTTTTATGCTAACAAGCTCGGCTATTGTGTTTATTGCCGCAGAAGTTAGTCTTGCTTTGCTGACGGTGACGTCGCCTATTTTTATCGGTTGCCTCACATACGGGTTTACTCGTGAGCTTTTCAATGGCTGGTTGCGTTCTATATTTTCTTGCATTATCACCCTCATTTTTGCTTCACTTGTTGTAAAAATTGGTATTGACATTAGCAATGAGATCATACATCGACTTATGATTTCTCCTTCTCAAGAGAGCTCGATGACCATAGGTGCAGCCGTTCTTGTAATGGGAATCATTATCAGCAGTTTAATCCTGGTTGCCACAAAGTTAGCCGGCAATATTGCAGGTGTGGCGGCCACGTCAGCGATGCAAGGGGGCATGACGCTCGCGACAAAACTCGGTGCAGCTGGTGCTGGCGCTGCTGCGGTTGGGACAGCAAAATATGCTGGTAAAAAAATTGGCAATACAGCAAGTGACATGATTAAAAGACGCGCCGCTTCTTTTAAACGACTTCAAGAAGAAAACTCAAGGAGCGATTCATGACGATGACACCCCTTGTTCTCATTCTCCTCACCTTCAGTCTTTCGGGATGTGCTTTGAATCAAGGCTTTCCGAAAGACATTAAAGGTGAGCTTCACCCCCTCAATTCACAAAAAGTGATCAAAGATGTCGAATCAGCCAACAACACCTGAACACGCCAAGTCGTTTGAAACCATCTTGAGCTTGCAGAAAGATCTACTGGCCGCCCGTGCCTGGCGAATTGGCTACATCCTGGCAGGTTTTTGTTTAATTTTAAGTCTTATTGTTTTAACTTTGGTTTTGACGCAAAAAAAAGAAATTGTCCTGATTCGAGTTGACAATCGAACAGGGGAAGCTGAAATTTTGTCTCAGTTGAAAGAAACGTCTTCAACCCAAGATGAAGCGGTTGAGAAATTCTTTACCTCACGATATTTGATCTTAAGAGAACAATATGATTATTTTTCCTTGCAACATGATTACGAAACGGTGCAGCTTTTTAGCAGTGATATTGTTCGAAGTGCGTACTTAAAACTTTTTGAAGGTGGTGATTCTCCTGATCAGGTTTATGGTCAAAACTTTAATATTAGCGTCGATATTATCTCTATTGCCATCAGTTCGGCCACAGAGCCGTCCCGTCTGGCGTCCATCCGCTTTCGCAAAAAGATATTTGATCTTGTGAACAACAAAACATGGGAGAAGTTTTATACCGCCCGGATTGTTTTTGATTTTGACCCCGAGAAAAAAGTTTCCGAGAAGTTTCGTCTGGCCAATCCCCTTGGCTTTAAAGTCGTCAGTTATCAAACGTCCCCTGAATTTACAGAGAATTAACATGCGTTATATCCTTCTTATTTTCATCCTGTTGGTGGCCCCGAGCTTTGCTTATCATACGCCTCAAGGCAGCTCGTTTGATGGGCGGATGCAAACGGTGTCTTACAATATCAAAGATGTGACCCGCATTAATACCCGTCTTGGCTTTGTCACCACCATTATCTTTGACGGCGACGAGATTGTTGAAAAAGCGATTTCAGGATTTGAGGCCGGTTGGCATGTTGTTCTCTATAAAAATAAGTTGTTTGTGAGTGCGGTTCCCATTGAGCAACCGTCTTTTGAAGATCAAACCCAAGATGAAGCGGTTGATACCGTGAAGATGAATCGATTTGAACCCTCACCCAAAGAGTGGCATACCAATTTGTTTGTCTCCACCAACAAACGCAACTACAGCATGGATCTCAATATCATTCCCCAAGGCACCTATGCGCATGTTGTTCAGTATCGCTATCCTGAACAAGAAAAACTGAACCAAAATAAACAAAAGATAGCTGATGGTCTGGCACAGGATAAATATCCGCGGAACTGGAATTACTATTTCAAAACAGGAGAGGGCAGTGACACGATTGTGCCAGACTTTGCCTATGATGATGGGGCCTTGACCTACTTTGGTTTTCTACAGGGTAAAAGTTTTCCCAGTGTTTTCTTGCTCAAAGATGGTGAGGAGCAGATCATCAACATCTCTGTTGAACAGATGGGCAATTACAAAGTCATGGTCATCCATAAACTGAATGACGCTTTTGTCTTGAGGTACGGCATGCAAGTGGTTGGTATCCTCAATAAATCTTTTGGACAGTATTTTAAACCGCATCATTTGACGAGTTCGGCCTCTGTCCGTCGCGAGGATATTCATGACTGAATTGCCTCAAGGTAAAAAAACCAATAAAAACACCTCATCAAGCTTTGTCCCTGAAATATCGAAACTATCCCGCAAGAGAACGGTTAACTTAGTGCCAACATTGGCTATTCTTGGCACCCTTCTTCTGTTTCTTGGGTTCATGTTTTATAGTTACTTTAAGGATTTAAGCCTCAGCGCCTTTTTTGGCTTGAGTGAGCCTAAAAAAACTATGGTCAATCCAGATATTGTCAAACGAGACTTTTCTTTCAAGAAACACATTGAAGACGAAAAACCTGTTGAGGTCGTCAAGTCCGATCCCAAACCGGCCTTAACATCTCAAGAGAAACCCCGTGCCCCAAAACCAAGGTTTCAAAAGTATAAATCGATTCCGGTGAAATCATCATCCACAGAGACAGCTGCTAGTGCCCCCTCAGCCGTTCAGGAACATCCGGAAAACAAAGAACAGTCACAAGAGAAGTCGGAGATGGCCGTGGTGGCTGAATCAAGCGCGATTGATCCCAACTTTCTCATTCCAGAAGGCACGTATATCCCCTGTAGCTTGATCACCAAATTTACCTCGGATGTGAACGGGCGTATCACCTGCACGATCTCTGAAGATATCTACAGTGCCAATGGTGCCGTTAAACTGATAGAACGCGGCACCAAAGCCATAGGCACGTACAAAGGGGGCAATATTAAGCATGGTATGGGACGGATGTTTGTGATCTGGACAAAATTAAGGACGCCTGATTTTAAGTCGATTAAATTGGTTGATAGTCAAGTGGTTGGCCGGTTGGGCGAATCCGGGATTGATGGTTGGGTTGATGCTCATTTCTTTGAACGCTTTGGTGGGGCTATTTTACTGAGTACCGCCAAAGATATTCTCAAAATGACGCAAGAAAATAAGAAAGAGGGCAATGATAGCAATACAACCGTCAACGTCAGCACGATGGATGAAACAAAAAGCGCCTTCGCGTCCATTGTTGAAAAGATGCTGGAGAACAGTATCAACATTCCCCCAACCCTGTACAAGAATCAAGGTGATATTATCGGCATTATGGTGGGACGGGACATTGATTTTTCCAAAGTCTATACCCTTGAGATGAAAAGATGATGCACGCGTCCCGTCATCTCACCAACATTTCTCTTCATGATTTTTCGAATAAGATCTTTCAGCCTTTTTTAGACCGAGAGGGTGTGACAGAAATGGCTGTCAATCGGCCCGGAGAGGTTTGGTACGAACAATATGGGGTCTGGCACAAGCATGATAATGCGGACATCACCAATAGGCTGCTCCATTCCTTTGCGATAGCTCTCGCCTCTTTTAATGAAACCGCCATTGATGACCTGAGACCTGTCTTATCAGGGACATTAGAGACAGGCGAGCGGTTGCAAATTGTGATCTATCCTGCGACAGAAAAAGACATTATTTCGGTCACCCTGCGCAAACCGTCCGACACCATCTTTAGTCATGATGCCTACATTCAACAACAATTCTATGACAAGGTTAAAACAACCAACCATTCTGACGCGGACCAACAAGAACTTATTCGTTTGTATCAAAGCCGCGATATGGCCATCTTCCTAGAACAAGCTGTACGCATCGGCAAAACCATTGTGTTTGCCGGTGCCACAGGTTCCGGCAAGACCAGTTTTATGAAAACCTTGGTTGACTATATTCCGCTGTCTTGTCGTTTGATCACGATTGAAGACACGTCTGAGATGAAATTTAAGCAGCACCAAAATTATGTCCATCTTTTTTTCACAGAGGATGCTGCTTCCCAAGAGGCCATTGTGACCTCAGCGCAGTTGTTAAAATCCTGTTTTCGCATGAAGCCTGACCGCATTTTACTGTCAGAAGTCAGAGGGGGGGAGGCGTGGGATTTTCTGAAAGTGATTAACTCAGGACATGGCGGCAGCATGACCTCGATTCATGCAGGATCTGTGCATGAGGCATTAGAGGGCATTGTCACCCGTTGCTTTCAAAATCCAGAATGCCAAAACCTGAGTTATGATTTGATTAAAAATATGGTGTTGTCTTGTGTCGATGTTGTTTGTCACCTTGTGAGCAAGGCCGGCAAAAGATACTTGGGTGAGATTTATTTTAAAGATACGGATGTCAAAAAATTGAAAACCCATGATTAAATTTTTTAACAAATCCCAAACCCTTTTCCTTGTGCTGTGTATGATCGGCCTTTGGTTGTTGATCGCCAATTTTCTGGGATATTACCTCAATGATGTCAGACTGGGTGACATCCTGGCTGAATGGGATTTCTTTAAAATTGTTGAGATCATCCGGCAAGATTATGTTCCCCCTGAGATCAAACAGCGAGGATATCAAGCCGTCTTCATGGCTTTTGGCATCACGCTTCTTCTTCCGGTCACGGGGTTTATTCTTATTAATCGACCCTCTCAAAAAAGTTTACATGGTGATGCGCGGTTTGCCACATCTGCCGATATCCAGGTCTCAAAATCTATTGTGTGGGGTGATAAACAAAGCAAAGGCATTGTGGTTGGTCAATACAAAGGCCAACTGGTGCGCTACATCAAGCCAGACTTTGTCTCGCTAGGCGCGGGGACACGTGCCGGTAAAGGTGCCGGCATTGTCATTCCTAATTTGCTAGAATGGCAAGACTCTTTGATTGTGCTGGATATCAAACAAGAGTGCTTTAATATCACCAGTAAGTACCGCCAGGATGTTTTGAAGCAAGACGTCTTCTTGTTTAATCCCTTCAGCTTTACCACGCACAACTTTAATCCGTTTTATTATCTGAA
The DNA here is from genome assembly GCA_050954885.1 of Janthinobacterium lividum. Lineage (GTDB taxonomy): Bacteria > Pseudomonadota > Alphaproteobacteria > Caedimonadales > Caedimonadaceae > JBPBPI01. The sequence continues at coordinate 1,578 of JBPBPI010000223.1, read as the reverse complement.
CCTTGATCAAGCGGAAGGCAGCACCGATCTGATGGGCATGGCGGAGATCATCTACCCCACAGATAGCGTGACAGGGGCCGAGCGGCATTTTAACAATGCGGCGCAAAGTTTGTTTATGGCCCTTGCCAAGTCGCTTTGGCTTTTGTTAAAAGGCAATCCTTTGTTTTTACAAGAACATGACATCCCCAAGATTTTCTCTATTGGCAATTTGCTTGTGTTGTATAACACCGTGTCCATGACGGATCTTACAGAGGTTTTGGAAGAGAACATTAGACTCCAAAAACTGAATAAAATACAAATTGAACTGGCTCAAGATGCTCTGGCTAAAATTCGCAGCTTCATGTTGTTGGGTGATGAAGGCAAAGCCAGTGTGATCTCAACGTTTGAGAAACAACTCAAACTGTTTGCTTTGCCTGTTATCAAGGCCGCAACAGATACCAACAGTTTTGATTTTAGGCAGCTCAGACGTCAGAAAATGACGATCTATTTCAGTATTGCGCCCAAAGATTTAAAAATAGCGTCTTTGATTATCAACCTGTTTTTCAATTGTGCCATTCGAATTAACCTCAGTGAAAATCCTGATTTTGTCCCTGAGCTTAAACATTCGCTCTTGCTTATTTTAGATGAATTTCCTGCCATTGGCCCCATTCCTTACGTCAAGGAAGCCGCAGGTTATATTGCAGGCTACAACATACAGTTATTGACTATCTTTCAAAATGTGTCGCAGCTCAATGAAATTTACGGCGATCAAGGACGAAAGACATTGCTCGCCAATCATTCCTGTAAGATTGTCTTTGCCCCCAATGAGCAAGAGGATGCAGAATACTTCTCGAAAGAAATTGCCTATATCACAACGCAATCTCATGCCAAAAGTAGAAACAGTCAAAAGACATCGGTGTCTCGTGGTCAGTCAGAAAGCGAGGCCAAACGCGCCTTAATGCTACCCCAAGAGTTGAAACAACTGGCTTTTAACGAGGAGATTGTCTTGCTGAATGGTGAAAATCCCATTCGTTGCGGGAAAGCTCTCTATTTTAAGGATCGGTATTTCATGGATAAACTCATTGCTTTGTCACCAACACTGCAACACCATACCAGCAGAACAAACCTTCCCAACCAACAAGATTTAATTCTCGCTTTAAGCCAAGGTGAGCTTGCGGTTCAATTTGATGACAAGAGTGAGGTCAACTATGATTAAACTATTGATTGCTGTTGTTTGTGTTTTGGTTGTGGGGTGTTCGTCTGCACCAAGGCCTCCTCAAGTCTCTTTAACAGAGGATGTTGATCCGATCAATTTCCTCTCAACAGCACCCGCTCATGCCAACAGCGTGATCACCTCAACATTGCCATCAAAAGGATGGCGAAAACAACTTGTGTATCCCGTGGATCATCGCCGTCCTTCGCCTGAGTTCTTCTACGTGATCGCCCATGCCGATCAAATCATTGCTACGATCAAACCACCTTCTATCAATGTTGTTTTTAACAAGCTACAAGCAGACTTGAGAAAATATGGTATTGCAACACCCGTTGAATTGTTGGTGGTTGAGAATAGTGATCAACAGCCTCAAGTCATTTTGGATT
>JBPBPI010000222.1:0-3250 GCA_050954885.1 Janthinobacterium lividum | reverse complement strand
AAGGGCGAAGGCGAAAAGGCGTTCGACCGGGTTATTGCCGAGGCGGTAGCGGCACGCGGCATCAGCACCGAAAGCGAGCATGCGGCCGATGCGGCGGCACTGGTGCTGATGATCGATGCGGAGCGAGCCGATTGGTCTGATAGCAACAGCGTTCTCAACGACGTTCAATGATTATGTCGCTTTAGAAAGGTGAGTAACTCAGGATCATGGATCACAGCCGAGATCTGCTGCTTTGGAACGCTCGTAAGGTCCGGTGAGAGGTACCCATGACAGATACCCCATCCAACGATCAGGAGAAGCTTACGCACATCCGGATTTATGAGGAATCCCTTCGGTGTTTCGCCATTCAGCCAATCGATGACGTCCATTCGGACGAGAAAAGCAGCGTGGGTGATAAACTGATTTGGTGTTTGGCAGCCGCTCAGGTTGGTGTGGCTTAGGAGTTCCGGAGATGCCTTGCACATCAGTTCGATGTGTTGACCTGGACGAAGCGTGGCGGCGAACGTTTTAGTATCGGCTTCTATGTAAGCTCGAACGTCATCGATCTCACTTGGAGAAGACACAAAATCCACATAGAATCCGTTAGGATCTTCATTTACGTTTAGAACATGTCCTGATATGACTATAGGAACTCCGCGCGTTCTCTGTTCAGCAGCGATGACGTTCTGCTGCCATAAGCGCCAGTAGGCAGGCGCTTCGATATGAAGGAGATTCGGGTATATCTCGTGCCATCCTAGAACAGGCTTTCCACCGGCAAAAGCTGTGCTTAGGTCGTGAGCTGCGAACATCTCGGCGCCGGCTCCGACCAGAGCTTCCTGTGAAACCGTTTCCGCTCTTGCCGGCTGTGGCAGCATCGACACGAAGACAAGTGTGGCGCAGGCCCATCTGATCACCATCTACGACTTCCCTAACCTAAGGTGATTGTGCACTTCGCAAATACACCGCCTAACGGAAGAGATATCGCAGCACCGCTGCGCCAATCAGGGCAGCGATAACAATCAACATTGAACAGATTTGCGACAGCTGCCGATTGATAGAAGAAAGGTAAGAAACTACCATGACAACGTCTTCACGACAGTAAACTATCGCACGCCGAACTTCTGCCGCTGAATAGGCGTCATCCTTCCTACTTTCGCCGTTGCGACCCATCTCCTGAAGCTGGGCAGCGTTCCGGTCCCACCATCCTGTCACTTGTCATCCTTGGGTCGTTCTGGCTCAGTCTTCGGCTTCTGCTGCGCGATCACCGCCAGTTTGGCTTTGAACGCCGCCTCGTCCTCGTCTGTGCCGATGGCTTGGGTAACTTCAATGAAGCGAATCTTTTGATCTTTTGTTTTCGGGTCGCGATACGCCATTTAATACTATCTCTTCTTGTACTCTAGGGCTGCTTATTGTAGAAGCGTGTAAAGCAACGTATAAACCTGAGTCGTTTTCATGCTAATGGACGTCCCTGAATCTTTTTCTGCTGAGACAGTGTGTGAGGCACTTAGTGCGGCTTTGATTGAGTTTTTTTCTGACCCTGCCGTAGCCGGTTTAACTCTTGCTGAACACGAGGTCTGGAGGATAGTTGGAGATACGATTCAGCGCGCACGGTGGATGGATCACGCTCAACGTACGCAGCCAACTGACGCAAAGTCAGAATGCAGTCTTCAATCATGACATTGACTGTCTCGATATCTTCCGGCTCGTACACGAACGTCTGTTGAAGAAGTCGCTCTGTATGCTCCGGAGTTATATCTTCTAGCCGGAGGCGCAAACCGTGACGCACGAGGTTCATTGGATCGGTCCATAAAACGCCTCTCTTGATCTGGTGGGAAAATCCAAATTGCCCGTGCGCCAAGTGGTTCCGCTCCTTTTGCGCTGAAGCTACCGTAGCCATGATGGCTCCATAGAGTTCATAATCCTCAGCATTCAGCGCAACCTTTGCGGCAGCGTCCATAACTTCGCTCTGAGATCTGCTGTTTCGGATAGCTAAAAACATCGCAACGGAAGGCTCAGCGTTTGCTTTCAAAATTCTTGAGAGGACGTTGGCTAGTTCCGACTCAGCTTCGGTCCACAGTGCCAGGCATCTCCCTAGGGCAGCAGCGGCTTCCGGCCGGTTGATGAGACCCGTAGCTCCAAATATAGGCTTAACGCCGACGTATTTTCGAGCAAGTGGCTGTCGTGAACCACCGGAAGGCGTTAGACGCTTTACCTGAAAGATGGCCTTCTCTTGGGCCAAATGCGAGTGTAGTTCTGTCGGATCGAATTGCTCATCAGCAGAGCAGGAGTGACAAGGAATGCGGAATTTTCCTTCTCCACCGAATGGCCGCGGGTTCTGTCCATTAGAGCTGTCGGCAAGCGCATATATGATGCCTTTGCAAGATCGGCATTCAACAACGATATACCATTTGCCTACTTCTACATTGGGAGGCGAAGCTAGTACCGAGATCTTCCCCTTTGGCAGTTTAACCAGCACTTTAGATACCAGATCTGCAGTAAGTCAGCCGTTTTCCCATCACACTCCTAAGCGCCATCTCGGCGCGCTGCGCGTCATCCACGCCCAGCTCAGCCCGGTTAATATATCGAAAATCAAACTCGGCTACGTAACGGTGCAGGTATTTGTCGCTGCAGTATTGATAGACACTCTCCATGCCGCGCTTGAAGACGGAGTAGAAGCCTTCAACCATGTTGCTATGAACGTTTCCGCGCATGTATTCGCCGGTTCTATGACGGGTAAAATCGTGGCCCGCGAAATGCTTTTTGAGGCTGGAATACTGACCGGCTTCATCCGTCATGACGTGGGTGCCGGGCAGAAGCCATACTCTATCTCCTTGAGTGCGAGCCTAACCTAGCTATCGTATTTGTTAAATACATAATCGCGATCAAGAAAGCGGGCCAGCGCCGTCCACTGCCCGAGCACGTAGCGGATCGCCTCGGCCAGCCGGCTACGGCCCATCAGGCGAGACAGCTGCAGGTCCAGCCAAGCCTGCAAAACCTCAACTAAAGGCAGTGACTGCCGCTGGCGCACCCGGTCGTCAACTGTGCTGGGGTCAACGTCACCGAAACGGTGCCTTCCGCCTGCGGTTTACATCGAGGGGCCGCGCGAGCGCTGGACTGCCTGCTGGGCGACCCTGGAGGCTGTGTTAGCAGCCTGATCGGCCGACGTGGTGACTTGCGCCCTGGAGGTATCACGAGCCTCTTGAGAGGCGTTAGGCCGAGCAACCGAGATCCTAATCGGCCGTGGGAGCGTGATACCGCGCTGGCCGAGCTC
>JBPBPI010000221.1:0-19048 GCA_050954885.1 Janthinobacterium lividum | reverse complement strand
CAGCCGCGCCATTGAAAATTTGGAAGTGTGTCTAGGCGAAAAGTTATTGCTGCGAGCGTCATCGCCAGCCAATGCCACCATCACCCTGACACCGGCTGGATGGATGGTGTTGGAACAGGTTAACCAAGGCGCCGCCTGCTTCGACATCCTTAACGCACACGCCCTCAAAAATCACAACAAAAGGAAAAGTGGGGTCAAACAGTAAATAGAGTGTAGAATTTGTATGAATTATATTGAAAGAAAAAACTCTAATAAATTTTTTCTTTCAATATTTAGCAATCTTATAAACCTAAAGAAGATGGCGCATATAAAAAGCCACAGCCTGTATAATCAGGATTACCAAATTTAATGGCTGTCTCTTTGATGCGACTGACAATTTCCTTGCCGTTGAAATGCGGATATTTTTCTGCCATAAGTGCACACAGTGATGATATAACTGGTGCAGCCATAGAAGTCCCATTTCCAACACTAAAAAGATTTTGACATTTATTATCAAGGCTTTCCGAGCCTGAAATTGTTTTTCCTAAAGCACACAATGCAAACTCTTTTAAATCAGAACCTGGATAATTTGATTGATTGCCCAATCCAATATTTAACACTGTTTGATCTTTCAGTAATACCGTACCTAAATTTTTACAAAAAAACTCGTCTTCATAAGGAACAATATTGATTGCAATGAGACTACGATCTTTTAAAGAAGAATGATAAAAGAAATCTTTAAAATAATTAAATTTGAGAGAAGAAGAAAGATTTATACATTCATTATTTGCTGCCAAAACTAAAATTTTATCATTTTTCTCTAAACCTTCTGCAATTTCTTCAACAATATATGAAGGTATTTTGTATGAATTAAGAGGATCACATAGAGGCATCAATTGAAGGCTTGCATTAAGGATACGCGCTTCTGACTTAAAAAACGCTCTAAAGGCTTGCATCAGACTATCGTCAATTTTTGTTTCTTTATAAAAATTTCTTTCGTTTTCTGACATCGCATCAATTTTATTTTTCGTCTCTTTTCTGAGAGATATTAAATCATTAATTTCTTCATATTTTACTTTTTTAGCTTCTTTTAAACGATAAATATCTTCAGCAATTTTAGTGTATCCTGATAGCTCAATTTTTGTGTAAAGGTCTTCATAGGTGTAGACACACACACCTGTTGGAAAGTGCTTTTTGATAGGATTATCTAACCAATTCCACTCTTGTTTAGGATAAAAATTGCTGTAATCATAATTTATAACACGTGCCAAAGGAGAACATCCCCCTTTGAAACTTAATTTAATGTCGTTTTTCTTTTTGTCTGTATTATCATTTAATACATAATTGTATAAGCCAGGTTGTCCGACTGCAATACCAATGACGTGATTACCGTGGTAATGATCTTGAATATTATGATTATCCAAAATCCAATCTAAATTAAATCTTGATTCAGTTTCTTCATCTTCTTTTGATCTTCTCCAAGTCGATATATCTTGGCCATAATAATTAGCTCTGTGGCTAACATCAAAAAGAGTAATTTGATTTTCTTGAAATTGTGGGTGATTAAGTGTAGGTGTGTTTTCAATAAATGCAATTGTCTGATTATGTCCTTTTATGCCTCTTTCATGAGCTTCTGCAAATCCATGAAAATCAACAGGTGAGGTGATAATTATGGTTGTACGATTCTGATCTTGATCAATCGTAATTAATTTACTTGCTTGACTCACTTGACCGATAAAGATGGCAAAACAAAATACTTTGATGAAATAATGCATAAGATTTCCCAAATTAATGACTAAATGACAATTTAATTAACATAATATTGAAAAAAAAAGAAGCTAAACTTAGAAAAACTGAATGTGATAAAAGAAAATATAAATTAATTTTAAGCCAGCATTTGCTGGCTTAAAATGTTAATCAGGAATTTAGGATTTGTTGACGTAACTGTCTCTTAAATCACGAATTTGATCGTGATTGGACAACACGCCTTGATATTGATGTTGAACCACCGCGCGGATGTCGCTTGGTAAATCTTCTTTCAATGCGTTGGCATAAGTCGCCTTCGCCACATCTTCGCCGCGTTCACATTCGGCTAAAATCGCATGATCATCTTGTCCAGCGATGGTTGATTTAACATTCATCCAACCGCGGTGAATGGCACCCATGATGCTGCCGCTTTCTTCTGGCTCTTCGCCTTCGTGTGTGACATGTAATTGCAATTCTTGCGCCGCTGCCTTACATCCTTGCGCTTTTTCAAGAAACATTTGTTTCAGACTTTCATTGCTGACATTTTCAGCAGCATTGCGAAAACCTTGTTCTCCATCTTTTGATGTTTTTATAAGTTTATTTAAAACAGATACGACATTCGTAGTCATCTTTGGCTCCTTGTAAGTTACAGATCTACTTTAAAATAAAAAGTGACTTGTTGATAGCCTTTTTTTAAATTTCAGTTTTTAAGCCTCAGTTTTAATTGATTTTTTGACTCTCAGAAAACTTTTTAAAGTTTTAACTCTTGTAAGGTTGAATTTTGCTTTAAAGCCTTTTTACTTGCCTTTATCAATAAATTATACTTGATATTAAGGTGTGTTAGTGTCGAATTTTTAGATAAATCCAGGCCACCTTGATCCGTAATTTGATTACTTTTTAAATTTAATTTCTTTAAGGTGACCCAATTTGCCAGCAGTGCTGCACCCCCATTACCCACATGATTGCCGGCCAAGTTCAAAGAGGTAACAAATTTAAGTTGAACCAATTGATGAACAACGCCAACCCCGATATTATTTCCTGATAAATCAAGGGTGGTTATCAAGTTTTTATGATCAAAAATATGCAAGAAACGGTTAAGTTTATCGGGACATAAATATGTGTTAAAGACGCTTCGCCAAGTATTATCTTCAAGAAGTGAAACATGCAAGGTGTGAATTTGGCTATCAGGTATTTTGGACCAATATTTTTCTGGCAGATAAAAAACTTTACCAAGTCTTTTGCGCCAAACATTTTTTGGAATTTGAAAAATGTCTGAAGACGTCGCATCAGGTGTTGAGACAAGATGATAAGAAAAACACGATCTAGAGAAGATAAAAGTCTTTAAACTTAAATTTTCAACTTTGTTGATTAAATCATCTAAAGCAAAATCAAAAAAATCATTTTCTCTAAAATCTATCATGGCATTTGGACTATATTGCCATTGACGTAACATACGAAAAGAAAATTTATTAATGAGAAGTAGGGTTGAATCATGATTTGGCATCATAAAATCATAAATTTTTTTGACAATTTCTTCAGGTAAAATTTCCGTAAAATTTTGACCGGTTGAAAATGTCATTCTAGATGCTTGATTAAAATTTTCGTTGATCAACCTTTCATTACTGGAAAAAGCGGATGAAATATTGAAAAAAGCAATTAAAACAATTGAATAAAAGAAAAATTTTTTTGAAAATGTATTTTTGACCATGTCACAAGCTCATTCATTAAATTTAAAAGTGTATAAACCTTATGGCATTACTGAATCGTATTTTTATGAAATAAATATAAATTTTTAAAATTTTTAAGAAAAATCAATTTCTCTCTTGAAATGAGACTCAATTTTGCCGTATTTAAAAAGGGCACTACCAGTGTGCGGTCGTGGCGGAACGGTAGACGCGCAGCGTTGAGGTCGCTGTGGGGGAAACCCTGTGGAAGTTCGATTCTTCTCGACCGCACCAATTTTACACAATTGTTGCTTTTAAATTAAAGAATGAGTGCAGACGCGTTCGCTTGAATTTGATATATTACGCTTATGAATGTTTTCCAGGGAGAAACAAATATCATGAGCAATGAACTTTATAAAAATGCCTTAGATTACCATCGTCTGCCAAGGCCTGGTAAAATTGCAGTTGTGCCCACCAAACCTTTGTCCACTCAACTTGATCTCTCGCTTGCCTACAGCCCCGGTGTTGCAGCCACGTGTGAAGCTATTGTTCAAAATCCCAAAGAAATTTCAAATTTAACTGCCCGCGCCAATTTAGTGGCTGTTGTCACCAATGGCTCTGCCGTCTTAGGCCTTGGAAATATTGGCCCTTATGCTGCCAAACCGGTGATGGAAGGCAAAGCCGTCTTGTTCAAAAAATTTGCTGGTATCGATGTTTTTGATCTGGAATTAGACCAAAGCGATCCTCACAAATTAATTGATATCATTGCAAGTCTTGAGCCAACATTTGGTGCCATCAACCTGGAAGATATCAAGGCACCAGAATGTTTTATGGTGGAAGAAGAATTGAAAAAACGGATGAAAATTCCGGTTTTTCATGATGATCAGCACGGTACAGCGATCATTGTAGCCGCTGCCCTTTTAAATGGCTTGGAATTGGTTGGCAAAGACATAGGCTCAATCAAATTAGTTTGTTGTGGGGCAGGTGCGGCCGCGATTGCTTGCCTTGAATTATTAGTTCAATTGGGTGTTCAACGAAAAAATATATTTGTTATTGATTTAGACGGCGTAGTTTATCAAGGACGCGTCCTTAACATGGACGTCTACAAATCCAACTTTGCTCAAGAGACAGATTTAAGAACACTGCCTGAACTCTTGAAAGGTGCAGACGTCTTTCTGGGGGTATCTGCCGGTAATATTATAAAACCGGAATGGCTGACGCAAATGGCACCCAAACCGCTGATCTTTGCGCTTGCCAATCCAACCCCTGAAATTTCACCTTTGGACGCCAAATTAGCGTGTCCTGATGCCATTGTGGCAACGGGCAGATCGGATTATCCCAATCAAGTGAACAATGTACTTTGTTTTCCTTTTATCTTTCGCGCTGCCCTGGATGTCGGTGCCACCACCATCAATCATCAAATGAAATTGGCTTGTGTCAAAGCCTTAGCTGAATTGGCTAAAGCTGAATTATCTGATGTGGTTGCTGATGCTTATGACACTCAAGATCTAAAATTTGGGCCTGATTATCTGATTCCAAAACCCTTTGATCCTCGTTTGATGATCGAGATCGCCCCCGCTGTTGCCAAAGCCGCCATGGATTCAGGTGTGGCCACCCGTCCTTTGGCGTCTTTCAAAGCCTATCGCGAGCGTTTGATTGAACATGTGTTTCGTTCAGGTCTTGCCATGAAACCGTTTTTTCACCGTGCCAAAAAAGATTCAATGCGGGTGGTTTATGCGGAAGGTGAAGACGAGCGTGTCTTAAGTGCGTGTCAAGTGGTGGTGAATGAAGGCCTTGCACGGCCTATTTTGATTGGTCGTCCCTCGGTTGTACAAACACGATTGGATCGTCTTGGGCTTCGTCTTAAAATAGGACAGGATTTTCAACTGGTTGATCCCCAAAAAGATGATCGTTATGTTCATTACTGGCAAACTTATCATCAACTTATGGAACGTAAAGGTGTCTCTCCTGATGATGCCCGTACCATGGTTCGAACCAATACCACGGTGATTGCGTCATTGATGGTGGCCTTGGGTGATGCCGATGCTTTTTTGTGTGGCTCTTACGGCCAATACATGCGGCACTTACATCATGTTAAAAATATTATTGGCCTGAAGGAAGGATCATCTGTCTGGGGGGCACTGAGTGCTATTATCGTGAATGAAGAACTTTATTTTATCACTGATTCTTATGTCAACGAAGATCCCAGTGCCCAAGAAATTGCCGAAATTACCTCAATGGCGATTGCTCAAGTGCGAGAATTTGGGCTCAATCCTAAGGTTGCTTTGCTGTCACATTCTAATTTTGGTTCAAGCCAATCATCTTCGGCACAAAAAATGCGGGATGCCAGAACCTTGCTTCATCAACGCGAGCCTGATATTGAAATTGAAGGTGAGATGCATGCCGATTCTGCTTTAAATGAAGCCATTCGACGACAAATTTTCCCCCACTCTCGATTAAAGGGAACGGCAAATTTATTGGTGATGCCAAATTTAGATGCAGCCAATATTTCTTTTAATTTGGTCAAAGCCATGGCGGATGGGCAATCAATTGGGTCACTGCTTTTGGGAGGCACAAAAGCAGGTCATATTTTAACACCTTCTGTCTCTGTCCGGGGTATTATTAACATGACAGCCATTGCCAGTGTCGAAGCTTTAAAATTTAAACAGTTAACTTCCTTTTTATAAGGATAGAAAGATAAGCAATTCATGACATCCGAGACTTTTGAGACAGCCAAAGAATCTTCAGAAGAGTTACTCTTTGGTGCGTCTTCAGAACTTATTGAAGATATCTCAGAAGCTCTCGCCCTAGATGATCTTGTCAAAGTGACACAACTAACCGAAGAACTTCATGCATCTGACATGGCAGATCTTATTGTTCGACTCTCGTCTCAAGATCGCGAAAAATTTGTTGAAGCATTCAAAAGCTCGATCACAGCGGAAACATTATCAGAAATTGATGATAGCATTCGTCGTGAAGTCTTAGAGATTTTGGGCACCAAAGGCATTGCAGCGGCGATCTCTGAACTTGAAAGTGATGACGCCCTAGATTTAATCAGCGATTTGGATGAAGAACAACAAGAAGAAGTTTTGCGCACAATCTCAGCCAATGAGAGAGCCATTTTAGAGGAAGTTCTAACCTATCCTGAAGATAGTGCTGGCCGTCTAATGCAACACGAAATTATTTGTGTACCGCCTTTTTGGACCATTGAAGAAACTATTTCTTTTGTTCGTGACACCCATGGTCTGCCAGATTCTTTTTATACCATTTATGTGGTTGATGCGCGCCAATGTCCCATGGGTGAAATCTATCTCAGCACACTTTTTAGGCACCCGCTCAAATCACAAGTGTCGGAAATTATGCAAAAGACCCAAACAACCATTACGGTAGCCCAGGACGAAACAGAAGTGGCTGATTTATTTCGACATTATCATCTGGTATCAGCACCTGTGGTTGATCCATCGGGACGTATTGTGGGCATGATCACTTTGGATGATATTTTTGAGGTGGTTGAAGAAGAAGCTGATAAAAATTTGCTTAATTTTGCCAAAGTCCATGAATCTGACTTTCGCGCACCCATTGCCACCACAGCCTATTGGCGGATTCGTTGGTTGGTGATCACGCTCATCAATACTCTCATTGCCTCTTTTGTGATATCTCGTTTTCAGGGGTCAATTCAACAAATTTCGGCACTCTCATTTCTCATGACAATCAACGCCGCCATGGGTGGTAATGCGGGTATGCAAGTGGTCACAATTGCCATCCGCTCCTTGGCAACGCACTCTTTACGTGAAGGAGAAACCTGGAAAGCAGTTCGCAAAGAAGTGTCTATCGCCATGATCACAGGGGGCTTTTTCTCGCTTTTGTTGGGGGGAATTGCGGCCCTTTGGGTGCATGATCTGCGTTTAGGTATTATTTTGTCGGTGGCTGTACTGTTTAACATTCTCTGGGCAGCATTTGCTGGAACAATTTTACCCATTGTGATTGATCGTATGGATCTTGATCCTGCCATCAGTGCCGGCCCCATTTTAACTACCACCACAGATGTGTTGGGATATACTGTATTTTTAGGCCTTGCTACAATGTTTTTACTTTAAAATATTTTTTCTTTGACTTTTTCCTGAGTTTTCTTAAGCTTAGATAATAAAATTTGAGGAAAAAACTATTTTTTAGTCAAGTACAAATAATATAATAAATTTATAAAAAAACAGAGGAAGTGTCATGTCATCAGATCGTATCGCCATTGTTGCCGCCAAACGAACACCCATTGGATCTTTTCAAGGAGAACTTCGTGATTTTACGGCGCCTGAACTGGGTGGATTTGCTCTAAAAGCCGCTTGTGCTGATATTGATTTGTCATCTGAAGAAGTCGAAGAAGTTTTTATGGGCTGTGTTCTTCAAGCGGGTGTCGGTCAAAATCCAGCCCGGCAAGCCGCATATCATGCAGGACTTTCTCAAGCCATTGGGGCCACCACTATCAATAAAGTGTGTGGATCTGGTATGAAATCTCTCATGCTGGCCCATGATCTTATCAAAGCAGGATCAAGGCAAGTGGTGGCCGCAGGCGGGATGGAAAGCATGTCCAATGCACCTTACATTTTGCCCAAAGCCAGATCAGGCTATCGTTTTGGTCATCAGCAAGTTTTAGATGCTTTGTTGATTGACGGCCTTGAAGATGCTTATCAAAAGGGCTGTGCCATGGGCATGTTTGCTGAAAATACCGCTGAACGGTTGGCGTTTTCAAGAGAATCCCAAGATCAATATGCCATTCAAACCACACAAAAAGCCATGACAGCCTTAGAGTCTGGAAAATTTAAAAAAGAAGTGACGACGGTGGCTGGAAAGATAAGCGAGATAAGCCAAGACGAAACACCCTTTAAGGTTAAAATAGACAAAATTTCCAATTTGAAAGCGGCTTTTCGGAAAGAGGGGACAGTGACTGCTGCGTCTTCAAGTTCTCTAAGCGATGGAGCTGCGGCTCTTATTTTAATGTCAGAGACGGAAGCACTGAGGCGTAATTTACCAATTCGTGCCTATATCACAGCCCATGCCACTCATTCTCAAGAACCAGAATGGTTCACCATGGCCCCCATCGGCGCTATTGAGAAATTACTTGATAAAATTCAATGGACCAAAGATCAAGTTGATTTGTATGAAATCAACGAAGCCTTCGCGGTGGTCACCATGGCCGCCATTCAAGGTCTAAAATTAGATCCTGCCAAAGTTAATATTCACGGTGGCGCTTGTGCCCTGGGCCATCCTATTGGTGCCAGTGGTGCGCGCATTGTCGTGACACTTTTGCATGCCCTTGAGTCATATCAATTGAGGCGTGGTGTTGCCTCTTTATGCATCGGTGGCGGCGAGGCAACGGCCATTGCCATTGAAAGACCTGATTAACCATAAAGGTTGGAAATTTGAATGTTATTTCCTAAGTTTTTCTTACACACCTTAAGTTGGGCATTTTTATTATATTTAAGTGTCCAACAAATTTTAGCCTCTAATCCTATTTTAAATGATGATCAAGAGAGAGTTGATGGAAAAAAAAGGTATAAAATAAATGCCATCAGCAACACTCTAAAATATTCAGATATATCTTACGGAGATTTAGCAGCACTGCCCAAAGATATTATTTTTTATCACATACTGCCTTATTGTGATGAAAATATGATCAAAATCAATCGAGCTTTTTTTTCACTTATTACAGGTTATAATTTTGAAGATATATTTAAAGAAGGATTCGATCATCTGCCTCAACGTCCAGTATGTCATTTATCAACCAATAGTCAGATTTATTCAGATTTCCTTATTAAAAGAGGAAAAAATATTCAAGATATTCCCAGTTTTGTTTGGTATAGCCTTCTTAAATTAGGACATAATATCCCCTCTCTTTATTGGCCACACTTTAAACACAGTCAAATAGGTATTCTTAATTTTTGGAATCAAGAAATTGATGCGAAAATTTTAAAAAGCTTGGAACAAAATATTAAAAATACAAATGTACAAATCATTGATTTAAGAAATAATAATATTGATCTAGAGGGAGTCAAGGCTTTTATCCAAGCACTTCAAAAAACCGAGGTTTATTATTTAATTTTAAGCTTAAATCATATTACAAGTGAAAAAAAAGAGGATTTTCAGTACGTTTTTCAAAACAGTCCTCTTCGTAAAATTAATTTATCGTATAATAATATAAATATAAGGGGTGCCATTGGACTGGTCCAAAGCCTTCAAGGCAGTTATGTTCAAAAATTGATTTTAAGAAATATACAAATCGATCAAGGTAGTTTAACGGAATTTGCACAATGCTTAGAATATACCAATATTAAAACAATTGATTTATCAGATAATAAACTAGCTTTTAAAGAAATACAAAATTTTGTACGTCATCTCGCAAAGACCAAAATACGTAAGGTCAAATTGGATTATAATATAATTCCAATTGAAGAATTAAAGAAATTTGCTCAAGATTTCTCAAATACTCAAGTCGACACATTATCTTTGCAAAAACTTAATCTTAACACGCAAGATGCTCAAAACTTAATAATGAGTTTTAAAGACAACCCTCGAATTCGAAAACTTGATCTAAGCTATAACAAAATTCAAGGGGCAGGGATCAAAGAGTTGGGTCAAAGCCTTGCTGGTACTGGGATTGAAGTTATTATATTAGCTGGTAACGAAATTGGTGCAAAAGGGGCCCAAGAATTAGCCAAAGAGCTTTGTGGCAGTAAAATTCATACAATTGATATGTCAGGAAATTATATTAGTGACGTAGGTGCTAAACTTTTTATAAAAAATCTTCGAGGAAGCCAAGTGAAAGTGCTTGTGTTAAGGGACAATGATATTGGTGATACAGGACTCAAAGCCCTTGCTCATGAAATACCTAATACTTTGGTACGAAGAGTAAATTTAAATTTTAACAAATTTACAGATGTTGGCGTTGAGTATTTTATAAACGCGCTTCAGGGATTTTCCATGGAGTTTTTTGAAGTGTCGATTAATATAGTAAAATCAACATTTGAGGATAACCAAAAACTTCAAACCATCGATTTATCTTATAAAAATATTGGAAAATCAGACATTGAAACTGTAAAAAAGTCTCTTGAAGATTCTTCTGTTAAATTTGTTGTTTTATCTAACAATTATATCAAAGATGTTCATCTATCAGAATTAATATCTTGTTTTCATAACACACAAGTCGATACACTTGATTTATCAAATAACAAAATTACAGATAAAGGTTTACAAGATTTGGCTATTGGTCTTCAAAATACTTGTATTTATAATCTTAATCTATCCAATAATTTTATAACAGATCAAGGAGCATATTTATTTTTACAAAATATTAAGAACACAAAAGTTAAAATAGTTGATTTTAAATACAATGGAATTTATTTACATTTTTATACAGTAACTTAAACACTCGTATTTTAAATAAATTAACGCCATTAATTTTAAAAAGTAGATAAAAATTCTGTCAATTTTACATTAATTAAAATTGACAGAAAATATGATATTTTAGACGTTACACGCCTTCACGCTCAATGCGTTTACGCTCTAATTTACGGCGACGACGAATGGATTGAACTTTTTCATCCTTGCGGCGTTCAGATGGCTTTTTATATTCAAGGCGTTCCTTCATTTCACGATACGTTCCCGCACGTTGCATTTTCTTTTTTAAATTACGAAGGGCTTGATCAAGATTATTCGTGTTGTTGTTACTACTTTCTTTGAGATAAACGATCACAGTAATTTCTCTCCTTTTAATTTTATAAAATTATAGACACAATATGTTAAAATTTCTCTTACTATAAGACAACATACGCTTAAATGAAAGGATAAAGTGAATGAATGCCTTAATTCATGACGGTAAAACCCAAGATAATATTTTATTGGCAATGACGTCACAGATATCCACATATGGTTGGACTTTGCAATGCCTTGAACAAGCCGTGATCGATTTGGGATTTGCAGAAGGCGAAGCCAAGCGCGCTTTTCAAGGAAATCTTGATTATGTGTTCGATCATCTGATCGAGATGATAGATCGGCAAATGGGTGAATGTTTAGAAACGGTTGATCTGTCCAGTTATCGTGTGCGAGACCGTGTTGTTTTTTTAATTATGTTGAGATTAAAATTGATGAGGCCTTACCGCGATCTTTTATCACAAGCCATTAAACATCAATCCTTTTCAGGATCTTTAAAAAATTTAAGTCAAAAATTTTTTGGAACTGTCAGCAACATTTGGTACACAGCAGGCGATCAAGCGACAGATTTTAATTATTATAGTAAACGGTTTCTTCTAAGCGGTGTTTATGCGTCAACCTTTTTATATTGGCTGCAAGATGACTCTTTAAATTTTGCAAAGACGCAAATTTTTTTAGAAAACCGTATCGATCAAGTGATGAAAGTTTCTTCTTGGCTGCGCAGGTTCAAATCAGTAACCAAAAATGTTAATTAATATGTTGAATAAAGTAAGATCTTCTTAAAAGGTTAGGAATTTTTAGACAATAAAAAAACAGCGTCCCGAAAGACGCTGTTTTAAATGATGCAAAAAGAAAGATCAATCGTTAAACGGTTGTATTCTTTTCATTTGCGCGTTGTGCGGTTAATTCAGCAAATTTAACACTGAGTTTAGACACGCTGATGAGCCAAGCAATGGTAACCACAATCACAATTGGTCCCAAAATTGACACCAAACTTGCAAGTGTTACACCACCACCGATACCCGCGAGTAAAGTTGATTGGATAAATGCACCACCTGATTTACCGGCACGACCACCGATGACTTCAACAGCTGCCTGTCCTTTAACCTTTAATTCTTGATCAAGAGGGATATAGGCCATTTGTTTGGTTGGGTCAAATAAGGAATATTTTGTGGCTTTTGACAAAATATTTTGAATTTGACCAATAATGATCGCAGCCATCACCAATGTCATTCCCATAAAGGGTGTAAACGGCTCACCTGTATTGTTTGAATACATAATGAATCCAAAGAAAATACAGCTGGTGACCAATACCATAATTGGCGTAATTGAGGCTGATTTTTTCCACGTAAAGCTACGTAGAAGATTGTTTCCAACAACCATCAAAATCATGGTCACGAAGCCAGTCCAGAAGGTAAATTGACCCATGAAAGCAAGATAATCATTTTCATCAGGATACCTGATTTTGATTTGTCCTTTCCAAACGCCCTCAACCAAATTAATGGTGATACCATAAGCCAAAACGATAACCGTAATAAGACCTAAGTATTTTGAATTTAACAAATACTTAAAACTTTCAGTCAACGATAACTTTGGTTTGTCTTTTTTAGATTTTGTACCGACTTCACCTTCCACGTAAAAACGAGGATCTGTTAAGACATTACGGTGCATCCAATAATAAAGCGCAACTGTTATCGTTCCAGATATCACGACTAAACTCATTTGAATTTTAAGGTTGTGACTCCAGGCAACGCTTTTCTCAAGAGTTTTAGCATATTGTGAACAATAATAGATTAGGCCACCTGCTAAAATTAAGCCAATATTTCCAATAAGGCCAAACAAACCATAGAATCTTTTGGCTTCTGTGACACGTGTAATGTGGTTGGCAAACTGCCAAAACAACATAGATAAAACAGCACTACCCCAAAGTTCAGCAAAGATATAAAATATGCTAAAGCTCCAGTTTCCAATCACTGGAAAAACATAGTGCAAGTTTTTATATGAAGCTTGCAGCTCTTGAATTGTCTCGAGTGACATATGCAAATCAAAACGATTTGGATAAATGATCCAAGCAAAGCACGCAAAGAATATTAAAAATGGAATAACAATCGCGTAAAAAAGATTTTCCCGCTTCATTGTGTTTGCCATTTTCATAAAGATCACCATAAATAAAATTGCGGAAGGTGTGACCCCGTACAATTTTAAGAATGAAATTGTCTCAGCGCCACCAGCTGGTGCTAATACCACGAGTGCGTCTTTAACATCTCTTAGAATATTATAGTTAAAAAGAATAAAAAGCATCATCAAGCCCATCGGCAAGAATTTTTTCAGCTCAAAATTATAAATGGGCCATAAAATTCCTCTGATACCATGAAATTCTTGCCCCCTAGGAACATCTGGAGCATTTGACATACTGTTACCTTTCTTTGTAAACAATCTAAATCTATGAAATGACAAGATAATTTTTAAAAAATTATGCGACTCAATGTCACTTTATAAACTTTTAAGCTTCAATATTATGAATATTAGGCGTTTGGTCAATAAAAAAATGATGATTTGCTTAAATTATCGCTAAAATAAGTTAAAAAGTTGAACTTGAATAAAACTGCTTAAAACCATCTTGCATCTTTTACTTTTTCTGATAAGGTACCACCAATTAAAGACAACAGCAGTGTTGTGATGGGGCGTCGCCAAGTGGTAAGGCACCGGTTTTTGGTACCGGCATTCGAGGGTTCGAATCCTTCCGCCCCAGCCAAATTTTTTAATCTCATAATTATTTCTTAAGTTCAGGTAATTTCGCAAAAAATTCCAAAGTCTCTGGATTAATAAGGGCTTCTTTATTCTTAACCTCTTTGCCTTCAATTGCGTCTGTCACCGCGCGTTCTGCTAATTTGCCGTTCATGGTTCGGGGGATTCCACTAACTTGTACTATTACAGCTGGCACATGACGCGGTGTGGTATTGGCCCGTAAGGTATGCTTGATTTTTTCAATAAGTGGTGAGTCTAATGTTAAATTATCTTTTAAATGAACAAATAAAATGACCCGTTCATCGTCATGCCAATGTTGACCAACCGCCACACACTCTACAATTTCGTCAATATGTTCCATTTGACGATAAATTTCAGCAGTACCTATACGTACGCCCCCCGGATTTAGGGTTGAATCAGACCGTCCATAAATAATAAGTCCTTGATGTTCGGTTAATTTAACAAAATCACCGTGCCACCAGATATTAGGAAAATGTGAAAAATAGGCATCATGATATTTTTCATTTGACGGATCCTGCCAAAACCCAACTGGCATCGACGGAAAGGGCGCGGTGCAGACCAATTCTCCTTTTTCTTCAAGAACGGCCCTGCCTGAATCATTAAAAACTTCTACTTTTAATCCTAGACCTCGAGTTTGTAATTCGCCTGGCCAAACTGGTGTCATAGGATTTCCAAGGGCAAAACAGGAAATAATATCGGTCCCCCCTGACATTGAAGACAGGCAAACATCTTCAGAAATCGCTTCATAAACGTAATGAAAGGCTTCTGGTGATAAAGGCGAGCCGGTTGATCCGATCATTCGCACAGCAGAAAGATCATGACTGTCTTTAAGATTGACCTTTTGCTGACGTAGACTTTCCAAAAATTTGGCAGACGTTCCGAAAAAAGTAAATTTTTCAGCCTCGGCATAGTCAAATAAAAATTTTGGATGAGGATAAAAAGGTGACCCGTCATACAGCATAACGGTGGCATTTGAGGCAAGTGACGTCACCAGCCAATGCCACATCATCCAGCCGCAAGTTGTAAAGAAAAACACGCGATCTTGAGGTCGAATATCACAATGAAGTTGATGTTCTTTCATTAATTGAAGCAGTGTCCCACCATGACCGTGGACAATACATTTAGGTTTTCCGGTGGTTCCTGATGAATATAAAATGAACAAAGGATGATTAAAAGGAACCTGGGCAAAGGTGAGAGGTTGAGGCGTCGTGCGCCATAAGTCTTGATAAGATTTTTCAGAGGACAAAAGTGAGTCACGCAAAGAATCACCATAAGCTGACACCACGATATGCGTCACCGACGGCAGGCGATCACGGCAATCCCTAATTTTGGCCGCCGCACTGTACCATTGTCCATTATAGTAATAACCATCGGTGGTAAAAAGAACCTTTGGCTCTGTTTGACCAAATCTGTCGATCAAACCTTCAATGCCAAAATCTGGCGAGCAAGAGGTCCATATCGCACCCAAACTGACGGTGGCGAGCATAGCCACAATTGTCTCAGGAACATTGGGCATAAAACCGGCCACGCGATCGCCTTGGCGGACATCACATTGACGAAGATAATCTTGAACACATGCCACTTGAGTTTTAAGGGCATCAAATGTTAAAGAGCGTTTGACTTTATCTTCACCCCAAAAGATTAAAGCCTCTTGAGATCCTTGTTCCGGTAGATGACGTTCTTTTAAAATATTTTCAGCATAATTTAATCTGGCTTCTGGAAAAAACTTGGCCTCTGTCATCGCGTCTAAATTTATGACAACTTTTTGACTCTTTTTGGAACATATAACTTTTGAAAATTCCCAAAAGGCGCGCCAAAAATCTGGAATGTTTTCAACGGACCAATGATATAAATCATCATAATGGTCAAAATCAACGTTAAATTTTTGATGAATGATTTGAAGAAACTGCCACATTTGTGTTTGAGAAACTTGTTTGAGTGTGGGCTGCCAGAGAGGTTTCATTAAATCTATTCCCTGAATTAATTTTATAATTTATTGTGTTATGGTGAAGTGTTTTTTAGATAAATTAAAGATAATTATTTCATATTTCTTTAAATATTTTAAGCCATGATAAAATTAAATAATTAGGGGAGGAAAAAATGGCCGTAGACAAAGATATGCCCATCCTCATTGTTGATGATTACAAAACAATGTTACGTATTGTACGTAATTTGCTTAAACAATTAGGCTTTGAAAATGTTGATGAAGCACTCGATGGTAATGAAGTCCTTGAGAAATTAAAAACCAGCACCTATGGTTTGGTTATATCCGATTGGAATATGGAGCCTATGAATGGGCTAGATCTGTTGCGTCACGTCAGAAATCTGGATGATTATAAAAAATTACCTTTTATTATGGTCACCGCTGAAAGCAAAACTGAAAGCGTTATGGCAGCAAAAGACGCAGGTGTCTCCAATTATATTGTGAAGCCGTTCAATGCAGCAACACTAAAGACAAAGTTGCAAAGTGTTTTGGGTGATTTTTAAAGGGGAAATATAATGTCAACTGATCTGGCCAAAATTTTAAAAGATTCTGGATTATCTAATAACAAAGTCCTTGAAGCTCTTAATGAAATTGAAGATTCAATATTAGAAACGCGCAAAGAAATTTCAGCCTCACGGGGAGAAAACAACGTGTCAAATTCTTACCTGCCAAAAGCGATCGACGAACTTGATGCGGTATTAGAATCCACCGAAGAGGCCGCCCATCAAATATTACGCGCTGCTGAAAAAATAGAAACTCTGGCTTCTTGGACCGATTCAACTACAGCCCACGAACTTTCTCAAGCCGTGACAAAAATTTATGAAGCCTGTAATTTTCAAGACCTGGCTGGACAGCGTATTGCGAAAGTTATTCGTTCTTTTCATGACATTGAACAAAAAATTCAAGATATAGTTGAGGGATTGGGGGGCACATCTCACTTAAATATTGATCATATTAATCAAGTACTTGAGTCAGAAATTGATGATCAAAAATCTTTACTGGCAGGCCCTCAGAGAAAAGGAAAAGGTAGAAGTCAAAACGAGATTGACGATATTTTTAACACGTAAATTTTGAACTTATTTTTTGATTGTCTCAATGACCTCGATAAATTGACCAAGGTCTCCAGCGCGGCCAATGCTTAAAATAAAAGATGTATCTTTCAAAATATGATCTGTAAAATTGTCAAGTACGACATGATTGATACGCGCCAAAGTTAAATGAGGCCTGTATAAATCACCAACATCGTTGATACAATGAATATGGTATTTCTTTAAAATATTAACGAATTGATTTTGATATTTTATAAAAGCAGGATCACGTGCCACTGAAATTTCAGCACCCCACAAGTTTGGTAAAGGATCTTTGATAAAATGAATGCCATTAAAATGTGGCTGGGGAAATATACTTAAAGATTTTATATCTTGCTTAATTTTTTCTAAAGTTGGATTGTCTGTGTAGAATTGACACAATGTAATATGAGGAAGACTTTCTGGACCGGTAATATATTGATCTTGAACAGTTGAAAACAAACGATGGGCAACTTCAATATATTCCGTAGGGTGTTCTGCCAGCAAAGCAATAATATATTTTGTTTGAATATTTTTCATAAATTTTTCCAAATTAGGTTAATTGAGCATTTTGATAAAAATATCGAATCAAATAATTCATCTTAGACTATTTTACTCATAAAAAGTTTCGCAAAAATTAGTAATCTAATTAATAAGTTATAGTTTAAGGCTTTTAATTATCAATCCTAATTTTACAGCCTTAGAATTTTTTTTGACCGTTATAGTTTAAAGTATAAACATCGCAAAGGAAGCAATGAACATAAGTATTGTGGTTAAAGCAACAGCCCCTTGATTCAGTTTTGAGCTGGTCTGTCCGTTCATAATTTTTTTATCCCTTGCAACCAAAAAAATTCCCACCAATAGAAAAGGAGCCAGAAGCCCATTGACCACACCAGACCAAAATAATGCCTCAATTGGATTGATATCTGTAAAATCGAGACCTATGGCACCAATAATAGAGACAAGGATAACAGCATAAAAAGATTTAGCTTTGCCCCATTTTTGATCAAGTCCTTGAGACCACCGAAAAGTCTCAGCAAAAGCATAAGCCGCTGAGCCTGCAAGTGTTGGAATTGCCAAAAAACCGACGGCTACAATTCCTGTTGTATAGAGTAATGTGGCAAGGTTGCCTGCCAATGGCCGTAGAGCTTCAGCAACTTCTTTTGATGACGTGATATTGACAATTCCTTTTGCATTTAAAGTAAGGGCTGTTGTCAAAATTATAAAGAACATCACCGTATTTGATAAAAGAGTACCTGCGCCAACATCTATTATTCTTATTGGTGATTTCTTTTTTTGTGGCTCCTTGACGTTGTTTAAGATTTTGCCCCAATGATTTTCCTTCCTCAACTTCTTGAGAAGCTTGCCAAAAAAATAGGTAAGGACTAATGGTTGTGCCCAAAATGGCGACAATTGTTTGCCACATTTCTTTTTTTCCTGACAAAGAAATTGAAAAAGTTTGGTGCATTACGAGTGACCAATCTGGCCGGATAATGAATGCTGTAATGACATAAGCAAATAATGATAAGGCAAGCCATTTGAGCGTATTTGCAATTTGATTGTAGCGAAACTTGATGATTGCGATGGTGATGCCAATGCCAAAAATAATGACGAAGATATGCGAATTTATACCCGTAAGTAATTCCATAGCATCAGCCATCCCTGCCAGATTAGCCGCGATGTTGATAATATTTGCAAGAAAAAGTGCCACACAAAAAATTTTAAGAACAAATTTTGGAAGTTTTTGATCAAGGGCACAAGCGAGTCCCTTGCCGGTAACCATGCCAATGCGCGCACACATCATTTGAACAGCTGACATAAGAGGCCATGTCACCCATGCCATCCATAATAAAGATGTCCCTAATTGAGCGCCTGCAATAGAATAAGTGGCAATCCCTGATGGATCATCGTCTGCTGCACCGCTGATAAGCCCTGGGCCTAAAATAGAAGATAGGCGCTTGATAAAGTTTTTCTTTTCTTTTTTCATTTTATTTCTTTAATAACTGTGGTCTATGCTTAAATTTTTATACAACAACGATCCTATCATAACCCGAGTTATGTTTAAGAGGCGTGTAAAAAAGTTTAAAGTATTGAAAACATTGGAGTATCATTTTGGGTATTAAATCTCAAAAAGGATA
>JBPBPI010000220.1:0-2842 GCA_050954885.1 Janthinobacterium lividum | reverse complement strand
TTCGAATACATTGAAGCCGTCGAAGAGCAAGAAAACAAATCGGGGATGGAGGCAATAAGGCGTTACTACGCTGAGGAAATGCCAAATGAGCAAAGGCCCCGAGGTAGATAGTGAAATTCCCTAAACGGGCCAACCGGCTCATCGCGCTACTTAAAACAGTTAACCACAAATACACAATTCCAAAACACATACCTTTCCGCGCAGGCGATGGTGAAGATGACGTTGTGGCGCTTGTGGGGGAAGCTGATATAGCTCGCCTGGAGAGGTGGGACAAAATGGACGCAGAGCGCCCCCATGACCAAGGAGGGGAACGTCCGCCTGCTGTTGTCCAAAACTACGGCATACTTGAGCCTTTTAACCCTGACGTCATCAGAAAAGACTTTGCCCAAGCTGTTCTTTCTTTCGTTGGCCGGCTCAGGATTTTGTTTCATTTGGCCGACGGGCAGCGCATGGCAGTCATATGCGATGACGAAGCAGACGATATAGAATGCGATATTTTGATGGCGGCTGTGGCCGAAGAGCGAAACGCAAACCCGACGAAAAACGAGGACAGCATTCCCTGGGATGAATGCAAAAAGCATATGGACAAAATAAACGCGCAAAGAAAAAGAGAGAGGCAGGAGAAGACCAAAAGGCGCCGGATACCGAAGAAGCGGGCATCGACGCCGTAAGCTGCCGATGCTGCAGCCCTAATGATTCGCTTGGAGCGCCACGGCCGGCTGCGAGTTGCCATCATGGCCGTTGCCTACCAATGCCTAGCCCCTACGGGCAAATCCGCGTTTTGCTTGCCAGAGGTGCGCCGAAGCCTGACTTTTGAGTGGCCGGAAGCTGTATTGAACCATCCGGCAGAAAAGAAAAAACAATGCGCTTACGGCACAAACTTGGCGGCCTCGTGCTACCGCTCCTCCTGTGTGGTTTCTCTTCTTGTGGTGGCCTGGGCCATATATTGGGTCTGTACGGCTACACGGAGTTAAAGCCACCTTCCACATTGCTAGCGCCTGGTGCCTTGGTGGCCATTACCCACCGGGACCCCTTTGTTGCCAAAATCATCTGCGGGCCACGTGCGTCGCTGGGGTCAGGATACAAGCCACTTCAGTCTGAGACAGCCAACAGGTCGCTGACCTCACGCACCACCGGCACGTTCTCGGTGGACGCTGATTTGCTTAGCCAGATAAAGGCTGACACCGCGTTTTCGTCCATCTCCAGCCTTACCGTGACCCTAAGCAACGCGAAGATTGTCGAGATTGTCGACTCTGATGTGCTAGAAAACATCAGATACCGCTCAAGGGCCTGCATCGAGGCCGTCCAGGCCCGTAGGCGGGCGGGCTTTGAGGTGACGATGGTCAGCTCAGCCTTAATTTCCGACTTTTCATACAGCGTGTCGTTCAGCCAGGCGGCTCACCTGGATGCCGCAGCCAAGGTCGACGTCTTAAGCAACCTTGCGGTCAGGCTTGGCGGCGGCGCGACACGGGTCGGCGAGAATTCCATACAGTCAAAAGGCCTAAGCCTGGGCATCCGGGATGACGAATACCTCTCAGCCTTAGCGCTCACTGATGTGGACGAGACACACATGAAGCGAGGCAGCCGCATCATAGAGGCTGGCAATGCCCAATATATCGACATCATCCCCGATGCGCCGGTGGTGTTTCCGACAGATGGGCAAGATGGGCCGGCTGAGTTTTGCGAGGACGGTCAGTGTCGACTGGATTTGGAGCGTGTGATTGGGCCGCCGCCCATTATCAGCCGCAGACGGCCTGAGGCTGCTCGGCAGTAGTCAACTTGGTCCGCCCTGGGTCATGCGCAACCCAGGGCGAACCAAACGTCACCTGTCAACCAGGAGGATGATTCGTGCCAAACCATCGGCATTTAAGCTAGGCCAAAAAAAGGCAGGGCTCAAATCTAGAGTTTGGCTTTGAGGGTGTTGAATGCTTCTTTTGCCTTCTGCTCGATACCAGCCAGCCCGGCTTTGACCATGGCGGCTAAGCCACTTTCCGCCACAGCCGCACCTTCGGCCTCACCTACGCCGATAAAGTTGTGCAGCATGTCTTTGAACGAGCCGTATTTGCTAAGCAGCTCGATGGTCACAGGCGACGCCAGCACCTTGGCTTTTTCGCTCTCGCCCATGGCCTCTAGCTTGGCAAATGCTGATGCCAAGAAGTTAGCCCCTGCTTTGAGCTCCAAGATGATGAGGTTGCCCGCATCGCTGGCCACTTCATTGGCCGCATCCACAAGCTTTTGCCCGTCAGACTTAAGCTCAGTGTAGATGTCATCCACGGTTGTGGCCGTCGGTGCCGCCGGCGGCGCTACAGGCTCTGGGGTGCTCTGGCTGCTGCCCGATGCGCTGCTGCCGTCGTCCTCATCCACTGGCGGTGCCGATGGCTGTGGCGCAGGCACAGGCGTGCTCAGCGGTACGCCTGATGGTGGTGGGTCAAGGCCGATGCCGCTGGCCACGGGGCCGGCTGCTGGGGCGCTCGGCTCGGCAGGGCTCGGCGTAGCGTCGTCCGAATCCGCATCCTCGTCGCCATCCTGGTCGCTGGCATCGCCACCAGCGGTAGGGTCCGCATCTGTGTCGCCATCCTGGCCATCGTCGGCATCGCCCGATTCAGTCGAAGTCGGCAGCGAAGTCGGCAATCCACTGTCGCCAGTCGTCGGGGTGCCGGTTGAGGAACTCGAAGAATCGGGTGCCGTAGGGTCGGCATCACCGCCATCAGTCGCAGGCGGCAAAGCGGGGTCCGCAGACGTAGGCGAAGAATCGCCAGGCGAGGATGTGTCGGTTGAGTTCGGGCTGCCATCGGCAGGCAACGCGGGGACCAAAGGGTCTTGGCTCACGGGTTGCGGGGCA
>JBPBPI010000219.1:0-7349 GCA_050954885.1 Janthinobacterium lividum | reverse complement strand
ATCCATTGAGGGAACTCCTGATGTTTAAGTCTCAAGAGTTTACCTCAATACTAATGATCTTTTTTAATTATCCTTAAACGCAACTCGGGTTAAAATAAGGTAAATCATCTATTTTGTCTCTTTGATGAATTTGAAGGCAAAAATCATGAAGTTTATTAATGGGAGTAATAATTTTTCTTTTAAATATATTTAAAAATATCAATGATAATAATGCTATAAATGTAAATTCAAGAATACTTGGCGTTAATTGTGTTAAGAGATTTATCAAATTTTTATTTATTGAATAACCAGTTAGCACAAAAAAAGGGTAGTGATTAAATTTTTTGAAAATAGTGCATTTAACATCTGATCCTGAAAAAGTATATTTTGTAAATGTCCCTGTTGCAATTTCCCTTTTTAAATTTGACTGATTTTGATAAAAATCTTTTTTTAAATCTTCATTAGATGCCAGGGCTAAATTTAAATTTTGATCTAAAACAATAAAATTGCACACAGAATTATAGGTAAGTTTTTTCAACTGTTCTCTAAGAGATTTTATTCTTAATCCAAGAATGAGATAACCTAAAAATTCACCTGATTTATTTTGTATACCCATCGCAATAGGTAAAATAGAGCTTGGGTTAAACAATCCTTGGGTTACTTCTGAAAATTGAATTTTCCAAGGATTTTTTCGTGCTGTTTCAAAATATCGTCTGGTTAAAATATTTGGTTTATCATTGTGAAGAACACCTTTTTTACCATTAATAATTACCAGTCCTTCATCGGTTGCCCAACTTACATAAGATTTTGCAAGACTTCTTACATTAAATTCACCTGTTGACATTAACATAGTCGATAAATTGTTAAGATCTAAGTAACTTTGACTTTTGGTAATAGATTCACCTAAATATTTAAGCAAAGCTTCATTGTCATCAAATCCTCGTTCTAATTCTTCTATAATTGAATTGGCTGATACTTCAAGATTTTGCTGTAAATTTTTTTGAAAGTTTTGATAACTATAATTAATATAACCAGCAATTATTGTTAAAATAAAAACAGATATAATAAAAA
Source organism: Janthinobacterium lividum (assembly GCA_050954885.1). Classification (GTDB taxonomy): domain Bacteria; phylum Pseudomonadota; class Alphaproteobacteria; order Caedimonadales; family Caedimonadaceae; genus JBPBPI01. Next base: position 6,299 of record JBPBPI010000219.1, on the reverse strand, counting down.
CGATATAATATTTTTTTTGAAAAGAGGGGAGAGAGAACTTATTATTAAAGTAACTATGCATATTTTTTATACATTTCAAATAGATAACAACAACTTTTTAAGCATAATGATGAAAATATAAATTTGCCACTAAAAAGTTAAATTTTTGTATTAAATTTATGTAATATTTGAAAATTATGACTTGAGAGTGAAAAACCACTCTCAAGTCATTTAGGAAGCCTAAAAGAAACAAAATAGATTTAATACCATCTATTTTTATATATATATAATATATTTAATCAAATATCAAATACCTATAATAGAATATTTTTCTTAATTTGCTATGGCCACTTTTTTTATGATATAAGTATTTTTATATCAATTTAATTTATAAGTGTAAGTAAAATCTATGACAAATTCTTTGCAAAAACAACTACAAGCTATCATTCGTGACAATAATATGACCATTCCAGAAGTTGAACGTAAGGCTGGACTTAGGTTAAATGCTGTTCGTAACATTGTCACAGGTCTTTCCAAAAAACCAAGTGCTGAAACATTACAAGCAATTGCAGATACATTTAATTGTAGTGTCAAAGATTTATTACAACAAGAGGATAAATCATTTTCTCAACATCAAGATGACAACATGTTGATAGAACGTCCCGAACTTTTTTTAACATGTGTTGGTCAATTTTTAGAGGTATGTCAACAACAATTATATAAACCAACTTTAAAAAAATCTTATTCAATGATATGCGATCTTTATTTTTACAGCTGTGAAAAAGAATCAAAAATTCCAGATGAAGCTTTTATAAGATGGCTTATTAAAAGAAATATTTAAAATAAAATTTTGAACAAAATAGTTAGCTATTTTGTTCAAAAATTATTAGTTTTCATACTTATTATATTGATTGTGCTGGAACATAAGCTGGATAATTTTGTTTTAAATAAGTAACTATTTGTTCCATTGACTTAACCATTGCTTGATTTTTCTGATCTTCCGGTAAAGGCGTGGCATCGTGAAATATATTTAAATCAATCATTTGTATCATTGATTTAATAGAATTATCGAAGTTTTCTATTTTTTGATCTTTTAACAATACACTAGATTGTAGTGTCACCAGTTCAGTTTGAGTTGCCTCTGCTTTTGATTGTATATTTGCCAAGGTTTGTTTTGTCTCTTCTAAAGATTTTTCCGTTTCCTTAAAATAGCTCTTAGGACTTATAAATTTTAATTCCTTGAAAATTTCAAAAGCATCTGTGAGTATATTTTGAACCTGCCACAGGTAGCAATTTAATTTAATTGTCGGTTTTTTACTTAATATAGCAGGTATTTCTTTAATCGCAGAAGCACGATCAATAAGTTCATTTGTTGCATTAATAAAAGCCTGAGCACTTATTTTATATCTTGATAAAAGAGGCTGATTTTCAGAAGTTGCGTCAACGACAGGCATTGTAAAACCTGCTTTTGATATTTCTCTTTTTAAATCCTCTTCGGGTGATAAATGAGTTGTTGTCGCCATACAAACGGAACTTAAGCTATAGATCGAAAAAGCAACCAAAGATAATTTTATATTTTCTGTTGTTGTCATGAGATGTCTCCATATTAATGTATTTGTATAAGGTATTGATATTTTTCAAGAATACCTTATAGACAAATTTAACATTGATAAGTAGTTTATCCCATAGATTTTGCAAGAGAAATTTAAGAAAAACTTAAAGTACCATTTAAGACAAAAAATAATATATACTATGTAAAATCAATTATTTATAGAAAATTATCAGCTTAATTCTTGGCGCAATTTATCGTGAATTTTTCCATTTGATGCGAGGATTGCACCTGTTTCATACAACGATCCTTGGCCACTCAATTCGTCCACTTGACCACCGGCTTCACGAACAATCACAAGACCGGCTGCAATATCCCAAGGTGAGAGGTTATAGGCAAAAAATCCATCAAAACGACCAGCAGCCACATAACATAAGTCTAAAGCGGCCGCACCAAAATGACGCAGTCCTGCCGTGAGTAGTGTTAATTTCTTGGCTTTATCAGAAATTGATTGCGTTTGACCAGGATCAATTTTATGTGTGAGTCGCGTGGTTACCAATAGACAATTTGAAAGTTGTGCTCGTGACGAGACCCGAATGCGTCGGTCGTTAACAAAAGCACCACGACCTTTTTCGGCATGAAACATCTCATCTTTAATCGGGTCATAAATGACACCCGCCATAATTTCACCATCAAATTCCAAACCAATTGAAATACAAAAATGGGGAATGGCATGCAAAAAATTGGTCGTGCCATCAAGGGGATCAACAATCCAACGATGACGCGCATCAGCACCGATAATCTCACCTGATTCTTCCATTAAAAAACCAAAATCAGGTCGTGCTTTTTGAAGCTCTTGATGAATCACTTTCTCAGATCTGAAATCAGCCGCTGAGACAAAATCACCAGGTCCTTTTTGCGAAACTTGAAGATGTTCTACTTCATTGAAATCTCGTACCAAACCGCGTGCGGCTTTAAAGGCGGCACCTGCCATAACATTCATAAGGGCAGAAGCCGATTTTAAGCGTGGTTGAGACATTTTTTAAATCCAGTTTTCGTCGTAAAAGTTAAATAATTAAAGATCTTTGGCGCGTTCGATATATTCATGATCGGCTGTGTTGATCACAATGCGTGTGCCAGAGTCAATATGCGGGGGCACCATGATGCGCACACCATTTTCCAAAATAGCAGGTTTATAAGAAGAGGAAGCTGTCTGGCCTTTGACCACAGGGTCTGCTTCCTTAATGCGAACAATAACGGACGCGGGCAATGCGATGCTGACAATGTCATCTTCATAAGAAGACACAGTGACCATCATGCCTTCTTCTAAAAATACGGCGGGATCACCCACCAGGCCTTTATCCACCGTGATTTGTTCAAAGCTTTCTTGATCCATAAAGGTCAGTTCATCATCTTGGCCGTACAAAAATTGAAATTCTTTCTCGTCTAAACGAGCGCGCTCGACGGATTCAGAAGATCTGAATCGTTCATTCAATTTGCTGCCGGTGCGAATGTTTTTCATCTCGACCTGAAGGTAAGCCCCACCTTTACCAGGCTGTGTGTGTTGAATCTTGGTGGCCACCCAAAGTTGATTGTTATGTTCAATAATAAAACCTGGACGAATTTCGTTACCGTTAATTTTCATAAGATGCCAATCCTATATGCTTAAAAAGCCGAGTGTAAGGGATTTTAAGAAAAATTCAAATCTTAAAACAAAATATATTTTACAATGACCCTGTTAAGGTAAATTTGTTGATCTAACAGGTTTTGGCTTTGGTTGTAATTTAAGTAGGGCGTTTTAGTGAAGACATTGATACCCACACCCAAATTAGAACTTTTAAAACATTCTTGCGCCGTGTCGGTTGCACAGCCCAAAGTTACTTGTTCGGGCAAGATCACGCCATCTCGTGCCAGGAAAATGGTGCCGTCCAAGAGACGCACCTCAGTGACATCGCCAAAGTCAGATAATTTTTAGATTTTGGCTTATTAATTTGATTCTGAATTTACAGTTTTTATTAATTCTTCAAATTCTCTTATTATTTGTTCTATCTTATCAATAAGATTTTTAATACATTTATCTTTTTCCTCTTGAATAGAAAGATTTTCGTAAATATTTGATGTTTTCTTCTATCTTTAAATAAAATAAACTAATATGAAATAAATCATTGGCATACACATTATTAGATAATTTTAAAAAAAAATCATATAGTATTTTTAATATTATTTTTTGATTTTTAAAAGAATTTAATTTTTCTTTTGTTGATTCCAAAGTATTTTTTTCCATTATTTTAATTTGTTGTAGTCTTTTTTGTTTATCTCTTTTTAATTTTTCTTCTTCTCGATATGTCCAATACTTTTGCCACTTTGCCCAAGCCTGTAATTCTTGACCAGGTAACGTATTTAAAAAATCTCGCAATATAACCAATTCATGAGGCTGTAATTCATAATAATCTGCATCGTAAAGTTTGTTAAATACTTCAAATTTGATAGATATAGGTAATTTATGGTCATAATTGGAAATATCATCAATGACAATATCATCTGTTCCATATCTTACTTTCATCTGATCTATTAGATCATAATATAAAGATTCCTCTAGTTCATCTGCAACGTCAGAAGAAAAAAGATGAAGAGGACAATCAGGTGATCGACTCCACTCTAAACAGCCGTCAATAATTTGTAACAGTTTCTCTTTGTCGATATCAATAATATCCTCTGGGGGTGATAGCCATAGTCTTCCATCTTCTCTCCAACGCATTTTAATTCGCACCTGTCTTAAATGTTATTTTTTCTCTAATTTCTTTTGATACATCATTTATTTCAATTTTTACATGGCCTGATTTACCTTCTGGGCGCAATTGAAAATATGTTCCCTCATCATATGTAACTTTTAATCTTTCACCCTTGCCATTTTTTGTCAAAAATTTTTCAATTGTTGCTTTACCTAAGTTAGGATTAGCAGACATCTCGCGTCGTAAATTGATAAACATCTGATAAGCATCTTGTTGAGTACCAACAAGTTCTGTATTTGCTTCAATAAACTTATTTTTTGGATTGAACTCTACAACACCTTTAATTTTATCTTCTCTAAATCCTAATTTTTTAGCATTTTCAATATTAAGATATCGGTTTTCAATAAAATGTTGACGAATTTTTTCAATTTCAGCTGCTTTTACACGATCAACGACGATAAAAGGGGCACGAGGTTCAACAGGATGGAATTGTCCAGGAATCTGAGGTTGTTGATTGCCTTCTGCTGGATTTGCAGAACCTTTATTTGTAGAAGGTTGAGTTGTTGATGGTGCGTTGTTTTTAGGTCCGGTGTTGTTTGATGCCTGCGAGCCAGAAGAGTTTAGTTGATTCCCTTCGTTGGGAATTATTTTTATTAAGTGACATCATCCATAATTTTTTAGGCAATATGTATTATTTTCTCAAATGAAAAAATTAAAAGATAATGATTTTGAATTTTAAAATTAACTAGGTTTTGCAAATTTCGTCTTTACAAAAATTATTAAGCCAATCTTCTAATTCTTCTTCTCGAATTTCACCGTCTACAATGTCACCAATTTCATACAAACGATAAGTGATTTCATTCATTTGATTCCAGAGTTCTGTATCATGCTCTGAATCATATTCAGATTCGTATTCTATATTAATCCAGCGATCTGGATCTCCTTCTTTCATATGAAATGTATCAAAATATCCATCTCTAACCATATTGGCCCATTTTTGGAGCAATTTAGATTCTATCTTTCCTTCTTTGTATTGTCTTAAAATTTTACATAATGTTTCTTTATGAAGATATAAGGTTATTTCATCTTCTAAATATCTTTCTTTTTTTAATTCATCAATAATTTTTCTATTCCACAATGAAACTAAAAAACGAAAACTTTCGAAGTTGCCATTTATAGATTCATAAATAATCTTTAAAATAGTCATATTTTCTACTTTTCTATCTTTTCTTTCATTTGAATGAGACCTTTTAGTCCTATTGTATAAGCTTTATATGAAATTTTTTTTCCATTGTTATCTAAAACTTTTATATATCTTTTTCCAAATCCAGGATTATTGGCTGGTGCAAAAAACTCTAACTTATAACGATTATCATTTAAAGGCGTGATCTTAAAATCCTGACATTTACCTGAAGCTCCTTCAAAAAACTCTTTGACATTCTTATGTAAAGAAGGATTTGAGTTTTGGAAATAATATCGAGCTTCATTTTTTGTCGCAAAATTCATGGTGGATGGATTAACAGTCGCGCCTGTATCAAAAGATCGCCCCTCTGGATGTTTTGATGTGTCTTTTGGTACAATTTTTCCAGTTTGTTGTGCAGAGGTTGAAGGTTTAGATGGAGCATGAATAACGGGATTTTGATTTTGTGCTGAATTCTCGATCGGATTTGCAGCACCTTTATTTGCAGAAGGTTGAGTTGTTGGTGCCTTGTTTTTGAGTCCAGTGTTGTTTGATGCCTGCGGGCTATTTGGTTGGTTCCCTTCGTTGGGGATTATTTTTTCACCACCAGCTCTTTGTTTTGCTTGTGCATCTGTCGGAAGTTGCTGATTATTATTCGCAGCCGACTTATCATTATTGGCTGGCCGTCGATTGTCATTGGCGGCATCATCAAAAGAAAAAGATCGAGAACGTTTTAAAAGTTTTTCAGCCGCTTCAGCCGCTTTATTAACCCGAGTTGCGTTTAAGGATAATTAAAAAAGATCATTAGTATTGAGGTAAACTCTTGAGACTTAAACATCAGGAGTTCCCTCAATGGATA
>JBPBPI010000218.1:0-8012 GCA_050954885.1 Janthinobacterium lividum | reverse complement strand
AGATAAACATTTCTTGCACTTCAGATCAGATACTAAAATAATCCTTATTTTTTAATGTCTAAACTTAACATATTTACGTCCTTATGTTAAATGTTTCAAAAATATTACAGAAAAAGTTTGATAATTTATAAAAAAGATTTTTTGATTATAATAGTTGAAGCCGACGTTTTAAATTGAAGAAAAGTACACTGAATGTTGTTCAGAACTTTTCTTCAAATTTAATAAATCAATGAGTTGGTATTTTTGACACTTGTTCCGCGGTCAGACGCGTTGGATTGGTAATAGTGGGCGCAAGTTTATCAAGTTGAGCTTGATGTTCAGCAATTTTTTTATTGGTCTCTGCTAGTTTGGCTGTTCTCGTATCTTCTAGTTTTTTACTATTCATCTTAATTTCATCTTTTTTAGAGGCATTTGAACCGCTGTTATGATCAAGTTGTTGCTTTAATAATTCTTTTCCGCTTGCAATACTACTTTCATATCCTGCTTTTTCTTTGTTTAATTGTTCAATCTGTCTTTTGATATCCCGATACTGGATGATATTTTGAAAAAAGCTTTGAACATATCTTCCTTCTTTCACATGTTCTTCTACTTTTTTCATATCAAAACCCCAAGCTGTCGGCGCTTTAAAAGAATCAAAAGGGTTTCCTGTCGTATCAGCCTTCGCCATCTCTCGATAATCTTTTAGCTGTGTCGTGGCTGTTGCTTGTAAGGTGCCTAGACTTACAGCCATAATGGATATCAATAAAATTGCTTTTTTATGTGACATTTAAAATAATTTCCTGTTGTTTATATTGTTATAAATTTGCCCAATTTCAATATGTTTTTTTTGAGAAATCATATTTTTTCAATCAAGGTCATGTTAGTTCGTGAAAACCGAACACGAGCCTGATATAGTACCTTCACAATTTGTATTGTTACTTAACCTTAATGTGATTTCAACTATGGATTTTGCTCTGTCTACGATAAATTCAAATCAATCTCTTCAAACCCTTGATAAATCGGTTGAAACCAGGTTGCCGCCGCATAACATTGAAGCCGAACAAGCCCTTCTTGCAGCACTCCTGCATAACAATCTGGCTTATGAAAAAGTTTCTGAAATTTTGATGCCAGAATATTTCTGTCATGAAATTCACGGTAAGGTCTACCACGCGATTGGCCATTTAATCGAACGTGGTCAAGTTGCCGATGTCATTACGTTGAAAAATTTCTTTGAGCGCGATCCAATCTTACAAGAAATTGGCGGTGCGCAGTATCTGGCACAGCTGGCACAATCTTTGATTTCGGTAATCAATGTTCGCAATTATGCTGAACTTATTCATGACTTATACCTCAGGCGTCAATTAATCAATGTGGGTGAAGAAGTCATCAATCAAGCCTTTGGCGTGGCTTTGGATGTTCCTGCCACTAAACAGATTGAGGGAGCTGAGCAAAGACTTTTTGATCTTGCCACTTTAGGTCATTCTGAGCGAGGATTTGTTAAATTTTCTAAAGCATTAACTCTTTCCATTGCATCTGCTGAAATTGCTTTCAAAAGAGACAGCCACATTGTGGGTGTCACCACAGGTCTTCAAGATGTCGATAAATGGTTAGGGGGGTTGCATCCATCAGATTTGATTATTATTGCGGGACGTCCTTCTATGGGAAAGACAGCACTGGCTACCAATATCGCCTTCAGCGCCGCCAAAGCATCCTTAAAACAGATGCAGGGGGGTGGCATTGTGGGATTCTTTTCTCTCGAGATGTCAGCAGAACAATTGGCCACGCGTTTGCTGGCACAAGAAGTTAGGGTGTCTTCTGATAAAATTCGTCGTGGCGATATTTCACATGATGATTTTCCAAAATTTTTGGATGTGGGTCGTATGTTGGCAGAATTACCACTTTATATTGATGACACACCGGCTTTGTCAATTTCAGGTTTGCGGACCCGGGCACGGCGATTGAAACGTAAATTTGGCCTTGATTTGATTGTGATCGATTATTTGCAATTGCTTCATGGATCAAGCACTGGCGGTAAGTCTAATGAAAATCGTGTCCAAGAAATTTCAGATATCACACGAAGTTTAAAAGCATTGGCCAAAGAGCTTGATGTGCCTGTGATTGCTTTGTCGCAGCTATCGCGTGCGGTGGAACAACGGGAAGATAAAAGGCCGCAACTGTCCGACCTAAGAGAATCTGGCTCGATTGAACAAGACGCGGATGTGGTGACTTTTGTGTTCCGGGAAGAATATTATGAAGCCCGGAAAGAACCACCAGAAAACACAGACAAACACCGAGAATGGCAAGAAAATATGAACAGAGTGCATAATACTGCTGAATTTATCATTGCCAAACAACGTCACGGACCCATCGGCACCATCAAGCTTTATTTTGAGGGATCTCTCACCAAATTTGGCGATCTAGACGCTGTACAAAGATCATGAGTGCGGTTCATCTACTCAATCCTGAGTCTAAAAGTTACAATTATGTTGTCCCTTCTATGTCTGAAATTCCACCTCATATTACAGTGGCACTTGATATAGATCTTGAGGCAATTGTCCATAATTATCGTCAGACACAATCAATTTTGGCCCCTCATTGTGCCATCGCCGGTGTGGTCAAGGCCGATGCTTATGGCTTGGGAATGAAGGCTGTAGCAACCACCTTATGGCGTCAAGGATGTCATCAATTTTTTGTGGCTTTCATTGAAGAAGGCATGAAGTTAAGGGCTGTTCTACCACATGCGTCAATTTATGTTTTATCTGGTGTGTTGCCTCAAACAGAAGAAATTTTTTTAAAAGATCGATTAACGCCGGTTTTGGTAGACCAATGTCAAGTTAAACGTTGGCAGACATATGCGCAACGTCAATCGATAACATTATCGGCTGTGTTACATGTCGATACTGGTATGAGTCGCAATGGCTTGACACTTCAAGAGGTTAGAGATCTGACAGATGATCCTACTTCTTTTCAAGGACTTCATTTAGACTTTGTCATGAGCCATCTGGCCAGTAGTGAAAATCTTGATACCGATCAAAATCACCGTCAGCAAATTTTATTTGAACAAGTGCGCCGTATATTACCAAGTGCTAAAGCTTCTCTAAGTAATTCATCAGGTTTGTCCTTAGGCCACAGCTATAATTATGATTTAGTACGTCCTGGCATTGGCCTTTTGGGTTATGCACGGCCTTATCCTTTGGCGGAACAATTGCGTCCTGCGGTGAAAGCCATGGCGCGGGTGGTACAACGTCATGAATCTATTGAGGGTCAAACCATTGGCTATAATGCCACCTACCGGTGCGTTCGTCCGTCAAAACTCGCCACCTTAGGTACAGGGTATCGCGATGGCTTTTTTTGGAATCTTTCCAGCCGAGGAGTCGTATGGTTTGGCGACTATAAAGCTCCTGTTGTTGGTCGTGTCTCTATGGATTTTGTGGTAGTTGATGTGACAGAAATCCCAGAGTCTTTGGTTCATGTGGGTGCTTGGGCAACTTTATTTGACACATACGAAAAAGCACAGTATTTATCACAACAAGCAGGAAGTTTTCATTATGAACTTCTCACATCCCTCGGTTCGCGCTATTATCGGCGATATTTAAAGGAAAAGGATACCGCGTGATCACCTTTGTTGAAAAAATTGGTCAACTTTTAATTCGTTTTTTAGAAACCACCGGTCGCCTGGCCTTGTTTACAAGTCAAACCTTGTGGGTTGGATTGCGACCACCTTATTATCCAAAGCAGATTTTTAAACAATTGATGGACATTGGCTATTATTCTTTGCCTGTGGTGGGCTTGACTGCTTTATTCACTGGTATGGTGTTGGCGCTTCAAAGTCATACAGGATTTTCGAGATTTTCGGCGTCAGGTGCGGTGGCAACCGTGGTTGTGTTGTCAATTACCCGAGAACTCGCCCCTGTGCTCGCGGGACTTATGGTGGCTGGACGTATTGGGGCTGCTATGGCGGCTGAAATTGGTACCATGCGCGTGACAGAACAAATTGATGCGCTATCGACCTTGTCTACCAACCCTTTGAAATATTTGGTGGCTCCTCGATTGATTGCTGGCATCACCATGCTGCCACTTTTGGTTTTAATTGCTGATATTATTGGTGTATTTGGTGGTTATTTGGTGTCAATTTACAAATTAGGTTTCAATCCGGCTCAATATTTAAAACAAACCTTTAACTATCTTGAAGCCATCGATGTCATCTCTGGTTTGGTAAAAGCTGCGGTGTTTGGCTTCTTTATCTCCCTCATGGGATGTTATCAAGGATATCATTCACAAGGGGGCGCTCAAGGCGTGGGATCTGCGACCACCAATGCTGTGGTTACATCTTCTATCTTTATTTTACTTTTTAACTATCTTTTAACGGCGATATTCTTTAGCAAATGAAAAATTCTAAACTTATTCTTGATAATGTTCACAAAAGTTTTGGTCCTAAAAAAGTATTGCAAGGCCTTACACTTGAGATGAACGCTGGCGAATCTTTGGTGGTGATTGGCGGTTCGGGGACTGGTAAGTCGGTGATGTTGAAATGTCTTTTGGGTCTGATGAAACCTGATTCGGGGCGCATTTGCTTAGAAGGCACAGAATTGGTGGGTGCGCCTGAGTCAACCCTTGAAGCAGCTCGTGCTAAGATGAGTATGTTGTTTCAAGGATCTGCTTTGTTCGATAGCTTAAGTGTTTGGGAAAATGTTGCGTTTCGTCTTTTGCAAGAGAAAAAAATCAACAGGCGTGACGGCAAAGCATTGGCCATTGAAAAACTAGCGGCTGTTGGACTTCGATCAGAAGTTGCTCTTTTGTCTCCTGCTGAATTATCAGGGGGGATGCAACGCCGTGTGGCACTCGCGCGGGCGATTGTATCAAAACCGGAGATTATTTTCTTCGATGAACCGACCACGGGACTTGATCCCATTATGGCCGGTGTGATAAATCATTTAATTCGCTCAAGTATCACAGAGCTAGGATCCATGTCCATCACCATTACCCATGATATGGCCAGTGCGCGACATATTGCCGATCGTGTGGCGATGCTGTATCAAGGCAAAATCGTTTGGCAAGGGCCGGTGGCTGACATCGATCGATCTGGTAATCCTTATATAGAACAATTTATCCAAGGAAAGACAGAAGGCCCCATTAATGTTGATGTAAGTTAGGCAAAAACCTTATGGCAAAAACAGATTCTGTTTATGTGTGTCAGCAATGTGGTTTGACCCAAGCCAAGTGGTCAGGAAAATGTCCTGGCTGTGAGGGCTGGAATACTTTGGTTGAAGAAAAAGTTAGCACCAGTCATTTTGTCAAAAGTGCTGCTAAAGCAAAACGTTCTAGTTCTATTCAATTTGAAAATTTAACTGATCTTGCTCCCGAAGTACCTCGTCTTTGGACTCGTATTCCAGAATTTGATCGGGTGTGTGGCGGTGGTATTGTGCCAGGCTCCGTATTACTTGTGGGTGGCGATCCCGGCATTGGAAAATCAACCTTGTTGCTACAAGTGGCAACCTCTTTAAGTCAAGATCGTCCTTGTTGTTATATTTCAGGTGAAGAAGCTGTTGAGCAGGTGCGCGCCCGTGCTAGACGATTGGGCGTCAGTGATTCTAATTTAAAATTGGCTTCTGCCACTCAAGTGCAAGACATTGTGGCGGCTTTGGAATCTGAAAAAGCACCAGTTGTGATTATCGATTCGATTCAAACTATGTATTTAGAAGGCTTGGACTCGGTCCCTGGTTCTGTTAGTCAAGTCAAAGCATCGACCCACGAATTAATTCAATTGGCTAAAAAGCGCAACATTTCAATCATTATGGTGGGGCACGTCACCAAAGAAGGCGTCATTGCAGGACCACGTGTTTTAGAACATATGGTTGACACGGTGCTTTATTTTGAAGGCGAGCGCGGCCACCAATTTCGTATTCTACGTGCGGTTAAAAATCGTTTTGGTCCTACCGATGAAATTGGTGTGTTTGAGATGACGCAACAAGGACTTATGGAAGTGCCCAATCCGTCGGCTCTTTTCCTGTCAGAACGTCACCAGCAAGTCAGTGGCTCGGCTGTCTTTGCCGGTATTGAAGGTACACGGCCGGTGTTGGTCGAGATTCAAGCCTTGGTGGCGCAAAGTTCATTTGGTACGCCACGGCGTGCGGTCATCGGTTGGGATTCAAGCCGTTTGGCCATGGTACTTGCGGTTCTTGAAACACGGTGTGGTGTCCAATTTTCTCAACGTGATATTTATTTAAATATTGCCGGAGGGTTAAGGATTTCGGAACCTGCCGCCGATTTAGCGGTGGCTGCTGCTTTAATTTCTTCGCTTCATGACATTGCTTTGCCGTCTGAGACAATTTTTTGTGGTGAAGTCGGTCTTTCAGGTGAGATACGATCGGTGGGACAAATGGATGCACGTTTGAAAGAGGCGGCCAAATTAGGTTTTCGTCAAGCTTATATTCCCGAAAGGCGTCGAACTCAAAATTCTAGTGATTTAACAGATCTATCATTTACATTGAATGAGAATAAATTTTTAGTCGATATGATTTCAGATCTTATTCCTGAAAATGACTTGTCCCAAAGGGTTGAAAAATATGTCACTGCCTAATTTTGACACTTCATCTTTAAATGTGGTCGATTTCATTGGCTTGGCCATTATAATTTTATCTATTTTTATTGGGTTGATTCGCGGGTTTACCCGTGAGTTTCTGGGTGCCTTGGGATGGGTAGGGGCTGTTTTAATAACCTTTTGGACTCGAACATTTCTTCAAGAACCTATGCGTCATTGGATTGGTAATTCAATGGTGGCGGATTTAATCACGATTGTGGTTATCTTTGTCGTTTCATTATTTATTCTCTTAAGTATAACTCGTGCGGCTTCTTTAAGGGTCAAAGCCAGTGTTTTAGGAGGACTAGATCGATCTCTTGGTGTGATCTTTGGTACCCTTCGTGGTGGTATTATTTGTATTGTTATCTTTTTAATGGTTAATTTATATTTCAAACCCTATAGGCGTCCCCCAGAAGTGCGAGAATCTCGTGCTTTTCCTTATCTTCTTAAGGGAACTGAACTTGTGGCAAGTTTCCTTCCCCATGAAACAATTCCTGCTTCTTTTTATCATCCGTATCCTTCTGTTCATAAAGGAGAGGAAATGCCGCATTTATCAAATCCAACCTCTCAAGAATTGACAAAAACATTGGCTCAACCAAGGGCTTTGTCTTCTCAGCAAGAACAATCTGGATATCATAATAAAAATCGTCTTAATATGGATCGGTTGTTTAAGAATTATAATCAAGAAAAGGAAGAGTAAGTTGGTCTAAAAAAAGACAATGTGTAAAGTACATTGTCTTTCATTATTCAATTGTATTAAGAAACTTTTACAAAATATTTACCTTCAGCATTGCGAAGAGAAAATTCTGTTTTGGCGCGGCTTATTTTTTGATCAATTACTTTTTGAGTAAATATAAGGGCATCATATTCTTTTAAGGAAATTGTTCTTTTCATACTCACTGATTTTAGTTGTTTTGTGAACAGATCAATATTTTCTTTGATGATATTAAATGATTCTTTGTAGTAGCTACTGACGTAATATGAGTCTTGATGACCGATGGTATTCATTAACTTATTTTGATAAGATTCGTTCAATGTGCTTAATAAAGATGTGTTAATAAACACGCTTCTTGGTTTATTATGTTTAAGATTGCTGACGAGCAAAATATCATTTGAAAAATATTCTGTATATTTTTGCGCTGAATAAATGTTGTCTGAATTATTATTGGATATTTTTGTAAAAAAATTAAGACATGAATGTAATTTTGTATTCTCTTCTTCAATTTGAACAATTGTTGCCTGAGATTGAAAGGAATTAGCAAGAATAAATATAGTATAAAATAAAATTGTTTTGATTTTCATAAGAGCAACTTTCTTTAATTATTTGTGTTAATTAAAATAGTAGTTGCAAAAGGTAAATAATTTATATATAACCCGAGTTATGCTTAAGGTTGTAGAGAAGGTTTATCGTGTCTAAGTTGATAATTGATCATCCCAGCAATAAGATGAGCAA
>JBPBPI010000217.1:0-3644 GCA_050954885.1 Janthinobacterium lividum | reverse complement strand
CTGACCGAGAAGCTGATCGATACCAACTCCGAGATCCAGAAGACGACCATTCTGCTGAAGGGTCTCTCGACTGCATCGACTGATACCGGACGTGGTGCCGATGCTGCCAACGACTATGCCTACATCCTGAAGACGGCATCGAGCGCACCGTTCTCGCTGGGTGCGATTACCGATACCTTCGTCAAGATGAAGACGGCTGGTATCGATCCAACCAAGATCGCTATGCAGGGCTTGATCGATGCCGTTGCTGCGTTTGGTGGCGACGACTCCCGCCTCAAGCGCGCATCGTATGCCATTCAGGAAATGGCAGGCCGTGGCGTGCTGTCGCTGTCCAACCTGCGCCGTCAGCTTGGTCAGGACATTCCTGGTGCCGAGCGTGCCATGGCAGACGCGCTCAACATGAGCCTGCCCGAACTGTTCAAGAAGGTGCAGACCGGTTCCATGGAGTCGGCATCCGCCATTGAGCGTATGACGGCCGAGATGGAGCGCATGTATGGTGGCGCTGCCCAGACGATGATGAACACCTACCAGGGCAAGGTGCAGCAGCTCAAGACCTCACTGGTCGAGCTTGCTACCATCGCTGGTGGTCAGAACAATCTGAACAAGCCGCTCGATCGGGGTGAGACACAGGGCGCGTCGTTCTACGGCTCCGTGACAACCGGCGTAGGTAAGCTGAACGACTATCTGCAATCGCCCGATGCCACCGCTGCCGCTGTCGATCTGAACAATGCGCTTGCTGCGGTAGCTAAGAACGTCACCGCGATCACGCTTTCCATGATTGAGTGGCGTCGAACGATTGTAGATGTGGCAGAGGCCATAGCGCTGGTCGCTGGTGGCTATGTCGCGATCAAGGCAATCGCGCTAGGCATAGCTGCGATCAAGGGCATCATTGGTGGCGTGACGCTGGCCGTCAACGCGCTCACGACTGGCACGCTGGCGCTTGTCGGCTTTAGCACCAGGGCAGCGGCAGCGATTGCCAACATCAGCCGCGTTGCTGTGCTTGCAACCTCGATCATGGGCCTCGGCACCACGATCACGTCTGTTGCCGGCTCGCTGGCACTGCTGTCGGGCGTGGGCGCTCTAGTCGTTGGCGTTGGCCTGGCTGCCTGGGCGATCTACACTGCTGTTACGTTCCGCGATCTGAAGACCTCTGCTGTCGATGCACATGAGGCTATCGATCGCCTTCGTTCGGGCGATGTCAGCAACAATAACCTGGATGCCTCCAGCAAAGAGATCGATGCTAACGCCTACAAGGTGAAGGAAGCGACCAGCCTGCGCGACAATATCGCCAAGGCACGCTCTGGCAGTTCCTCTGATGAGGAGCTGTATAACCTCTCGCGTCAGATGTATCAGGATCGTGGCGGGTTCGGCAACGTCGAGAACGTGCGCGGTGTTAGCAACTTCAGCGGTAAGCTTGATGCGCAGAGTGCCAATGGTGGCGTGCTGCAAGATCGCCTGACTAAGTATATCAATGCCGCAGATCCCGTTACCAGTCTGGAGAAGGCTGATCAGGAGTCTGGCAATCAGGCCAACCTGAACAAAACGGCTGCTGCGACCCTGAAGGGTATCGACGACGAACTGGCGAAGCATATGCAGGAAGCGTCTGCTTCCTATCGTGCGTTCATCAAAGGCACGTCTGACGGTGGCAAGATCAAGCTTGATGATGGTGACGGTAACACCGAGAATCTGAACTCCAACGGCTTTGAGGCGCGTCTACAGAAGTCAACTCAGAACCACGACACGGCAGGCACGGCAGCGCTCGATCAGGAGCATTACGCCCAGGCTGAGTTGCTGCGTCAGCGCGAGACTGATGCCGTCAAGGCCAGCTTGGATAAGGTCAACGCACTCAAGAAGGATGCTGGTGATCAGGGCAACGAGCAGCAAGTCAGGATCTACCAGACCGAATCTGACAAGCTCCAGTCGCATCTCAATGACCTTCAGCACAAGTGGGCCATCCTCAATGCCGAGCTGCTGAAGCCTTCCACGGGTGGTGAGGCAGGCAACTACGAGAAGGAAGAGAAAGCTGCTGGCTCGCAGCTTGACACCCTGAGTGCGCGCGTCGCCCAGCTCAAATCACAGTCCGATAGCTCGTGGGACGCGCTCGCCAATAACTCAGGCGTCAAGACGGTCGAGACGAACTACGCACGCGTCAGCCAGGCAATCTTCGGCGTCAACGGGCGCCTGAGTGAGCTTGGCAAGAAGGATCCGCAGGGTAACATCTCATCTGTGGCGACACAGCTTCTGGCAATGGCCGATGCTGCTGATCGTGCGGCCAGTGAGCAGGCATTGCTCACTAAGGGCGCAGACGGCATGGAGAAGATGCGCTCCGAGTATGAGGCTGCTGCCGCGCAGGTAGACGCCTATGCGATGCGCATCAACAACCCCACGCTGTCTGATGCCCAGGTTCAGGTAGCTCTGCGCAACGAGCATCTTGCAGATACGGTCTATACGCTGGGTCAGGCGCTTGCTGGGGCTGTCCCTGGCACTGAAGCATGGACGAAGGCTTGGCAGGCGCTGAGCAACGCCCAGGCCGGCGCGGACATGACTAAGAAGCTTGAAGATCAAGCTGCGGCAATGAAGCTCATCTCCGAGCAGCAGGGCAAGATCAACTCAGCCAACGAGAAGGGCTTGACGGGCGGCGCTCTGGCGGGTGAGCGCAAGAAGCAGGCCGGTCAGACGCTCAACGAGCAGCAGGCCACTATTCAGAATGCGCTGAACGGCATGTCGCCGACCGATCCAAACTATGCCGCAATGAAGGCTGGCCTGGCTGGGGCGACGAACGAGTTCAACGCGACCGTAGGTGGCATCAATCGCGAGGCATCTGCTTCTGCTGCCAAGGCTCAGAAGCCGGTAGACAACTTCATCACCGATCTCCAGGAGAAGATCAAGGGCTTCCAGGCCACGATCGCGGGCGCTGACGCATCCGAAGCTAAGTTCATGGAGCGCATGAAGGACGAGTCGGCGCTGAAGGGCCATAGCGCCCAGCTCTCGGTGCTGATCAAGCAGTATGGCGACTTCAAAGAGAAGGCTGAGCTTGCCTCCAAGGCAACTGCTGCCGTGCAGAAGGTGGGCGAGCTGCGCGACACTGCGCAGGGCACCGTCGATACCTTCACTGACGATACCAAGCTCTACCCGACCGAGCTTCAGAAGGAGTTCGCGAAGAACCAGGAGGAGATCAACAAGCAGATCGCCATCATGGAGAAAGCGATCAACGGGGGCGCTTACAGTGCCAACCCGGCTGCGCTGGCGGCTGCCAATGCCGAGCTTGCCAAGACCCAGCAGACCCTCCAGACGATGAACAACGCCTCTTTGGTGACGCAGCTCGATGACATGCGCAAGCAGGTCACGACTGACAAGCAGGCCAACAAGAACGATGGTGGTGCTGGCGATCTAGCAGAAATGAATGCCCAGGCCAGCCAGGTCCAGGGCGGCATCAACTCGATGTTCGGCACCAATGACACGGCACTTGATCAGGATACCCTGAACAAGAAGAAGGCCATGGAGACCGACCTCTCGAATTGGGTGCAGGACAAGCAGAAGGACATCTACGAAGCCAACAAGAGTCAGCTTGAAAAGACGGCTGAAGGTTGGGGCGATTGGGAGAAGATGATCGGCACCGATGCCAGCTCGCTTTTCGAGTCTCT
>JBPBPI010000216.1:0-3983 GCA_050954885.1 Janthinobacterium lividum | reverse complement strand
TCTGATGGCCGGATTGATCAATTACCAACTCAGAGATGATAAGCCATCATTAGAAAGCATCCTTAATTTGAATCCTTAAACGCAACTCGGGTTAATTAAATAGACTTAATTTGTCAAAATATCATCTTGATCATGATAATAGAAGTACTATTTACTTAAAACTTAAGAAAAATTTTAATTTTACTAAATTAAACCTATGCATTTTTCTATGGCAACTATGTGAAAATCACCTAATCTCTAAAAAATTACTTGGCGTCAACAAAAGGGTTTTTGCCTTTGCGGATTAGAAAACGCAAAGGAACCCCAGGCAGATCAAAAGCCTCTCTGAGAGACGTCATCAAATAACGTCGGTAAGAATCTGGAATTTCAACCGGCTTGCTGGCGAACAAGGCAAAGGTGGGGGGACGCGTTTTGATTTGGGTAGCATATTTAATGCGCACTCGGGTTGATCCGGAAAGCGGCGGCGCATGACGCTCAAGGGCTTGTTGTAGCCATTGATTGAGCTGCGCCGTGGGAATGCGGAAGTCCCATAACTTGTGCATTTTCAACACCGATTTCATCAAATTGTCTAAATTTTTCTGCTTGAGCGCAGAGATGGGAATTAAAGGAACGCCTTTAACCTGCGCCAACGATTGCCCCAATTTATAGGTAATATCAGCCAATTGCTTGGGATCAGCCTCATCCCACTTATTGATGGCAATGACCAACGCACGGCCTTCTTCAACGACATGAGAGGCAATGTTGAGATCTTGCTTGTTGAGAGGATCACTGGCGTCCAATACCAGTAATACGACATGGGCATATTTAATTTCAATTAAACTGCTATGGGCCGATGATTTTTCCAGTGTCTCTTGAATGCGACTGCGGCGACGTAATCCTGCGGTGTCAATTAATTGAATTTCTTGTTGGTCGTATTGCCATGAAATGGTGACCGCGTCGCGCGTAATACCAGGTTGATTTCCGGTCAGCACACGGGTCTCGCCAAGCAGAGCATTGATGAGGGTTGACTTTCCCACATTGGGACGGCCTACGATGGCCAAACGTAAGGCTTTGGTGGGGGGCAGATCTAACTCTTCCGCCTCAAGCTCGTCTTTAAAATGAGGTACCAAAGCTTGGTAAAGATCATCCATCCCTTCGCCATGTTCGGCCGACATACGAATGGGATCGCCCAATCCAAGACGATAAGCTTCATATAAATTGGCATGCCCCTGGCGACTTTCACATTTATTGACCAACAAAATATAAGGCTTGAGTGAGGCTCGAATTTGTAAAGCCAAAGTTCGTTCTGACGAGGTAATGCCTTCGCGACCATCCATCATGAACAATAAAATATCAGCTTGTTCCATCAGTTGTTGCGTTTGATAAGCAATCTGCTGCTTGATTTCAGGTGATTCAAATCCATCGAGACCTGCAGTATCGCAAATCTGAAATGAAAGATCCGCAAGCTTTCCGTCTGCCTCACGCCAATCTCGCGTGACACCGGGTTGGTTGTGAACAATCGCCATTTGACGATGTGTCAGTCGGTTAAAAAGGGTCGATTTTCCCACGTTAGGGCGACCTAAGATGACAATTTTCAAAGAGGAATTCCTAAAATATACGTTTGTTTAACGATAGGCCACTAATGTGGCGGAATCTGTCAAAAAGACCAAAGTTTTATCCACCAATATGGGTGATAGAGAGGTCTCACCAGGCAAATCAAACACTAAGGATGTCTTGCCACTGTCGGCCATGACGATCATGCCTTTGCCGTGGGAACCCGCCAAGACCAATTGATTGTTGGCCACAATGGGACCTGCCCATAAAATCTTATTGTCTTTTTTGTCAGGATTGACATAAGCCGGTAATTTACGTGTCCAGATAATCTGTCCGGTGTCTCGCTTCAGGCAAATAAGATTGCTTTCATTGGTGACCATAAACAAGAAATCACCTGCCAAAGCAGGCGTGCGAATGCCACCAATTTCTTTGGACCATACAGTTTGACCGTTTCTTAAATCCAGCGCACTCATATGACCGCTGTAGCCTACGAGAAAGACCAGGTTACGATCGATAATAGGTCGTGCTTTAATGTGAGACAGGGATGACAGAGAATCGAGACGTCTTGAATGATTTAGGGTTTCAGACCAAAGTGGATAACCGCTTTCCGCACGCAGTGCAAAAACTTCACCCGATGAATAGGGCACAACGACCACACCTTCATGAACCGCGGGACTGGCGCCGCCCAAAAGACCAGCGCTTTCAATAATGCCGGTGTGTGTCCATAATAATTTACCGGTGGACGCTTCATAAGTTTCCAATTGATTGTTAATGGTCACAACAAAAACACGATTATCTTGTACGGTAGGGCCGGTTCGAACAGGCCCTGAGGTTGGCACGCGCCATAAAATATCGCCTTTTTCAGCATTTAAGCAGAGAACTTGCGCATTGGCGGTGGCTGCATAAATTTTACCATTTTCGTAAGCGAGTCCCCCACCAAAAGGTTGGCTTCGCTCCGGCACGGGGATTGTTTCAGTTTGCCATATTTTTTCACCGGATTTTAAAGATGTCGCGGTAACCGTGCCTTCAGCATCGATGGTATAGACCACATTTTGTGCAGCAATCGGTCCATTCAATAAACGTTGGGCATTTTTGCTTAGGAAACCACTGCCAAGTAGGCGGAAAGAATTGCCATTGCCGGCCCCAACGTCGTGTTGCCAAAGTTGTTGAATCTTGGTTTGAAGAACTCCAGGCTCCATGACATGGCGCGCATTACCGCCGCCCATCGTCCAGGCTTGATGATCAACCGCATTGGGAAGACCCACGTAAAGACCACCAACCGCTTTATCAGGGGTGGTATCTTCTTTTTGTAGAAGAACCTGTATCCGCTCCCCTGGCAAAGGATCTTTATGCTTTTTACCAAAAAAAGTTTCACATCCTGCTAAAAGGGGAAGTAAAATTATCAACAAAAAAGAATAATTCATTATATTGTCTCGAATTCTTATCATAAAGTTTGTCACCAAAAGAACTTTAGCCGCCGACTTGCTCAAATAAGGCAAGGGCACGTCGTCGAATACCCGGTGTCGTGTCTTCATTGCTTATGAGGTATTTGAGCCGTTGTAAAGCATTTTTCGTGTTTCCTGCGCGAATGTCAATTAAAGCTAGCAACTCATTTGCACTGTCGCGCCACGGACTTTTGCCATCAGCAAGAGGGGAAATTTTGCGTTGAAGAGCTGTCAAATCTTCTTGATCAATGTTTTCATAGCCCCATAAAATCACAGCCAGTTCTCGAAATTTTGATTCAATTTTACCATCATTGGCAATGTCGAGATAAATTTTACTTTTTTCTGATGAAGGAACAGAATCGAGTAAGGCTTGTTGAAACAACGCCAAAACTTTATACCCTTGAGGTGAACCTTGGCTCACTTGAGATTCCAGGGATCCTAAAATTTTCAGGGCATCCGCTGTCTTTCCTTCACTGGCCACGCGTTGAGCTTGCTCAAAAGTGGCTGCCTCTTGGAGACGTACTTTTTCTACACGGCTTTCCCAAAACAAATAACCGCCCGTGCCAATTAAGACAATTAGAATAATGGCGATAATATAGTTGCTGTAAAGCTTGATAAAATTAATAAATCGCTCAATTTTAACGTCTTCTTTGATCTCTTCAATAAAATCACTCATCTTAACCCCTATGGCTTAAAAAATCTGTATCATTCTATTTACCAAAGAAATGTATAAATTCCTATGAAATTTCGCAAAGTACGTATTTTTAAAAAATTAACTAAAATCAATTTATATCAAATTAATTTAAAGTTGCTGCAAAAGATAGAAAATTATTTTGGAAAAGTGTATACAAAAATGTGAATCTTTAAAAATCAAAAGATTGAAAAGATTAAAATAGGGAAAGGGATATATAGCTGATTGCATATATAATTACTCAATGTTATAAATAGGGATGAGTTACGGATATAGTACAGATTTACGGTCTCGTGTTGTTGAGTATTTGTCGC
>JBPBPI010000215.1:0-8269 GCA_050954885.1 Janthinobacterium lividum | reverse complement strand
TCCCATTAACGCTTTTGCTCATCTTATTGCTGGGATGATCAATTATCAACTTAGACACGATAAACCTTCTCTACAACCTTAAGCATAACTCGGGTTAAATATTAGTTAATTTTAATTTTTTGACAAACAAATTGATAATTTTTAATGAACGAGATTTTTTTTAAAAAGAAATCCCTGAATGACTTATTACATCATCCAGGGGTTTTAAAAAATTTGTTGCTTTAAAAGTAAAAGAAAAATTTCTTCATGCTTAAAAATTTAAAACCATTTTGTATTAGCTCTAAAATTAGTTATAAGATTTCCCAAATCACCAATTCTGGCATTTGGATTGACCAAAGCGTTGAGGAGAGCTTGCTTATCTTTCATCGGCTCAGCTTCTGCAATATTTTCGAGTTCTGCAATTTTAGATTTATGAGCACTCAAATAATCATTAAAAGTCAAACATTGCATAATATGAGCTTGTTGTGCCGCAGGAACAATTTGAGCATCTTCTGGATCAGTTGCAAACATTTGAGGCTTTTGAGGGAATCGATCCCAAGACAAAGGATTGAGTCTCATTTCTCTATTCTCAGCTTTATTAAGATAAGGCATTAAACCATATTTACTGTTTCCAACTTTGGTTTTTGCTTCAAATTCCAAACGCAAAGCATCAAGTACAGTATTGTATTTAACTAATAAATCGTCTGAACTTCTAATTTCATCCATAGTAACATAAGAATAGCGAACAGCTTCTTCAATCGCTGGTGCGGGGGCTGCAATAGATACAACAGATGCTTGAGGTGCAGGCGCTGACATAGGTATTATCTCAGCAGCTTGATTGCCAGACATTTGATCTGCTAACAAAACATCAATATCTTCATAAGACATTCCTGATTGTGACAAAGCATGTGCAACTTCTTGAATTGCATTTTCGTCAAAATTTGAATTAGATATTTGAGGTGCAGATGCTGATACAACAGGTGACGCAAATGTATTTTCAGCATGTGATCCAATTAAAGAGAAGAAAGCTCTTGCTACTGTAAAATGATCAGCGATTTGTTGGTCAGTGTTACCTTCATTGCGAAGATTATTTGTTATTTGACGTGTCTCTTCTTCGTTATAATCAAAATTTGAATTTGATGCAAAAACTTGTGATGACATTAACATAAGGGCCATAGCTGAGGTGGCTTGTAATAATTTTTTCATTGTATTCCTTTTATAAATATAAAACATAAATTTTAAAAATATTTATTACATAAATAATAGAACACAAAAAAATAATTGATTTTGGCTATATCGCAGTAACAAAAATATTTTTACTTATATTTGGCAATATAATAGAAAATTACGGCATAGTCTAGAAAAAATTAACTTATGGTCAATTTTATTTACTTAAATTTTAATAAGGAGTAAATAAAGTTTTTTTTAAAATTAAAAAAAGTAAACTCCTAAATGAATTTTATACATTATTTGGGAATTTACTTTTTAGTTAAAACATATGTTTTGACGGATCAAAACTTATAATTTTTTATCTTTTATTCATCATACCATTGACCATTCCTTGAAGTGGATTGGATTGTACAGCATTGGCGGTACCCTTATTAGACATGCTGAAGATAATTTGATCAACAGACCTTGGATCTGCGGCACCAACCGCTTGCAATTCTATAATGTGTTTATGTGTAGGTGTTTTTTCGAGAAAAGATTTATAAAAGATGGCTTTAATATTGGCAAGCTGTTGTTCTTTGGATACCATATTAATATCATTGGGATCATGAGCAAATGTTCTTTTTTGAAATTCATTCCAAGAGGCTGGATTATAAAGTCTTTGGGCTTTTATTTTATTGATAAATTCAATAATACTATAATCTTTACTACCTGCACCTGTCCTTGCAAAAATTTTTACTTGAACATCCCTATAAATTGCTTCAAAAATATCATGATCGGCACCTGGAAGTGCTAAATCTGCCATGGATATAGAATTGGCTTGAACGGCTGGTGCAGGCACAACCATTGACACAGTTGTCATTTGCGGTGTAGATACTGAGTTGTTTATATCTGAGGCAAAAGCTTGTGTTGACATCAATATAAGGGCAACTATTGACGTTGTTTGTAATAATTTTTTCATTGTATTTCCTTTACAAAAATAAATTATAAACTTTAAAATATTATAATGTTAATAATTTTATTGATACAATTACTTAAATAACAAAAATATTTTGTTTATATTTATAAATATACAGAAAATTTATTACATAATTATTAAAATATTATCTTTCTGTCAATTTTATTTAAATGTATTTATAGAGATTCTAACGACCTTGCTTCAAGGCATCAGATCTTATTTTACGATACGTTTCAATGGGCAAAAGTTGATCTTTTTCAATCAGATCCCAAAATAAAATACCATTAAGATGATCAACTTCATGTTGAATAATGCGCGCCAAAAAACCTTTGGCTTTTCCTTCGATAATTTTACCTTGGGCGTTATAAGCGCGATACGAAATTTCTTCAAAGCGCGCAACCGGTCCACCTAAGCCATGGACCGAGAAACACCCTTCATAATCTGAAAATTTTTTATCTGATAGGCCTTGATATGATGGATTTAACCATAAAGTCTCTCCCATAGTATCGCTAAGATCAGGACGCCATTTCTTTAATTTTGGGTCATCTGGGGCCGAAAAAACAATGATACGACAATTAAATCCAATTTGCGGTGCTGCAAGTCCGGCACAATTTTTCTCTTGTCTAAATTTTTCAACCAATAAGTCGACAATTGTCTGATTTTCTGCCGATAAAGGAAAAGAAACTTCTTTGGCGGGCGTCGTTAGAACCTCTCGGTTGGCACACTCAGCATTGTTGATTACAACATAATGGGGCAAATCAGTCACAGTGGTACATCCTGTTAAAAAAGATAATCCTAACAACCATTGTAAATTTAATTTTCTAAATTTTATGTAAACAGGTTTCATTTTTATCCTCATGGCCATTTTGCCTCAGGGGGCATCGACATGAGAATGGCTTCGATATTGCCATCGGTTTTCAGTCCAAACATGGTGCCACGATCGTAAAGCAAATTAAATTCGACATACCGTCCACGCCGTTGAAGCTGATGCTCTCTTTGCTCAGAGGTCCACGGTAAATTCATTCGTCTTTCAACAATTTTTGCATAACTTTCAAGAAAAGTCCTTCCCACACTCTGGGTAAAGGCAAAATCATTGTCCCAATTACCGGTGTTGATATAATCGTAAAAAATTCCCCCTACCCCGCGAGTTTCTTTCCGGTGGGGCAGATAAAAATATTCATCACACCATTTTTTAAATTTTGGATAATATGACGCATCATATAAATTGCAGGTGGCTTTCAAGGCCTCGTGAAATTCTTGAGTATCTTCGTCAAAAGGATAATAAGGTGTCAGGTCTGTCCCGCCACCAAACCAGGCCTTTGTGGTGACGATATGGCGCGTGTTCATATGAATGGCAGGCACCAAAGGCGAACGCATGTGCGCCACAATTGAAATACCACTGGCCCAAAAGCGAGGGTCAACTTCTGCACCTTGGATTTGGGCTTGAAATTGAGGGGCAAAT
Organism: Janthinobacterium lividum; assembly: GCA_050954885.1. GTDB lineage: Bacteria > Pseudomonadota > Alphaproteobacteria > Caedimonadales > Caedimonadaceae > JBPBPI01. The sequence goes on along the minus strand of JBPBPI010000215.1, from coordinate 4,703 downwards.
TCTCCCCACACGGTTGAGACATTGACACCTACCTTTTCAAACACAGATCCCTTCATCAAACCTATGGTGCCACCGCCCCCTTCTGCACGGGTCCAGGGTGTGAAGACAAATTGACCTGGCACGGCATCTGAATGGGTTTGGCAATATAATTGCTCAAGTACCATAAACTTTTCACAAATTTGATCGCGCAGATGTTCAAACCAAACTTGTGCTGCTCGTTGATGATCTGCTAAATTTTCAGGATTAAGATTTGGTATTAAAGAAGCGGCTGTCATCAATTCTCTCTCACATTTTCAAAAGTTTCTGATCGCTCAGGAAAAAGGTTTGTTTGCCTCAAAGCCTCGCCCAACACAATGGCACCCGACAATGCTACATTGATAGACCTTCGGTCAGGCAACATCAGAATTTTAACATGAATGGAAATTTGATCTGCAACCGTATCAGGAACACCCACGCTTTCTTGACCTAACAACAAAATATCATCGACACCGAAAGAAAAGTCTGTGTAATGAAGCATTGTATGAGGCGTCAGCAAAATAATCCGTCCCAATTGGGCTTCTTGAAAGGCTTGCCAAGAGGCATGACGTTGGTACTGGGCACGTTCAACATAATCCATCCCTGCCCGACGCAGTCGGGTATCTGATAAAGAAAAACCACAGGGTTCTATGATATCTAAAGGCACACCCCAGCAGGCACATAAACGCAAAAGCGTTCCCGTGTTTTGAGGAATTTCAGGTTGATATAAAGCAAGTCGCATAATGGTTAATTTTTAAAACATGTGTGGTGGTCGGTCAATGGGATTTTCTTCGACAATATACCAAATATTAAATTGATCGACACAGGCAAGGCCCTGACTTCGGCGCATTTCTTGAGAGGTCGTAATTTTTTGACCATACTGCAAGCAAGGCACCGTTGTTCTTTGTAAAATATCTATGATCGCAATCTCACCGCTATCGCCTGCATAAGTCCACATGATCTTTTGACCAATTTGACCGGTAGCAAAAAGATTTTGTGCAAGGGTTGCCACATGCAAAATGGTTGAATGCGACAGTCCTTTGATGCTCGCACTTCCCTCGAAAGTTTGCCATAAAATGTAAGGTGATAAAGATTGGGGATTTGATCTATTTTCTTGAAGATTATTTTCTGGTGAATCGACACAGGCATTTAGGCAAAAAATAAAGACCAGAAGTAATATGAAATTTTTCAAAGTATGATACGCTTACTTGTTATAATTTTTATTATTTTGGTATCATCGCTTAAAAAAATCAACCGATCAAGTAGATCATTTAACGTGATTTATTTTACTCTCTTTTTACCTATAATTCAGGTAATATGATTCTATTCAACAAAAAAATAAGGATATTTTCATGACTTATGAAGCAATAATATTCGATTGTGACGGCGTTTTGGTCAACAGCGAAAAAGTCAGTTCCGAGGTTGAACTGCGCCTTTTAAGATCCTATGGTTGTGACGTTATCGAGGAAGAACTGCGCGCCGAATGTTTTGGCAAAACGGCTCAAGAAAGTTTTGCGTATTATCGTAAACATTGGAGTGATAAAATTCCTGATAATTTTGAGGATGAATTTAAACGCGGTCTTGAAGAAAGTTTTCATGAACATTTAGAAGCGGTTGCGGGTGTTGAAGACACAATCGCCCTTTTAGCCCTGCCAAAGGCAATTGCTTCAAATTCTTACAGTGAAACCTTGACTTTTATTCTTTCAAAAACAGGATTAATTGATTATTTCTTTGGGTGCATCTTTGGTGCCGACATGGTTGAAAATGGTAAACCAGCGCCTGATGTATATTTAGCGGCGGCACAAAAATTAGGGGTTGATCCTAAAAATTGTTTGGTGATTGAAGACAGCCCCACTGGTGTTAAAGCCGCAAAAGCGGCCGGTATGTCTGTTTTAGGATTCACAGGCGGTGGTCATTCCTTTGTTGGTCACGACGAAGTCTTACGTATGGCCGGTGCCTTTGATATTATTACAGAATTTCCACAAATTCTGAACTATGTGTCTGATTTTCCAGTCAAACAAGCACAGGCTTGAAAAGTTATAAATATAAAAATAAGCGTATTATTTATTTAAAAATAGTACGCTTATTTTTTGTTCTTATTACTTTATTTTAAATTAATTAAAAATATCTTAAGTGTTACTTCAATTTTTTAAGCTTATTCATAATTCCCAAACGATAAGGAGAATTAGGAGGTAAATAAAGCTCTATTATAGATAATGAATTTTCTAAATATTCAATTGAGTGATCTTTGCACACTTGCTCTAAAACTTGATCTCCTTCAGTGAGAGCTTTATTACATTTTTCAGAATAAACATCACTCAATTTTTGTAAATCTATATAACTTTCTGCAGGTTTATAAGCCCTCATAATCATTAAAGCTTGATGAAAGTAATTTTCTGCTGACTTTAAATTTTTTGTCAAAAGAAAGAGATCACCTAGGTCTCTTAAGATAAATCCCGTTCTAAGATGATCTTCGCCATATTCTTTTATATAAGTGACCAAGCTTTGACCGATCAGCTTTTTTGCCTCACGATAACGTCCGGTATCTCGATATATTTTGCCCAATTGATTTAAAACCCAGGCCAAACATATGTGATCTTCTGTATAAATTTTTTGATAAACAAGTAAGCTCTTTTTGATAATTTGTTCAGCTTCTCAAATTCTCCTATATCTCGATAAAAATCTCCCAAATGTACAGAAGACCAAGCGACTGTAATGCCATCTTCAGCATATATATTTTTGTAAATTTCAACCGCCTCTTCATAAAGGCTTTGAGCTTTCTCCTGAAACCCTAGTTTATGATTAACATGAGCTAAATGTAACTTTGTCCAAGCGTATTTACCCCCCATCGTTTGCTTATTTTTTTGATAGAAATCTAGGCATTCAGATAATAATTTTTGGGCTTCTTCATAATTACCTGAGTTTTCATGAATAATGGCTATGTTCAATTTAGATAAATAAGTTTTAGCATCTTCTTGCCCCAATAACTTTTGATAAGTATCATGGCTTTGTTGGACAAATTCAAATGCCATATGATAATTACAAAGTTTTTGATAGACTTTTCCCAAATGAAGTTGAACGGATGCTTGGTAAACGAGATCTTCAGAAAAACAGTTTTGTTGTAGAAAAAAACATTCGGTAAAGCTGGCCACCGCTTGACCGTAGTTATTTTGATGTTCGTTCATGATGCCCAAATAAAACCAAGGCCGCATCATAAGAGCTTGATCCAAAGCATGAGATTCTTCAAAAATCTTCATACTTTGATTGATCATTTCTCTTCCTTGAACTTCATCTTCTAAAAGAAAAGTGACCAGGCCCAAAGCACTCATTACTGTTATTTTTATGGCCGGATCTAAGTCTTGTTTTAATAATATTTCGCCCTCAGGTTTGATACACCTCATTTCTTCAATAGATTCTTTGTCAATCGCTTGAGTGAGACGTTCTATTAAAGCTGATGGATTTTGTTGCTGGTTTTCAGATTCAATTGCTAAAGATGCAAAAACATCAAAATTTATAAAATTAATGGTGAGCAAAAATAGACTCACCTTTTTCCAAAATACAAAATTTAATGGATATAACATGAATACTCCCTTTATTTTTTGAGAGAGTATAGGTTTTAATTTTCAGTCATTCAATAATCTAAATCAGATAAAATTTTTTCACACGACACGCCTTTATTAAATGATTCTCTTAAATGAGTACTGCCGGTTAATTGATCAATCCAATATTTTTCTTTGTATAGGGTCCATTCAAAACGAGGATAATGTTGAATCAATGCTTGTAAAAGATGAAGACCAAGCCAAAGGCCATTAACTTGTTCAGGATTCACCACATGAATTTGTGCGCCTCGACAGGGTTGATGGGCCAATTCACCAGTCTCTGGCGTAAAGCTGAAAGGACATGCCATGATACCGCTATTGGGAATATTATTGAGCACATTAATAATTTTTTGACTGTCTAATTCAGGGGCTGCCACGCATTGAAAAGGCAAGGTTGATCCGCGGCCCTCAGACACGTTGGTGCCTTCCAGCAACACCAAACCCGGATACAAAAGAACTGAATTTAAAGCGGGCAATCCGGGTGATATGGGAACCCAAAGATGTTGTGTAAAATCAAAATCTTCTTGATGCGGTATGATTTCAAGTGAAACTGGTTGATTTAAAGAGTGATTATGATCATTCAGTAATTCACCAACTGTTTTGCCATGTTGAAAAGGCACATCAATATAACTGACCAAAGATTTTAACTCAGATTTAAAGAACGGTTTGTTAACTTTAGAGCCCAAAGGATTGGGGCGATCACAGATTATAAAGTTAAGTGAAGGCACATGACTTGAAGCATAGTCAAATACTTTGGCACAGACCGCTGCATGGGTATAACAACGTACCCCCACGTCTTGAATATCAATAATCACCACATCTAAAGTTTCAAAAATGGCGAGATTTTTTTTAAAAGCCGGTCCGTATAAACTGTAAATTGGAAGTCCAGTGTGATTTTCTCGGGCATTTTCGATATGTTTGCCCGCCGCATCAAAGGCTGACCAACCGTGTTCCAAAGAGAAAAGGTAAATTAAATCTGATCCCAATGTTTGATATATAGCTGATTGACGTAATGATTTGTCTTTGATATTTTGAGTGAATGAGTTACGGATATAGCATAGATTTAAGGGAACGTGTTCTGTTTTATAT
>JBPBPI010000214.1:0-8276 GCA_050954885.1 Janthinobacterium lividum | reverse complement strand
TTTATACAACCAATGCGATCGAGGGTTTCCACCGACAGGTCAGAAAATTTACCAAAACGAAGGGAGCTTTTGCGAGTGAAAACGCTCTTTTCAAATTAATTTATTGTGCTTGCCAAAAAATTGCTGAAAAATGGACGGCGCCCTTACAAAATTGGGCATTGACCCTATCTCAGCTTCATATATATTTTGAAGGTAGACTCAAACTTAACTTTAACGTTTAACCGCTGACACAGTTAATTGAACGTTCCCATAACAATTGCAATCTCATCTCCGTTCCATCTGTCTAATCTTTTGTTGCAAGATCAGTTTCTTCATTTTTTATCTTTAAATCTTTATTTAACTTGTTTAATTTTTTATTTTGTTGAGATAACAATTGAGCTTTTTGGGTCAACAATTCAGCTTTACTGGCCAGTTGATCTTCTAAATCTTTTTTGTCTGTTACATCTTTAATTGTGGCGCAAACACCTCTGACTGTCCCATTTTCATCAAAAAGTCGAGAATATGTTGTTGTGGTTTTAATAATTTTACCATTTTTATGAACTCTGTCAGACTCATAAAGACAAACATTTCCACCTGCTTTAATAATTTCAGCATTTTTTAAACCCTCTTCGATATAATTTCCATAAGGTGGGAAAAGTGTTTTAAAAGACTCTCCAATACGCTCTTGGGCGGTATAGCCAAACATTTTTTCAGCGCCTTTATTCCAACTTAAGCATATGCCATCTTCCGTATAGGTAACAATGGCATCACTGGCTGATTCGACAATAAATTCATAGTGCGCCCGCGTTGATGCAAGACCTGGTATTTGTAGAGCTTTTGGAATGATCCGGATTAAAGCGATGACAGTTATGAGAGAAATAACAGCAGTCATTCCTTTGGTAAGTCCCAATAATCGGTACCAAGGTTGCCAAAATATGCTGGCATCTATAGTTGAATGTGATTATGTTTTGACATACACAATTCTCTTTTCGTTAGGCAAACCAATATTTTAATATTCCTCTAATGACAAAACATAACCTTATTCAGCTATAGTAAATGACTGAGGCCACAAAAAGTGATAAAAGCGGCAAAAAGCCAAAAAATAGGAACAAAAGGAATATCTTTACGTTTACTGATAAAAATAGCCAGTAAAATGGGGATGCTGATATAGGATAAAAAAATAACAATGTCAGAGATAATATGAAGCAATCCCAATTCAGATGTCCAGCTGCTTCCACAACGCCATCTAGGGGGAAATCCTTCGGTACCTAAAAGATTTTTAAAAAAGTCGACAATTGCATTCAACATTTAATAGAGAGCCAGCCATCATTTTGTCCCTGTTTTAAGACAAACTTTTTTATTATTTATTCTAGTATGTACCTTTTTTCAAAATGCAACAAATTCAAAATTAAAATACTTTAATTTTTGCCTTCATTTTTATAAGAAGTTAAGAAAACTGATATCAGATAAGCAGTGTATCAATCTTGCCTCTCATTTTTTGTCAGCAGTTCATAGATAAAATATAAAGATATAGGATTGGCTGTAAAAATAAGATATAAAATCTAAAGATGAAAGTTAAAATATTTAAGTTTTAACAAAAAATTTTCAATTTTTAATAGGTTGTGATTGCAGACTATAAAATTTTAAACATGTGATCGAAGAACTTCAGAGAGAGTTTATGCAATGGTAATAAATGTCCATAGCTATTTGATTGATTTATGGCAGCAGGGACAAAAATTTTTAGGGGTTGATATTCCTATTTTGTGTGGTGCCATGACCTGGGTTTCCGATCATCATTTGGTATCTGCTATTTCAAATGCTAATGGATTTGGGGTTCTTGCTTGTGGATCGATGACACCTGATCTGTTGCGACAAGAAATTCAATTGACCCAGCAATTTACCAAAAAACCTTTTGGAATCAATTTAATCACATTGCATCCTTTGCTACTCGATCTCATTGACGTTTGTATTGAGACATCGGTCACTCATGTGATTTTAGCCGGCGGCCTTCCTTCAGAAGAAGCCATTGATAAATTAAATAAAGCAGATCTTAAGACAATTTGCTTTGCACCAGCTTTATCCATTGCCAAACGTTTGATTAAACGTGGCGTCGATGCCTTGATTATCGAAGGACATGAGGCAGGGGGCCATATTGGACCTGTATCAACCAATATTTTGGCTCAAGAAATTTTGCCCCATATTCAAGATGTTCCAGTGTTTGTAGCCGGTGGCATTGGCCGAGGCGAGATGATGTTGTCGTTCCTGGAAATGGGTGCCGCCGGTTGTCAGTTGGGGACAAGATTTGTCTGTGCCAAGGAATCACGTGCCCATCCACGATTTAAACAAGCCTTCATTCAAGCGGCTGCCCGAGATGCTACCGTATCTCCTCAATTAGATACGCGCTTTCCAGTCATCCCAGTCAGAGCCATTGCTAACGAAGGCAGTCGACTTTTTGTTGAATTTCAACATCAAATGATCGATTGTGTTGACCGCGGTGAAGAAAGTTTGAAAGAAGCACAATTGAAGATTGAACATTATTGGGCCGGATCTTTACGCAAAGCAGTGATGGAGGGTGACATTGAAAAAGGCTCACTGATGGCGGGACAAAGCGTTGGTTTTGTTGAACGCGAAGAAACAGTTGCTGAAATTTTAAATGAATTGGTAACCCAAGCTTGTCAAGTCATTCAAAAGAGACAAACAAACGGGTCTTTGCCGCTGACAAAAGCAGCATCTTAAATTCTATATTTCTCTCATGATTTGGTGTTCTAATGATCCTTTCGTCTGATCTGCAAAAAGATAAAATTATACAATTTGCGAAAGAAGAGGGCAGACGAAAACTTAAAGGTAGATAAGCGGAAAGCAGAATTTGAAATTGAAAAATTTATATTTCCTTTTCGAGAGCAAATCGCTAAATTATTTCATAAAAAATTCATAAATCTAATTCAAAATTAATATTTTTAACATCTTCTAAGAAAGTGACTAGATGTTTAAGAATTTGCGCTTACAGTATCTGGAACAAAATGGTAAAGCTCTTCATCAAGCATATGCGATCATTCGCTTTTTACCCAATGGAAAAATAATTGATGCCAATCAAAATTTTCTTAATATATTTGGGTATCGGATTGATGAAATAAAAGAGCAACACCATCGTATGTTTGTTGATCCTGAATATGCTCAAAGTCAAGAATACATACAGTTTTGGAAAAATTTATCCAAGGGACATTTTGAAGCAGATGAATACAAATGTTATGGCAAAGATAGCAAAGAGCTTTGGATTCAAGCCTCTTACAATCCATTATTTGATGATTGTGGACAAGTATTTAGCATTACTGAAATTGCAACTGATATCACACAACGCACTTTACAAAATGCTGAATATAAAAGTCAAATTTTAGCCATTAATAAAGCCCAAGCAATTATCTCTTTTACCCTTGATGGTAAAATAATTGACGCGAATCAAAATTTTCTTGATATATTTGATTACACTCTTGATGAAATTAAAGGACAACCTCATCGAATATTTGTAAATCCTGACTATGCCAAAAGTGAAGAGTATTTTAATTTTTGGCAACAACTTCATAAGGGTCATTATAAAACAGGTGAATTTAAAAGGCTTGGAAAAGACAATAAAGAAGTTTGGATTCAGGCATCTTATAATCCCATTTTGGATCCAACAGGACGCGTGCTTAAAGTTGTCAAATTTGCAACAGATGTGACAAAACAAAAATTAGAATCAGCCAATACAGCAGGACAGTTAAACGCCATTAGCAAAGCGCAAGCTATTGTTGAATTTAATCTTGATGGCAATATTATCACGACTAATGATAACTTTTTGAATATTTTTGGTTATTCACTTCCAGAAATTCAAAATAAACATCATTCAATGTTTGTAGAAAAAAGCGAAAGCGAAAGCTTAGAGTACAGCAAATTTTGGAAGAAATTACGTGATGGTATATTTGATGTAAAAGTTTATAAAAGAATTGGTAAAGATAATAAGGAAGTTTGGATTCAAGCCTCTTACAATCCAATTTTTGATCTTAATGGCAAACCATTTAAAGTTGTGAAATTTGCCACTGATATTACCGAGCTTATTCATACGGCTAATTTAGCAGAACAAACAAATTTTGATGTTGTTGAAAGTGTGAAAATAACAATAGAAGAAACGGTTTGTTTAATTCAGGAAATTAATAAAAATATGATAAGGACCGAAGAGGCGACTCATAGTATTTTAGAAAAAACAACGCTATCTAATGCAATGGCATTAAAATTTGTCACCAGTATGACATCTATGGAAAAAGTGCTTAACCTCATTAATAAGATTGCAAGTCAAGTTAACTTACTTGCTTTAAATGCATCCATTGAAGCTGCCAAAGCAGGTAATTTGGGAAAAGGATTTGCAGTTGTGGCTGCAGAAATTAAAGCTCTTGCTTTACAAACAGCCAATGCAACAAGCGATATAGCAAAAGAAATCACAACGATGCATACTACATCTTATAATGTAGCCGATGGTATTAAAGATATTTCAATATCAGCTCAATCAGTTAATGATATTGTTACAAATGTGGCAACCGCAATGAGAAGTCAGAATACTTTGATAAAAAAAATATCAGAAGATACACAGAAAACTTCTCGTGCTGTTGGTCAGATTTCTACCAGTATAAAGAAACTTTTAAACGTATGATAACGATTTCAATTGATAAAAATTAAACTGTTAATTTTAAGTTATTTAACTTTACGTTTAATTATTTTTCCTTAACAAATCATTATCGCCCCACATTTTTTCAAGGCTATAAAGTGATCGAGTCTCAGGTTTAAAGAGATGAATAATAATATAACCGGCATCGATTAAAACCCAATCAGATGTGTGAAGGCCTTCAATCAGGGCTGAGAAATTGCTTTTTTCCTTTATATAGCTTTTTAACAATTCAGCTGTGATGCTGATATGTTTTTGTGAACGACCGCTTGCCACAATGATTGCCTCGGCCATGGATGATTTACCTGTTAAATCGATAAGAACAGCATCTTCAGTTTTATGATCTTCCAAAAAATTAATGATATCTTGGGGCGATAATTTTACATCGTCAATTTTTGTGACTGATGCTTTTATTGGTTGAGTCAAAATAATTCCTTTAAGTATAAGATTTATTTAATAAAAATAATTAAATGATAATTAGTAAAATTTAAGACAATAGTCAAGAAAATTTCAAGTAAAAATAATGATTGATTTTGTTTTTTTGTTGAATATAATTTTTTAAGTTTCGTAACCTTTTTTTAAGGATTTTATGATCGACTTACACCTGTATTGATATTTTCTGAAAAGAAAATTTTTTAAAACAGGATTAGAGACAATGAAAAATTTTATTATGGCTATTTTATTTATCATCTTTGCTCATCAAAAAAGTTATTCAACAAATGTGTTGCCGATACTTCCTACAAAGCCAGCCGCCACCGCCACAATATTTGTAACAGCTGCTGTACCGATTGCTTGTACAGTGACAGCCACATCTATTGCTTTTACACAGTATTTATATTCTTCTCCCACCAAAAATACACAAAATTCAACCCTTGTTGTGACTTGTACCAATAAAACACCCATTCATATTGAATTGAGTGCTGGCACGGGTGTTATAAGTGGCACAGCTGCAACCACCACTACACGTTCCATGACCAGTGTAATTGGAAGCAACAGTCTACCTTATAAATTGTGTCAAGATGCTAATTGTACCAAAAATTGGGGTATGCAAGATACTGTTGACACACTTGATAAGACGGCAACAGGTTTGCCAGAAACTTATACTGTTTACGGTGTGATTGATCCAGGCATTAATGCCGCAGGCGGTGTCTACGCTGATACCATTAATGTGATAGTAAGTTATTGAATATGTTATTTAAAATAAAAATTTGGCAATTTTTTGTTTTAAAAATACTGACACTTTTTTCGATTCAGTTAGGCCAAGCCGGCTCATTCAATATCAATCCTGTTCAAATAAATTTTAATAAAGATCAAAAAATTGAAACTTTAATCATTACAAATTACGATTCAAATCCTTTGACAGTTCATTTAAAGGTCAAAAAATGGCATCAAAAAAATGGTGAAAATTTTTATGTTGATACCAAAGATCTTCTAATGGCGCCCCCCATTGCAACCATTGATGCCAATTCATCTCAAGTCATTCGTCTTGCTTTAAAAGCTCCAAGGCATGATCATAACGAAAACGCTTATAGATTGTTTATCACTGAAATTCCAAATCTTGAATCCCATAACGTTACTCAAACAGGACTCAATTTTACGTTAAATATATCAATGCCCATTTTTGTTCATCCTCTTAATGACGCATCTGTTGAACCTGTTTTTCAAGCATCAATTTCTCAGGGCCAACTTCGACTTAAAAACTCTGGCCGTAGACACGGACATCTTAAAAGCGTTCATATTCCTGGGGTGACAAAACAACCCATTGAAATTACACGATACATTTTGCCACAACAAGAAAGTTTGATTAATCTTCCTCAAACAAATGGGGTCCAAGGACTTCGCTTGGTTGCCGATATTAACAACCAAAAAAGGACTTTGGATGTATCGCAAGAGTCTCAAAATTCATCTTTTGCTTCTAATTTCAAGCTTACAACTGATGCCGCCACTTCTCAGCGATGAAGTGAAGGGACATGATGAGAATCTCGCAGCTCATTTGACAGAGTCAATGCCTTATTTTTTGGATATAAATATTAATCAAGTACAAGGAAATGAGCCTGCGTTAAGCTATATTGATTCATACCAGCATATCTCAATTCCGGCTGCAACGCTGAAAGAACACGGCATTAAAATTGATTCTTTATCCATAAAAAATGAGTATATTTCTCTTCATGAAATTGATTGGATTCAATCAAAGATAGATCTTCAACAACAAAAGTTATGGCTTACGATTCCTGCTGATAAATTTAATGAAAACAAAGTTAATGGTTTGCAAAATATATCAAAAGCATCTTTAGGTATGAACGAAGCAGGCTCTTATATTAACTATGATATGAGTACGCAAAGCATTCAAGGAATGAACATGCAAGGATTAAGTGGTCTTAGTGAATTAGTGCATTTTAACTCTAAAGGGTATGGATCAACCAGTGGTATAATCTATAAAAATAATCGTCAACAACAATTGACTCGGTTGGATACCAACTGGACTTACGATCAGCCTGAACATCATGCATCATGGCGATTTGGCGATTCAATTTCAAGGTCCGATGATTGGGGCGGATCGGCGCGATTTGCGGGAATCCAATGGGCTACCGACTATACCTTTCAATCTAATTTTTTGACCTTTCCCACACCTTCGATCAAAGGTGAATCTGCCGTCCCCTCAAATTTAGATATTTTTGTTAACGATGCCTTACAATTAAGCAAGCAAGTTGACCGAGGGCCTTTCGGTATCAACGATTTACCTGTGGTTAACGGTCAAGGGAATGTAACAGTGGTTACAAAAGATATTTTAGGCAGGCGCCAAGAAGTGGTGATTCCTTATTATGTCAATCAAGATCTTTTAAAGATGGGTCTTCAAGATTATTCTTTTGAAGCCGGTGCCTTACGCCGCAATTATGGCAATCAAAGCAATCAATATGGCCAAGGGGTGATGGTGGGGACATACCCAGGGCTTTTGCATGAGAAAAATGAGTAAGATTAAATTGAGAGAGTTTGATTTTCAGAAGGGCAGATGAGGGATGGTCATGAACTTTTTATGATTGACGAGAACCATTTGAGTTTATGAGATCTTAGTTTCAGGTTCTTAAGCGATAAAATCATGTCTTTACGACATAAAGACACCATGACGGCTATCAAATCTTTATTTTTGTGAGAGACCAAGTAGGTTTGTTAAGGGCTAAAGCAATAATTTTAAAAGGCTGTCTTCACACCAAGAAGCCCTTAACATCTTGCGACGTGTCGAGCGTTTTGGGGTTTGATCCTTCACTTTGACAATGTTGAGAGCAATGCGTCTTAAAGTGGCAAAAGCTTTGGCACTGCGACGCTCGGTCTTTTGATCATCATCTTCTTTGAGTTGAACATCAAGGACCCAATGCAGTTTATTTTCAATGCCCCAATGATGACGAATGTATTGCGCCAGTTTTGGATGATCTACGTTGTGGCTTGACAGATAATACCGCCATTGGGAAGTCACAGGCGTGCGTTTGGTGGAACGAATACTTTCAACCGCTATAGCTGATTGCATATATAATTACTCAATGTTATAAATAGGGATGAGTTACGGATATAGTACAGATTTACGGTCTCGTGTTGTTGAGTATTTGTC
>JBPBPI010000213.1:0-2841 GCA_050954885.1 Janthinobacterium lividum | reverse complement strand
GGATTTGGCGAATGCATGGGACTTCCGTCTGAGCCTCTCCGTGGACGAGCTCCTGGTATACCAAACCCTGGACCAGTATGAACCGAAAAGATCTCGCCAAACAACGGTGTTTGCTGCTCGGATTTTGGGCCATCTCGAACCAAATTGTGCATCGACTTCGAAGCTCGGTTATTGAGGCCGACACCAGCAGCAGGTTGCAATGTCGAGCTAGGTTTAGCAGCTACTGCCCCAACAGAACGATTCTCTTTCACGAGTTTCCGAGGCGAACGACGCTGTTCGATGGGCTTTTGTGTTCCCGAGCCTACCTGTGGCTGAAGCACCTTACTAGTCGCAGAAGTCTTCGACCCATGAGAGTCCTGAAAGCCCCGAGTGGGTGTTCTTGGTCTATGAATGGTGCGAGAGACAGATTTGCTGGGGATATTTGGTTCTTGCGCGGGTCTAGACTCAAACAATGCCACTCTATCCTTGACAGAGGAGACCCTTGCTCTCGGTATGCTCGGGACTGGCGGTGTACTCGAAGACGGGACCTTGAGATTTCCATAAGACCGACCACTGGACAAATTCGTCCTCCGCTGATACCCTGGAGGGGTTATACCTCCTCTCACAGGGCTCGGACTTCTCGAACTTCTCGCCGTGGAATTGTTGGATGTTCGAGCGAAAGGGTCGTCAAAGGATCCGGCTGTTGGACGCTGCTTGAAGCCGGAAAATCGAGAGGCAGGCAAAACGGTCAAGTCTTCGGGAGCACTTGGCGATTGCGAACCCATTCTGGTTGCTAGCGACTGCAATGATGGATTTGTGACGTCCGGAGACTGTTGCGAAGGCCGCCGCTGCCGACCTATGGCACTGTTGTCGTCCATCTTGCCGTGAAATATGTCATTCCTCCGGGCATTGGGGTCACAATTTCCTTCGATCGAGAAAGGTGACGAAATAATCGAAGAGCGCGTCTGCTTTCTGCAGTCTATGATATTCTGGTGTGAGGCGAAATGAGATTCAACGAAATGCGGCGACTAGTGTTCTTTGTTCGGATCGATGGGTCTGGGATCTTTGGTCGAGTACGGCTTGCGACAACAGCTGGAAAAGGTAAAGAGCACGTCTAAAGAGTCGAAGGTCGTTGAGCCAAATTGAGCGAAAGTTGTTGTTGTTCCCAAGTTCAAAGTCGTGTGTCACCCTCAGGTTGGGGAAATTGACCTGCAAGTGGAATCTGCAAAGCAAGAAGAGGCGAGCCTGCAGATGAGAAGCGTTAGTCGCGGTACCACGTTTGAAACACCAGTCTGCCGCGGGTAGGGTGTGTTGGCGAGCTCACAAGTGAAGCAGACGCAGGAAGAGGCGCATGAAGCTTACCGAAATGGACTGCAGGTTGTTACGTGGGACGAACACGCCGCGCGAATCCAAAAGTTTGCGGAGGATGGTGGGGAGTTGAAGAAGTGGTACAAGTACAACAAAGACGAGAAGAGAAGAGGACGAAGATAGAGAGGAAGATTGTCGTGGTGGTGGTGAGTATGGGGATTGTGTTCAAGTGGCTGATGTGTCCGGGGCGGTCGAATTGAAGGGAGTCGTCAGGTCGGGTAGAGTATTGGGAGTTAGTGGTGATGGTGGTTTGTGGTGGTGGTGGATTTGGCTACAATTCACGGACTCCTTTGAGTTCCACCTATGACTGGCGGCATTGCGGGCCTGGAGTTTCTGATTCGGCGTGGTGCGCTGGCGTGCCACTTACCTAGACCTAAAGGACCGGCGTCTCGAATGGGGCTGATGGAGACGAGCATAGGCCACAAAGCCGCTTTTGCTGTACAACCACGAATTATTACGACGAGGAAACAATGGAAAGGGCAAAGAGACTTGATTATCGGCCACCACCCGGAGAGACGGGCCAGGAGTTAGTTTTTTGATTCAAGGGACTTGTTACCAGGAGTAAATCAAGAAGCAGACCGTTGGCTGGCGAGGCAAACTGATAAGCGACCGTCCAAGCCACAGTGAAGACTCGCTACGAAGTAGGATCCCTGCCCAACGGCCTGGATTGAAACGATACGATAGGATGGTTCAGCATCCTAGAAACGAGTGGAAAGACACCACGGAACCACAAGAACAAGAATTCTTTCCCTTCCGCTCCATCCAGACCATTCACAACTCACGAGGCAGCAAGAGATGTACGAATATCGAACATTGACCTGCCGCATACGGCATCACCTTACTCAGGGCCGGATTCTAAAGTGATCTGTTGGGTGCAACCCACACACTCTGTCTTCCCATATACTGTACCTAAGGTACATACCACAGCCCAAGTCAGACAAAGCGTGGAAGACCCTGAATGGACCGGACGAAAGCCAGTTCAAGGAATTGGCATTGCGATGTTCACATTGTTACCGGGAATGATATCCTCACTGATATTCGCCGACTATGGTACCTTTGGGTAGAAAGCCGTGAGTCAATTTTGTATGTATAGGTACAAAGGTACTTTGCATTTGTACCTTCGGAAAATTGATTGAGATGAGCTGGCGATCATCGTTCGGTGTCTTATCACCGATTGGGCATCAATAGATCGACTTATCGATCATTCTCCTTAATCCATGGTTCAGTGTCAAGTCCGGGGTCACATCAAATCATAGAACAACATCCCCGAGAGAGCGAGAGGAGATCCATTGTTTTTGTCGACTGATTTAGGAACAAGAGGAGTCGTTGGTTGAAGTTTAATTGAAGAGACAGTGTCTTGGATTTCCTTTGTTGTCTCTCTTTGCTGGCTTTGGGTGGTTTGGTGGAGAGGCGAAGATCGAGAAGGGAGGCCCAAAGGACGCTCAAGCCCCAACTCTAATGACCATAGTCCTGAGATCATTCATGCAAACTTGT
>JBPBPI010000212.1:0-2932 GCA_050954885.1 Janthinobacterium lividum | reverse complement strand
CATCACCAAGACTGCGACCAGGTCTCCAAACAACTCGAAGATCACCGTGTACAATCTGGCGCCAGCCACCAGAGCCCTGTTCGAAAAGCCAGACTCCAAATGTGAGTTCTACGCTGGCTACGCTCAGGATGCCGGTCCGGTCCTGATGCACAGCGGCAACATCGTGTTCGCATATACCAGGCGCGAGGGTCCTAGCTTTGCCACCGAGATCCAACTATCGGATGGCCACGTCGAGGCCAGAGACGGAATGGTCTCCATCCAGATCCCAGTCAATGGCCTCTCTACCAACGCGCTGACCCAGATTGCCAGCCAGATGGGCTTGAGCCTCTACATGGACAAGGGCATCTTGTCCAGGACCTGGGCTCATGGCTTCTCGTTCTACGGGCCTGGTCGGATAGCGTTGACGAAGATCTGCTCCGCCACCGGCCTGGAATGGTCAATCCAGAACGGGTTCCTGCAGATCATCAACAGAGGCGGCGTCACGCAGCGCAAAGGCTTCGTACTGAAGTCTACGACCGGAATGATCCTGTCACCAGAGCGTCTGCGAGAAGGCTCCCGCGAGTCTGCTACCATCGTCGGCTCGACTAACGATCAGAAGCTCCTGGCCAACAAGGTCCTCATCGGTCAGCGTCTGCAGTTCAATGGTTGGCGGGTTCGGTCACTGCTACTTCCCAGCCCAGGTCCTGGCGATAGCATCGTTCTTGACTCACTCGATGTTCAGGGCCAGTTCAGGATCCAGAAGGTAATCCACCGTGGTGACAGCTACGGCGGCAACTGGGAGTCTGAATTCGACCTGCTCAAACCGAACGACTACGCCGTAGCCGTGGCGCAGTATGATCAGAAGGTGGCCCACCGTGCGGCGGCTGCTGCCAAGCGGGCAGCTAGGGCAGCTAAGAAGGCGGCTAAGGCGAGAGGATCGATATGAGCAGCGACCAAGATCACGACCAGTTTGAGAGCGCTGTCCGGCAGATCATGTCTGACATCAACACCTCCATGCCGGGCGTGATCGTCTCATACAACGCCACCACCCGTCGGGCCGTGGTCAAACCGTCGATGTCGAAGCAGATCGCCGACGGCCGGGTGCTCACACCCCCATCCCTGGTCTCGGTGCCGGTTCAGTTCCCAGGCTCTAGGAGCGTGGCCTTCACCTGGCCACTTATGGCAGGCGATGGCGTCAATCTCCACTTCTCACAGCGGTCTCTGGATGGGTGGCATGACGCCGGGAACGGCATCCCTGACGATCCTCGTCAGTATGACCTGTCTGACGCTGTGGCGTGCCCGGGACTCGACCACCTCGGAAACACAGCAGCGGCAGACGCTACCAACGCCGTCTGGTCGTTCGGTGGCTGCACGATCACCATGTCACCGAGTGGGGTGATGACTTATCATGCTGCGCAGCACGTCTTCCAAGGCCCTGTGTCGGCTCCGAACGATGATATCACCAGTAAGAATGTGACCGTGGCTGAGCATGTGCACATCAACACCCAGGCCCAGTCTGGCTCGTTCTCTGGACCTCCGGAGTCCAATACATGAGTGAGGCATACGACTTCGCACTATTCCCTGACACCAACGACCTGGCTGTGATCAAGGGCACGAATGGCAAGTATGGCCTCACAATCGTCAACGACGCTCAGAAGGTGAGACAGCAGATCTGGATCACGTTGACGATCTTCTACGGTGAGTGGTTCTTAGATACGTCAATCGGCATCCCATACTTCACAGACGTGCTAGTCAAGAATGCTGTGGGCACCAAGGTCTCGTCGATCCTTAGAGCTGCCATCTTCTCAGTGCCAAGCGTAACTCAGGTCAAGACCCTGACACTCAATATATCGTCGAAGCGCCAACTTACAGTTTCATACTCTGTCGTCACCAGCCTGGGCATCGTCGACGGCCTGGTGCCTCTGTCAACGGGAGCCTAGAATGTCGGGTACCACCACGCCTACCTTCGGGGTACTGTCCACAGGTTTCGTACGCAAACGCCTGCCAGACCTGATCACCGACATCTCGACCGCGATCAACGCCAACATGGCGGTGGTGACCGGCGATCCCAATTTCGAGATCGACCTTGGCGCCAACACCGTCTCCGGCCAGACGATCAGCATCATGGCCGAGCAGTACGCCATTCTGTGGGAGGTGGCTGAGGCCGTGTGGAACTCGGCGTATCCAGTCACGGCCTCAGGTGTCAGCCTTGACAACGCTGTGTCGTTCTCCGGCGTCAACCGACTGCAGGATACGTTCAGCGTGGTCTACGCCGTGTTGTACGGCACCGAAGGCACCACAGTCCCCACCGGCTCAGTGGCCACGCAGTCCAGCACTGGGCTGAACTTCGACCTCGAGGCGGCTACGACGATCACCGCCAATGCAGCCCTTGTAGCGGCGTTGGCCATTACCACGGTAGCATCGTCGGCCACCTACACTGTGACGTTGAACAACGTTCAGTATCAGGTAATAAGTCAGGCCAATGCTACAGCTGTGACGATAGCTCAACAACTGACGACCTCGCTTCAGAACAGCGGGCTGACGATCACGCAACCGAACACGTCGGTCATTCAGGTGGTCGGCATTGGTCGCACCCAGTTCTCGATCAGCGTTTCGACCAACATGGCCATCACGACCATCGGCTCAGTCGGTGAGTTTATCTGCGAAGACGTAGGTGCTAACTTCGTTGATATCGGTGAGCTGAACACGATCGAAACGACGTACAGTGGTTGGGCCAGTGTGTCGAACCTTCAGCAGGGTCTGACCGGTCAGGACGAGGAGACCGATGCCCAGCTCAGGACCAGGTACACACTCGGCGTCTTCGGACTAGGTGCTGGGACAGTGCCAGCCATTGGGGCCAACCTGGTCGACGACGTGCTTGGCGTCACATCTGCCAACGTGATTGAGAACACCACGAACTCAGCTGACTCGTACGGCCAGCCGGCCCATAGCA
>JBPBPI010000211.1:0-6824 GCA_050954885.1 Janthinobacterium lividum | reverse complement strand
TCAATATAAAACAGAACACGTTCCCTTAAATCTATGCTATATCCGTAACTCATTCACTCAAAATATCAAAGACAAATCATTACGTCAATCAGCTATAAATGTAAAACGTCACCTTCACGGCTTAAGGTATCTCCTTTTAGCAACCTGCGACGGTTGCCCACCGTGTATTCATAAGCCTGCGGCAGGCCATTGGCACCGGGCACAACTTTAATACGATCAGGTCTTAGCACATGCAATTCAGCAGGTTTTCCGTCAAAGTTTCGAGCAATTTCAAGATAACTGTTTCCAGCCAATAACAAGTAAGCCAAAACAGATTCAATAAGTGATGATCCCGCCTGACAAGTATTGGGATACTGAAGCAGATCCAGCAGCGGATGCTGCAATAGCTCCTCATCTCCCCGATAAAGTCGCCAAGGCACACTGGCGGCTCCCCGCGCAATTAAATTGACCGCACGATAAACCACAACATTTTTTTGGTATCCTTCTTCAGCCAATGATTCGTATCGTCTGGGTGTCCAAACCGGTTGACCCACCTGGTTCATGGCAATAATAGATCCCATAGAACTGGATTTTTGATCATTAGGAGAAGCCTTGGCCGGTTTCTTTAACCATTTCCACATAAATACTCTCCCCATAAATATAGTTAGATATTTAAACGTATAAATAGACTTTTTTGATTATGTAGAAGGAATCAGGAATGATTAATCATTCCTATTTAAAATCAATTAATCTTGTTTTTAAAAATAAATATTAAATACTTATTATTAGAGCGGATTAATTGACCTTATAATTACTGTTATATGGAATGATCCCAAACATGTGCAAGCTTTTTTATCATTAAAAAAATTGAAAATTTAATTAATGTTTTCAATGCGCGAGCTTCCTTTAAATTCGAGATAATCCATGAGTTTTGGTAAGATGATTTTCATTCTTTCGTCCAATTGCCAGGGCGGGTTAAAGATAATCATGCCACAACCACGAAGGCTTTCTTCAGGTGGTAAAATATCCAACGCCATCTCAATACACAAAAAGTTTCCAAAACCTGCTTTTTTTAAATCAAAATGAAATTGATCGATGGCATCAATTTCCTTAATGGGATACCAAAGCGCGTAAATACCATGGGCAAATCGTTTAAAAGCTTGCGTCAATCCACCAATTAAATTTTCAAACTCATTGGTTTTTTCAAAGGGCGGGTCGATTAACACAAGTCCTCTTTTTTCAAGAGGTGGCAAAACGGCTTTAAGAAACTGATAGGCATCTTGATGAAAGACTTTGACTTGAGAATCTTTTTCGAAATGTTCTTGTAAGATTTTGACATCTTCTGGATGCCATTCGCAAACCCTGAGACGATCTTGAGGACGCAAACAAAACCTCGCAAATGCAGGAGAGCCAGGATATTTTTTTAAGGCTGGCGCGCCCTTCTCACGACAATTTTGATTTAAAGAATCAATGACGCGAACGTATTCTATAAAATCAGGATCAGATCTTCCTTTTATCAAAAACTTTGAAATACCTTTTTCAAACTCACCTGTTTTTTGGGCTTGGATACTGTCAAGATCATATAGGCCAATTCCTGCATGGGTATCAATTACACAAAAAGGTTTTTCTTTAAGACGTAATTTTAAAAGAATTTCGATTAAAATAATATGTTTGAAAACATCAGCGTAACAGCCTGCATGATAAATGTGTCGATAATTCATAAATATTTTAACTTTAGATGGGCAACTCAATCATCACGCGTAACCCACCCAAGGGAGATTCGTCAAGGTTAATTGTACCGCCATGGCTATGTACAATATCTTGTGCGATCGCAAGACCCAAGCCTACACCCCCTGTTTCTGAATTGCGGGATGTCTCAAGTCGGAAAAAAGGTTTGAAAACAGCGTCGCGACTTGAATAGGGAATACCGGGTCCATCATCATCTAAAACAATTGTACACAAATGATCTTCTTGACTCAGGGATATATCAAGCTTATGGGCATAACGCATGGCATTGTTGATTAAATTAATCAAACATCTCTTAAAAGCATTTTGTCGGATTTTAAGCTCAACTAATGTATCAGGCAGATTGATCTTGAGACGTAACGGATCATATTTTTTAGAAATTTGTTCGATCAATAAAGATAAATTACATATTTCTGCCTCCTCTCCCCCTTCTCCTCTGGTGAATGCCAAAAATTCTTCAACCATTCGTCTCATTTCTCGCACATCTTCATGTAAATCTTCAATTTCTGGCTGCGATGGCATCATCGCCAATTGTAACTCCATACGTGTCAAAGGGGTCCTGAGATCATGGGAAATACCAGCCAGCATTTCTGTCCTTTGGGTGAATTGTCGTGTGATACGCTCAGCCATAGTATTAAAAGCTTGAGCAACTTTACGGATTTCAAAAGCACCACTTGGCTTAAAGTATAATATTTCTCGTCCACGACCAAAATCGTCCACGGCTTCAACCAGCAAACGTAACGGTTTAATTTGATTTTTAAGAAAAATTACCGCCACCAAAATCAGTAAGATCGGTGTAATCACTGCCCACCATATGAAAATATTGGTAGTTCGTGGATATAAATGTTTCAACTTATCTTGGAAAATAAATTGACCTTTGGGTGTTCGAATCAACACAAAAAAATCTTCTTGATGATCATCAGCCCACAAAACAAAAGGATAATCTAAATAAAAAGCCAGTTCTTTGTGCAAAATATATTCTTCATTGGACGTATTTTGAAAAAAATTGGGATCTTTTTGAGGCTGAGGAATTAAATATTTAGGTGTGCCAGATTTATAATAATGCATATTTAAAGCATATTGACGCCAAATGTATCCTTGAACTTTGGGCAATTGACTTTCTAAATTTTCTTCTAATAAAATACGCTCAACAGCATTAGAAACTTTACCCGCAATATTTGATGCCAATAACTGTGTCACTTTGGATAGATGACGATCGATAAAAATATAAGTTGTGATCAATTGAATCAGAAAAACAGGCACCAATAAAATAATTAAGGATCTACCAAAAAGTCCTTTAGGCAGAATTTTTTTAATCAATAAAAAAGGATGTAAATAAAAATTCATAAAACAACCTTGGAACGAAAATATGTTACTTTGAAGCCATCGGTGGGCCATCTTTATAAGCTCGTTTGAGAAGTTTTTGAATTCTCAGGACCAGCTCTCTTGGCTCAAATGGCTTTGATAGATAATCATCGGCGCCGGCTTCCAGTCCTTGAACACGATTTTTGACATCCCCCAAAGCGGTGAGCATCAAGACAGGAATATCATGTTGATCATGAGATCCGTTGCCACGCCATGTTTCTAAAAATTCAATCCCTGTTTCTTCAGGCATCATCCAATCCAGGACAATCAAGTCAATTGTTTCTTGCTCTAACATCTCACGGGCTTCTTGCGCACTTGAGGCTGTGATCACCCAAAATCCTTGCTCCATCAAATATTTTTCAAGCAATTCGCGCAACCGGCGATCATCATCGACCACCAATAATGTAAAAGATCTTTTTGCCATACTTTAAAGTCCTTAAAAGGAATGCTATAAAACGAATAATACTTTAAACTTTGCCTTTCAGAGAAGATAGTATTTTCTCTCGTCAATTGAAGAAATTTTCATCAAGTAAGGATATATGAATGCAAGAGACTAAATTTGATCTAATTGTGGTAGGTGGTGGACCTGGGGGCTATGTTGCTGCCATTCGCAGTGCACAATTGGGTCTTAAAACGGCTTTGATTGAAGAAACCCATTTAGGCGGTATCTGTTTAAATTGGGGCTGTATCCCTACCAAAACGCTTTTAAGGTCCGGTGAAATATATGCACTAATGCAACATGCCGAAGACTTTGGTTTGCGTATTGAGGGTGCTTCTTTTGATATGACCAAAATTGTGGCGCGCTCGCGGTCTGTAGCAACTCAATTGGCCAAAGGTGTGCAACACTTATTGAAAAAAAATAAGGTCACTGTTTTTGCAGAAAGAGGAAAACTGATGGGAAAATCTGGCAATGATTTCAAATTACAAGCAGGTTCGAACACACTCACGTCTCCTCATGTCATTTTGGCCACAGGTGCGCGCGCCAAACCTCTGCCAAATCCTGCAATTCAAAGTTCTGATCTTTGGAGCTACCGCGAAGCTATGGTCCCAGAGACTTGTCCTGAATCAATCTTGGTGATTGGATCTGGCGCCATTGGTATTGAATTTGCCAGCTTCTATCGTGCCTTAAAATCAAAGGTCACCGTAATTGAAATTTTGGATCGCATTTTACCGGTTGAAGACGAAGAAATTTCAACCCTTGCTCAAAAATCTTTTGAAAAAAGAGGCATTGTGATCAAGACCTCGACGTCGTTACAATCTTTA
Source organism: Janthinobacterium lividum (assembly GCA_050954885.1). Classification (GTDB taxonomy): domain Bacteria; phylum Pseudomonadota; class Alphaproteobacteria; order Caedimonadales; family Caedimonadaceae; genus JBPBPI01. Next base: position 2,471 of record JBPBPI010000211.1, on the reverse strand, counting down.
ACAGCAGCGTCTTCTGGTCGCGGCTTTAGTGCCACACTCAAAACGCCTCAAGGTGAAGAAAAAATTGACGTTGAAAAAGTAATCGTGGCCATTGGCATTGTGGGCAACACAGAAAATCTAGGTCTTGAGACAACCCGTGCCAAGGTCGATCGAGATCATATTGTGGTCAATGAATGGGCAGAAACCGCGGAACCCGGGCTTTATGCCATCGGCGATGTGGCTGGTGCACCGTGGCTTGCCCACAAAGCCAGTCATGAAGGCATCATTGCGGTCGAGCGCATTGCGGGTCTTAAAAACTTACATCCTTTGAAGAGAGAAAATATCCCAGGATGTACCTATAGCTCACCTCAAATTGCCAGCATTGGACTGACTGAGAAAAAAGCACGTGAGATGCATAAAGATATCAAAGTCGGTCGCTTTCCTTTTATGGCCAATGGCAAAGCGATTGCCATGGGAGAGACAGAGGGCATGATTAAGACAATCTTTGATACCAAGACAGGCGAATTATTGGGCGCTCATATGATTGGTGCAGAGGTCACGGAACTCATTCAAGGATATGCTATTGGAAAAGCAGTTGAGGCAACCGAGGCTGAATTTATTCATACTATTTTTCCGCATCCTACCCTTTCTGAAATTATGCATGAGTCTTGCTTGGACGCCCTGGGACAAGGCATTCACCTTTGATCGTATTTAGAAGAGAAAGTCATATTTGATGGAATCTATGGTTGAGACGGTTCATTTAAAAAAGCCAGATTGGATACGGGTTAAAGCCCCTGTATCTTCTGACTATCAAAAAACGCGTGATCTCATTCGCGCGCATAAATTAAACACGGTGTGTGAAGAGGCGGCTTGTCCCAATATTGGAGAATGTTGGGCTAAAAAACATGCAACCATTATGATTTTGGGCAGTGTGTGTACACGCGCTTGTCGGTTTTGTAATATCGAAACCGGCCGCCCTGATCAGCTTGATCCCCACGAGCCAGAACGTGTGGCTTCAGCTCTTTCTCAGCTGGGTCTTCAACATGTGGTGGTGACATCTGTGGACCGCGATGATCTTGATGATGGTGGCGCGCAACATTTTGCAAGAACTATCCAAGCTATTCGTCTGGCATCACCTGGTACGACGATCGAAGTTTTGACGCCTGATTTTCTGCGTAAGGGTGATGCATGGCGCTATGTCACAGATGCTAAGCCAGATGTTTTCAATCACAATATTGAAACAGTGCCACGGCTTTATGCATCCGTCAGGCCTGGTGCCCGTTATTTCAATTCTTTGAGCTTACTACAAAAGGTCAAAGACACTGATCCAAGCCTTTTTACCAAATCAGGGTTAATGGTGGGATTGGGCGAAGATAAAGCTGAAGTTTACCAGGTCATGGACGATCTGCGGGCTGCGAGTGTTGATTTCATCACCATCGGTCAGTATCTGCAACCTACCCTCTCTCATCATCCTGTTTTGCGGTTTGTCACCCCTGATGAATTTAAAGAATATGAACAAATGGCCCGTGGAAAGGGGTTTTTAATGGTGTCTTCAACACCGCTCACAAGGTCATCTTATCATGCGGATCGTGACTTTCAAGACATGAAACAAGCCCGTATTGAAAAGTTACGTCATGCCTAAACATCGCGAATCTCGTGTTCTTCCTTATACATCTCAACAAATGTTTGATCTTGTGATTGATGTTGAGCGTTATCCTGAATTTTTACCTTGGTGCCAAAGCTGTCGAATTATTTCTCGAGACAGTGGTTTTTTGATTGCCGATTTGGGTATTGGTTACAAAGGAATGTCTCAAACATTTAGATCCCGCGTCAATTTTACAAACCCTCTAGAGATAAAAGTTGATTATCTTGAAGGTCGGTTGAAATATCTAAAAAATACCTGGAATTTTGAAGATATACCGACGCAGCACTGTAAAGTTGATTTTTTTATTGATTTTTCTTTTGGACGTGGCTTATTGCAATTTGCCATCGAAGCTATTTTTGAAAAAGCATTGTCCCAAATGATTCATTCTTTTGAACAACGAGCCAACAAATTTTATGGTTTGGAGAAATAAATTGAATTTCGAGGAATCTAGAAGATTTTTAAGAAATCTTCACAGAACCTAATATTTTATTCAAATATATTAAAGCTCTTTAAATACATCAGGATGCTTTTGAGCAATTCTTAAGAGAGAACAAGCAGGACCACTAGGATGTCTTCTTCCTTGTTCCCAATCTTCAAGAGTTCTTCTGCTAATGCCCATAAGGGATGCAAAAGCAGATTGAGATAAATGTAAATCTTGACGTATAGAAGCAATATCAGAAGGAAGATCGACGTGATATTTTCGTCCTTCACCTTTTTTTAAGGCTTGAATGCTTTCTAAAAGTTCTTTGCCTATAGCTGAATGAGTTTATGTTTTTACATAATGGCAAGATTATGATCTAGGTTGTGTAAGAAGTTTAAAGGGGTGGCTCTGTCCTTTCTGAGTCTT
>JBPBPI010000210.1:0-15400 GCA_050954885.1 Janthinobacterium lividum | reverse complement strand
TGAATCTTATTATCAAGCATATCCCGATGAAAACTCAGATTTTCATCAAATAAATTAGATACTTGTTCAATTCCAGCTGTAATAAAAGGAAATGTATAGCAGTCTATTTTACTTGTTGTAATTGTGTCATCAATTTTGAATAATTTTTTTAAATAAATTAAATTGCTATCAGGTGGTAATTTAAATTCGCAATCCCATGATGTCAAAAAATAGGTCTTATAATTATGCTCTTTAAGAATCGAAAGCCAATTTTTTCTTTGTGTAACAACGTAAAGACCATTTTCTTTTGAATTTACTGTTCCCCATACAGGCAATGCGCTGCTAAGAGCAGTCTCTCCTTCATAAGAAGCTTGAGCGTTAGCAAAACATTGATTTAAACAAAAACTATCTTTTTTAAGTTCATCAAAAAATTTTAGAGGCTTTTCTATTTTATTTTCAAAAGAATCACTTTCATTAGGTTCGTAAGATTCTAATACAATTAGTACAATATTATAAGGATAAGACGATTTATTTTTTTTAATCTTACGAAATGCAGGGTGATCCTGATTAATGATTGTTTCTTTTTCATTACATAATGATTCAGCAATTTTCAATTCTTCAGTCTTACTACTTTCAACATTGGGTCGTTGAAAAAAGGGAAAAATTGTTTTTCTAACATCAAAAGATTTAAGACGTTTAATTTCATTAAAACTATTATCTCTAATAAACGAAATGGGATTATAAAGTAAAACTTGAGATTGTATTTTTTCAGAAAAGTTGGCATTATAATTTTGAGTTGATTGGTCTATATATGAAATATACTTAAGTCTTTTCTCTATTCGATTTGTCGTAGAAAATATATATTTTACGATAATAGGTGAGATAAGAAATGCAAAACAAGAAGGATATATCCATATTCTTCTGGGTAAACTTATTTTCATTTTCTGCAAATAAAAATAAATATAAAAGATAAGCATAAATATAATCATTAATAGAAAATAGTAATTATATTTAATTTGATTCATATCAAATATATAAAGTATTTCAAGATCAATAAATCGATTTAATATTAAAAACCATCCCCATAAATAACCTTGTATAATAATTAATATAATATTTAATACGAAAAAGAAAAAATTAAAGCATTTTAAAAGGTTTAGATATAATTTCTTATTTAAAATTAATAAAGAGAAAATTTGAATAAGTGGTAGTGTTAAAAAGAAAATATACAAAGGATGAATTGCATTAATATCAAACATAATACCATAAAATATTACTTTTGATAAACTATGCTTATGCTCTACAAAAAATTGAATTAATATTCTACAAAAAATTGAATTAATATTCTATAAATTGATGAACTTAATAAATAAAAATAAAAAAAGTTATTTGCTTCATAAATAAAGGAGTAATTTGTAATTTTTCTTTTATTTGAAATATATTTTCTTTTTTTTTAAACAAAAAAAACATTGCTAAAAAAAATAGAAGTATAATTATAGAAATTATGAAAACATTATAAAACGGATATGAAATGTCGTTTTTATAGCTATATAATGATAAATAAAATAACGAATTGATAAAGGTAAATAAAAAAGCGTTAATAATACTATTTTTGCAAAAAATTTTTTTAAATAAAAAATAAATGTTGAAAGAATACTTGTTAATTATCTTGAGAATTATACCTAATAATTTTTTAAAAATTTATATTTAATTTTTCTGAAAATCAAGTCTAAATACATTATTTTTCCAGAAGTCTAATAAAATTAAAAATTCTTATTTCAAGATATTTTTGTTATCTATAGTCTGTTCATCAATCCATTTTAAAAATTCTGGATTGCCGTTTTCCAAAGATGTCATAACAATACAAGGACATTTATAGGGATGAAAAGATAAAATTTTTTGCTGAACTTGATCATAAAGGTCAAATCGCGTTTTTAATATAGCGGCAATTTCTAATTCTTGATTTATGTTTCCATCCCATTTGTAAAGACTGGTGTGAGGCGAAAAAATATTGGCACAAGCAATCAGATTGTCTTCCAAAAGAGACCCACATATATCCATTGCAATTTCATGATTTGGAAAGGTGACATAAATTATTGCCGATACTTTTGTCATAAAATTCTATCTTTCTTGCGAACTTAAATTAATTAAAAGTATCAAAAATATATTACCAACTTTGAATAAATATTTTATTGCCACGTTTGAATTTAATTTCCCATCCTTTTCGGCTGCGGGTTAAATTTTTTAAAAGCTGATCGACATTTTCAACCAATTGGTTGTTGATTCCCAGAATAATATCGCCTGGTAAAAGACCAGATTGAGAGGAAAATGTATCGGGTTGAACTTGGATGACAACCACGCCACCTGTTTCTTCATAACTGATACCCAAATCACTGGCAACTGCAGGCGAAAGCGTCATGATCAAGGCACCTGATAAAGGATTACGGCCAGAAATTTCTATAGGTTTATTGTTAGGCGTATCAGGTGGCACTTCTAAAGCAATTGAAATGGTTTGTTCAGATTTATTGCGCCATAAGGTAAACTGGGTTGCTTTTTCAGATTTCGCTGTGGCCACACGAAACCGATAAGCTGATTCGTTCACGATGGGATGACCATCGATTTTTAAAATAATATCGCCTTCTCTAAGACCTGCCCGCTCAGCTGGGGTATTTTTATAAATTTTTGTGACAATAATGGCATGAGGGTGGTCTAATCCCACAGCTTGAGCGATATCATAAGTTACATTTTGCATAGAAATTCCGACCCAAGGACGAATGATTTTACCGCCATGATCGACGCCTACCAAGACAGGAACCACCAAATTAGAAGGGATTGCAAAACTTATACCAATTGATGCCCCTGTGTTAGAAAAAATGGCTGTGTTGATACCAACCACGCGCCCATCTAAAGTGATAAGAGGACCCCCTGAATTTCCTGGATTGACCGCTGCATCTGTTTGAATCAGAGAGCGAAAATCTTTAATGCCGACCTCTGTACGTGCAAGGCCTGAGATAATGCCCATGGTCACTGTCTGTCCAAAACCAAAAGGATTGCCAACAGCCAAGACAATGTCCCCAACCTGTAACTCATCAGCATCTCGCAATTCCAAAAAAGGCAAGTTTTTGTCTTCAGTCTTAAGTTTGAGAGCCGCTAAATCTGTTCGTACATCACGGACAATAACTTCAGCTTCAAATTCACGACCATCTGATAAAACCACTTTAATCTGTTTGGCTTGTTTAATGACATGGTCATTGGTGATGACCACGCCGTCGGCACGCACTAAAACACCAGAGCCTAGTGAGCTTTGAACGCGCGCATGAGGCGCGCTTGAAGGCGCTCCGTCACCAAAAAAGTGTTTGAAAAAAGGATCATCAAGAAAAGGAGAAATTGTTTGTGGATTCACCAAACGAGAGGCGTAAATATTCACCACAGAAGGACTGACTTTTTTAACAACAGGGGCAAAAGAAAGTTGAAGTTGCTGTTTTGATATGGGTTGTAGGGGGTCAGAGGCTTGAGTTTGCAAAGGATTTATCATACTTGCAAGCAAACCCAAATAAATAAACTTTCTCAAGGCGTGCGTTCCAATCAATTAATTTGATATTTAATAATTCATAAGCTGTATTTTTATTTAAAGTATTGAAAATATGACTAAATAGAAACTTTCTCAAGTAAAAAAATTGAAAAAAGAAAAAATAAGTTTTTCTTTCTTTTTTCAATTAAGTAAACATTTAAGTTAACTATTTAAGCGTTCTTGTAACTCTTTTCCTGCTTTGAAAAAGGGAACATTTTTAGATTTAACATTAACAGGTTGCCCTGTACGCGGATTTCGTCCGATACGTGGGTCCCGCTCTCTTGTGCTGAAAACACCGAAGCCGCGTAGTTCAACGCGATTTCCTTTAGCTAAGGCTGAAATAATTTCATCCAAAATAATATCCAAACTCTTCTCGGCTTGTGCCATTTTAAGTTCAGGATTAGTTTGTATTAATTTTTGTACAAGTTCAGAACGTGTCACCAGAACCCCCTTATTTTTATTATTTTATTTGTACGTTAAAACCGTGCCAAAACTTACGGCAATCGTCAAGTCTTATCCAACAAATTTATATACAAATATCAATATTTAAACTCTATAAAGAAAATTTTAAAAAGTATTTTTCAATTATTTTTTAGATTTCTTTATAGAGACGATGTTACTTCATTTTTTTAACCCATCCATTAGTCAGCTTGTGAAACCTTCTAAAAAACGTTTTACTTTAGCAATAAATTTATCTGATTCAGGGCTATGTCCTTGGACATCCACATCTTTGTGAAATTGTTCTAAAATATCCCGTTGTTTTTTGGTTAAATTAACGGGCGTTTCGACTTGAATTGCAATAATCATATCGCCGCGTGTGCTGCGCCTTAAGACAGACATGCCTTTGCTTTTTAAACGAAATTGTTTACCCGATTGCGTACCTTCAGGAATTGAAACGCGGGCATGGCCACCATCAATGGTTGGAACTTCTAAACTACCGCCTAAAGCCGCAGTCGTCATAGGAATAGGTGCGCGACAATAGAGCATAGAGCCGTCACGTTCAAAAAATCCGTGGGGGTCAATTGTGACAAATACATACAAATCGCCGGCACTTGCGCCTTGATATCCAGGATCCCCTTCACCGGTTAATCGAATGCGAGAGCCATTCTCGATACCTGCTGGAAGTGAGACATTTAAGGTTCTTTCTCCCGAGACTGTCCCTGTGCCAGAACATTTTTTACAAGGACTTGGAATCGTTTGTCCTTGGCCATTACAGGTTGTACACGCACGCTCAATGGTGAAAAAACCTTGTTGCGCTCGAACAGCCCCTTTTCCCTTACAAGTTGTGCAGGTCACAGGTTTTGACCCTTTTTCAGCACCAGATCCATCGCACATGCCGCATTTAAGTCGACCATTGATTTTTATTTTTTTCTGAAGGCCTTGAAAAGCTTCTTCCAAAGAGATCGTGACGTCATACCTTCGGTCAGATCCTCGTTGACCCCGCGGTGCATTACCCTCGGCACCACGTCGCCCGTTGCCCATAAAATCGCCAAAAACTTCCTCAAATATATCAGAAAATCCGCCGTTGCCACCGCCAAAATTAAAATCAAAACCCCCTGATTGGCTAGCACCGCTCCCAAATCCACCACTTGCAGGATCAAAAGCAGCATGACCCATGCGATCATAAGCAGCTCGTTTCTGCTCATCTTTTAAAACTTCGTGAGCTTCGTTAAGTTCTTTAAATTTTTCTTCAGCTTGTTTGTTGTTGGCATTTTGATCTGGATGATATTTCATCGCCAGTTTGCGATATGCTTTTTTGATATCATCTGACGATGCTGTTTTTGAAACAGCCAAAACCTCGTAATAATCTCTTTTTACTGTCGTTGCCATATTTTAACTCTATATCCTTAATAACAAACGATCCAAAGTAAAACCTTGGATCGTCTGTCAAATTATCTTGTCGTCATACTAGGTTCTGTGAAGATTTCTTAAAAAATATCTCAAAATCTATCTCTTCAAAAAACCTTCCTAAAACCTAAACTGTTTTAAGACTTTTTAGATTTATCATCCTTAACTTCTTCAAAATCAGCATCAATGACTTCACCTTCTAAAGGTTTTTCTGAAGATTCATCTGAGCCATGATGAGAGTGATCTGTAGTACTTTCAGAAGTTTCTGATCCTTGAGACTCATTTTGCATATTTTTATACACAGCTTCACCCAATTTCATCGACGATTCCATCAAAGTCTGTGTCTTGGTCTTGATCACTTCGATATCTTCTTCTTCCAAACTGGTGCGAAGTGAAGAAAGGGCATCTTCAATGGCTTTTTTCTCATCAGCAGAAATTTTATCACCGTGTTCAGTCAAACTTTTTTCTGTTGAATGAACCAAGCTTTCGCCATGATTGCGTGCCTCGATTAATTCTTTACGTTTTTTATCTTCATCTGCATGAAGTTCAGCATCTTTCATCATTTGCTGAATTTCTTGATCTGAAAGACCACCAGATGCTTGTATACGAATTTGTTGTTCTTTACCTGTTGCTTTATCTTTGGCAGATACATTGACAATACCATTGGCATCAATGTCAAAAGTCACTTCAATTTGAGGCATACCACGGGGAGCCGCTGTAATGCCCACCAAATCAAATTGTCCCAAACTTTTGTTGGCCGCCGCCAGCTCTCGCTCGCCTTGAAAGACGCGAATGGTGACTGCTGTTTGGCTATCTTCAGCTGTTGAGAAAACTTGACTTTTCTTGGTTGGAATTGTGGTATTGCGGTCAATTAAGCGTGTAAATACGCCACCCAAAGTTTCAATACCCAAAGAAAGAGGTGTCACATCAAGCAAAAGAACGTCTTTGACATCGCCGCGTAAAACGCCACCTTGAATGGCGGCACCAATGGCAACTACTTCATCAGGATTGACGCCACGATGAGGTTCACGTCCAAAGAAACTTTTAACAGTTTCAATAATTTTTGGCATACGTGTCATACCACCAACCAAAATGACTTCATCAATTTGGCTTGTTGTAATACCCGCATCCTTCATAGCTGCTTTACAAGGATCGATTGTGCGTTGGATCAATGTCTCAACAATGGATTCAAGTTTGGCGCGTGTTAAATTAACAATTAAGTGTTTGGGGCCTGAGGCATCAGCTGAAACATAAGGCAAATTAATTTCTGTTTGCATAGCGTTTGAAAGTTCAATTTTTGCTTTTTCAGCCGCATCTTTTAATCTTTGTAAAGCCAATTTGTCTTTACGCAAATCAATGCCTTGCTCTTTTTGAAAAGTATCCGCTAAATATTCAATGATATGATGATCAAAATCTTCACCACCTAAAAATGTATCACCGTTGGTGGATTTAACTTCGAACACACCATCGCCAATTTCAAGGATAGAGACGTCAAATGTTCCACCGCCTAAATCGTATACAGCAATCGTACCAGTGCCTTTTTTCTCAAGGCCATAGGCAAGGGCAGCCGCTGTTGGTTCGTTAATAATACGAAGCACTTCCAGGCCTGCAATCTTGCCAGCATCTTTTGTTGCCTGACGTTGAGCATCGTTAAAATAAGCAGGGACCGTAATGACAGCTTGAGAAACTTTTTCCCCTAAATAATTTTCAGCCGTTTCTTTCATTTTTTGAAGAATGAAAGCACTAACTTGACTGGGGCTATAGGTTTCGTCATGAGCTTGAACCCAGGCGTCCGCTGTATCAGATTTAACAATTTTATAGGGGACTAAACCCATGTCTTTTTTGGTTGTTGGGTCGTCAAAACGACGTCCAATTAAGCGTTTGATTGCAAATAATGTATTTTCAGGATTTGTTACGGCCTGGCGTTTGGCAGCCTCACCGATAAGACGCTCACCACTTGTGGTAAAAGCAACAACAGAAGGAGTTGTTCTTGCGCCTTCAGAATTTTCAATCACTTTTGCACTCGAGCCTTCCATGACGGCAACACAAGAGTTTGTGGTTCCAAGATCGATACCAATTACTTTACTCATTTTATACCTCTTTCTTCAGCGAACCTGTAAAACCTTAAAGTAAGCATTTTATAGGTTCCTATAAATATGCAAAAGATAAACACTATTCCTTTGCTCTTTCTTTATATATACTTTTCTTGTCCAATTTTCAAGTCTGATGTCAAAACTTTGACTGTTATAGGTTTTTTAAAAATGTCAAAATGATCATTTTGTCTCTAAATATTATTTAAAAAAGTTTTTCTTTGTCATTTTTCTTTTTTTTCTATATATAGGGGGAAGTGAAGAGCGTCCGTAAGCTCATTTTTAAAAGTTTTCAAGATTAATTGCTTTTAAAGATGATTCAGTTCAACTTAATTGCTGTTGCTTTTGTTTCTCTTCTTTTTTGAAGACATCTCTGAAGTGGAGATCGTTTTCTCTACTGCTTAACTCTTATTAATTTTGTCTTTAAAAAGGAATTGATTATGACAAATTTTGCCGAATTTGGCCTTGAGCCTTCTTTACTCGAATCATTGAAAAAAATGAACTATGATATCCCAACACCGATTCAAGCAGAAGCCATTCCTGTGGCGTTACAAGGTAAGGATATTTTGGGATCTGCGTCAACTGGTACTGGAAAAACAGCTGCTTTTTCCATCCCTCTTTTAAATCATTTAATGACCACGCCTAAAGGCTTGGCTTTAATTTTGACACCAACGCGCGAATTGGCCACGCAAATTTTTAATGTGATGCGTCAAATGGTGCCAAATCCTCAACAAATTCGAGGCGTACTTTTAATTGGTGGTGAGCCAATGGGTCCTCAATTTCAAGATTTGCGTCGCAGCCCACGTATTATCATTGGAACACCGGGTCGTGTGAAAGATCATTTGGAACGCGGTAGCCTTAAATTAAATGACTGTAACTTTTTGGTGCTTGATGAAACCGATCGCATGTTGCATATGGGATTTGAAGAGCAACTTAATTCAATCGTTGATGCGCTACCAAGTGTTCATCAAACTTTACTATTTTCAGCAACGTTGCCACAACAGATCGTTAAATTATCTCAAAAATATTTGATAGATCCTGTGCGTATTGCCATTGGATCGACGACAGCTGTTGCTGCCAAAATTAAGCAAGAAGTTGTTCACACAACTGCGGGTCATAAATATCAAGATCTTTTGAAACAACTTGAATCTCGTGAGGGGTCAATTATTGTGTTTGTGAAAACAAAACGCGGAGCAGATAGACTGTCTGAAAAATTGACAGAAGAAAGCCACAGTGCAAGTGCCATTCATGGTGATCTTCCTCAAATGAAGCGAGATCGCGTGATTCGCGGCTTCCGCGATCGTAAGAACCGGATTCTTGTGGCAACAGATGTGGCGGCACGTGGTTTAGATATTCCTCATATTGAGCATGTGATTAATTACGATTTACCCCAATGCCCAGAAGATTATATCCACCGTATTGGACGGACAGGCAGGGCCGGTGCTGAAGGATCAGCACTTTGTTTACTTGAGCCAAGTGATCAAAGAAAATGGCGTGCGATTGAACTAATGTTAAATCCAAATGCTAAACCAAGTCATGCTAAAGCAGAGACTGGCCCTTGGCAAAGACGTAGCCGACCAAGTGCAAATCCAAATGCAAGAGATGGTTTTATGCCACATGCGAAAAAATCATTCAGATCACAGAAAAATGTCTCACGTCCTCATCAAAATCATGCTAGATAAGACAGATGATGAATTAACGAGTAGATAAGTATTAATTTTATAAAAAAGCGTCATTTAAAACACGGCGCTTTTTTTATAAAATGACGATAATTTTGTAAAAATTTGATTGAATTAAATCTAGAATTTATCAAAATGTTGAAAAATAAGAACACGTTTAGAGTACAAATGATTTTTGATAACAACACTTTGAAATAGGTTTTTACTTTATATGTCTCAAACAATAAATGATGTCAGCATAGAAAATCCTTCTCAAGAGAAGCATCAAGATGTCGCCAAATCCAATCGAATTCCTGTTTTGGTTTGGATTTTGGGATGTATGATGTTTTTAGTCAATTTGTCTTACATTATGGTCTACAGCTATGTCGGCATTTACATGAAATCTTTAGGCGTGACCATGGCTTGGATTGGCGTGGTTGAAGGGGTGGCTGAGGGTTGCTCTTATCTTATGAAGCTTTTCTCAGGTATGTTCAGTGATTATCTTAGACGTCGCAAACCTGTCATGTTGGTTGGATACAGCCTGATCGTCTGTTCCCGTATTATTTTTTCTTACACATTAAGTTTTATTCCTTTATTTGGCGCGCGATTGGTTGAACGTTTGGGCAATGGCATTCAATCGACGCCCCGTGATACGATGGTGGCAGATGTGTCCCCCAGTGATCGTATTGGTGCGGCCTACGGTTTGAAAAGAACGTTGGCTCAAGCTGGCTCTTTAGTGGGCGCTATTTGTGGCATTGGTGCCATGATTTGGATGGACGGCGATTATCAAAAAGTTTTTCAATTGGCGGCCATTCCTTCTATTATTGCCTTTTTGATTTTAATTTTTTTCATTCAGGAACCTGTTAACGCAGGCCATTCAGCTTTATCATCTGAAATACCTTTGCCAGCAAATAAACGCCGTACCTATATGCACTGGTCCAACTTGCTTGAACTTGGGGGACAATTTTGGCTTTTGATGATCCTTACCAGTATCTTCATGTTGGCTCGATTTGGAGAGACTTTTTTGACACTTCATGCCTATACAAATTTTGGCCTTCAAGCCAAATATGCGCCAACCATCATGTTAATGATTAATGCAGGATGGTGTTTGGCTGCTTACCCAATCGGTGTTCTGGCCGACAAAATGAACCGTAATTGGTTTTTGGCCATGGGTATTATTTTTCTGATATTGGCCGATTATTTCTTGGCTTGTGCCACATCGTTAACTTGGATTTATATCGGATGCTTTTTTTGGGGTGTCCAATATGGGGTCACACAAAATATTTTCCTGTCTTTAATTGTAAAGACGGTGCCCGCTGATCTTCGCGGTACAGGCTTTGGATGTTATTACATTATTTGTGCCATTTCAGCTTATTTTGCTGATTTTTTTGCAGGTCTTTTGTCTGAACGATATGGAGAAGCCAGTGCATTTTCTTACAGTGGTTATATTGCCGGTGGCTCACTTCTATTTCTTATTGCATCAATTGCGCTTAAAAAGAATAAACCTCAACTTAGCAAAACTTAATTAAACTTATGAACAGTACAGTGTTATCAACCGCTTATTATGATAAAAATGCGCAAATTTTTTATGATAGAACAATTCATGCTGATATGTCTCAAAACCAAAATTTATTTTTGGCACATCTAAAATCTAAGGCTAAAATATTAGACATTGGTTGTGGTGTCGGTCGAGATGCTTACTTTTTTGAACAACAAGGGTATGATGTTTTGGCTTTTGACGGCTCGCAGGAAATGGTAAATCGTGCCAATCAGATCCTTAAACAGCCTGCAAAACATATGTTTTTCAACGATATAAATTTTGATCAAGAATTTGAAGGTGCGTGGGCAGCGGCTTCCTTATTACATGTGCCAAATGATTATTTAAAAGATATTTTTGCCAAAATATATTCGGCTTTAAAGCCAAAAGGTATCTTCTTTATGTCCTTTAAACAGGGTGAAGGAGAACTTAAGCAAGAGGGACGTACATTTTATTATCAAACTCAGGAGAGTCTTGCGCCGCATTTTAATTCTTTATTCGCTATTGTTGAAATTTGGACAAAAAAAGATACCTGTACATTTAGATCAGAGCAAACTTGGCTGAATATTTTGCTCAAGAAGATTTAATTTCTTAATTTAAATTTGCGTGGTTTTTATACATGTTTCAAATTACACAATTGTTATTTCGGTTTTTTTCTAAAAAGCTTTCCACTGATCGACCCAAACTTTAATTTTTTCTTCATTTCTTTTGGTCCATCATTTGTGTCATCCTCACTTGTATCAAGTTTGTCTGAAATTTTTTCAATATCATGTGCAATGAATTCAATATCTTGTACCGATTTTTTAGATACGGCGATACTTTTGGTTCGAGTATGATAAAGCGTGATAGATTTTCTTTTGCCATTGTTATTTTTTGAACCTATAGACGACTCTTTAATTATTGAGGGAATGCGTTCATAAATAAAAGCTATGTATCCCTCATAAATATGATTTGCATCGCTGCAAAGAAATAATTTAATTTTATAGAGATCTGGTAAGTTTAAAGACTTAAAATCTACATCTTCTGAAAAGTATATAGGTTCTGATTTAACATTCATCTTGAATAATTTATTATCTTTGATATCTCTCATAATATAGGCATAGCCAATAGATTCAATAGGACGCGTAATATCAATATTATGTTCTTCCTTATATTCTTGCAAAAATTCTTTTTCTTCGTCTAACATATCGTCAATAGATTTTCCTGTATTGATAATATTTGTCAGAATTCGACTGACTTGATTAAGTCTTTTCTCCATTTCTTCTCTTTCAATCAAAGAAGATTGAGGATCGGTTGCAAAGGAGACAGGAGACATCAAAAAAATAAAGATCAAAAATTTTTTTAGATACATAAGAATTGGTTTCTTTCAAGAATTAAGTCTTTTCGACTTTTTTCTTAAAAGTTTATCTTAAAGTGAGGTACAAGAAAATAGGCTGATTAAAAAAGATTTTGGATGGTGCCCCCGGGGAGACTCGAACTCCCAAGCCCTTACAGGCAACAGATTTTGAGTCTGCCGCGTCTACCAATTCCACCACAGGGGCAATTATTTTTAAAATAATTATCTGCATCATACTCAAGATCTCAAAGGGGTCAACCTTTTAATTTGACCTTAAGAGCAATTTTTTTAAATAAAGATAAAAACACGGTTCTCCTTGATGCAAGACTGAAAAAGATGGTACGAGACAGTAAATTCTAAAACTTAAATTGGAGAGTAAAATTAAGATGCTCAGACGCTTTTACAATTGGATCATTAGTTATTCAACACATCCCTACGCCACGTGGATTTTGGGCATTGTCTCTTTCATTGAAAGCTCATTTTTTCCTATTCCGCCAGATCCTCTTTATGTCGCGATGCTGATGGAAAATCGCGATCGCATTTGGCGATTGGCTTTTTTATGTACAGCAACGTCGGTAGTTGGGGGCATTTTAGGCTATTATATTGGATATGTTTTTTTTGATACAATTGGTGAGAGTATTATTCATACCTATCATTTGGAACAATCTTTTGAAAATATGAAAGCAGGTTTTCACAAATGGGGATTTTGGTTGATTGCCCTTAAAGGATTGACGCCGGTGCCTTACAAAATTGTCACAATCACCAGCGGTGTAATGCATTTAAACTTATGGACATTCATCTTGGCCTCGGTCATTGCGCGCGGCTTTAGATTTTATTTGCTCGCCGCTTTGTTTCGGTTTTATGGACCTGAGATCAAAAATTTTATTGAGAAAAATCTAGGTCTTGTTTCAGGGCTTGCATTGGGTGCTTTAGTTGTTGGATACTGGATCATTACAAAATTATAATGATTGGCAGGCCATGATAAATACTTTATTGATTCAAAATTCAAAATTAAAATTGGCTTTGTGGATAAGCTTTCTATTTGGAGCAGGATCACTTATAAGCGGAAAAATCATTCAGCATTTTTATCATGTTAAACCCTGTGCTTTATGTATTTATCAACAAATTGCTTTGGGTGCCATTGGTTTTTTTGGACTTATTGCGTTGATAACATGGCGTAAAAGTTATCATACTATTATCGCTGTTATCGTGCTGGCACTTGTTGCAATTAATTTTGGTATTGCCACTTATCATGTGGGGGTCGAGCAGCATATCTTTCCGGTTATGTCACAATGTCATGGCAACTTGGGTCCTCATCATACAGGTGTTGAGGCCTTACGCGATTTGCTGTTAGAGACCAATGTTGTGCCTTGTGACAAAGTAAAATGGTCCTTTCTAGGTCTCTCAATGGCCAGCTATAATATGCTTCTCTCTGCCATCGTTCTTTTGTTTTGGATTGGTGTGTTAAAATCACGTCGAAAATTCAAAACTGAGGGCTTTTAATAATGTCAACCTTTCAAGGAAGACTTCCAGGAGATCTTACTCAAAAACAATTGATTGATCGCATGATTCGTGTCAATCAAGCTGGTGAGTATGGCGCTGCGCGGATCTATGAGGGTCAGCTATCTTTTTTAAAGAACACTCAAGTGGCTCATGATATTGAACACATGCGCAACCAGGAGCAAGAACATCTCGATACCTTTGATCAGTTGATTCGACAACGTCAAATAAGACCCACATTGTTATCACCCTTATGGCATATAGGGGGCTATGTTTTGGGAAATCTGACAGCGCGTTTGGGTGAGAAGGCCGCGATGGCTTGTACGGTGGCGGTTGAAGAAGTGATCGATCAACATTATGCCGAACAGATTGAAATCTTGGAAAATTATCCTGAAGAAGTAGAATTATGTATGACACTGAAAAAATTTCGCGAGGACGAGCTTCAGCATCGCGATATAAGCCTTGACGCAGGAGCTGCAGATGCACCGGGTTTCAGATTGATGAAAACTGTCATTCAAGGCATTTCCAAAAGTGCTATTTGGCTTTCGACCAGAATTTAGAGGATTTTATGCAAAAAGATATATTAAATAAAATACAAAGGCGTGCTGAAGACTCTAAATCTGATGCCTTGTACATCACACAAGGGGATCAAGTTTTATGTGATTGGATCAGCGAGCCTGATCTGCCCCTCATTGAAATTATGTCGATTGGCAAATCCATCGTAGCACTTATGATCGGTATTTTGGTCGATACAGGTAAAATTAAAGATATCGATGTACCGGTTTGCGAATTCTTTCCCGAATGGCGGCAAGGTCAAAAAGAAAAAATTACCATTCGTATGTTGATGGACCATACATCGGGTTTGCAAACGATCCCTGAGGGTAATGAAATTACCCAAGCACCGGATTGTGTCAAACTTGCTTTATGTGCTGAATTGTCCCATACGCCGGGTACGCATTTCTTTTATAATAATAAAGCCGTCAACATTTTATCAGCCATTGTCCAATTGGTGTCAAGCCAGCCTTTAGACGATTTGGTAAAAGAAAAAATATTTGATCCCCTTGGCATTCAAGAATTTGGCTGGAAACGAGATGCCAGCGGCAATCCTTACAGCTTAGGTGGCGTTCAAATGCATGCCAAAGATGTTCATAAAATTGGCAGGCTGATTTTAAATCGGGGTCTCTGGCACCATCAAACAATTGTGTCTGAATCGTGGCTTGATCTGATGTTAACACCATCGCCCGAATCCAATTATATTTGTGGATTGCTATGGTGGGTTTATAAAAATCCTGACATTATCGCGGCCCAAGGCTATTTAGGGCAATGGCTTTATATTTTTCCCAAACAAAAAATTATTGCCATCCGTCAATTGCGCAAAGGAAAAACAGACCTAAATCAAGTCGACGACTTTAAAGATTTTAAAGAATTGTTGTCCCGACTCGCTGCCATATAATTAAAAAATATATATAAAAACAATGAAGCAGGGAAGAAGTATCATGCTATCTAAATTTATAAGATTTATATGGATCTTTGCTATTTTAAGTGCTGTCTTAAATTCAGTGACTTTGAATTTATGGGCATCCACATCCAGCAGTACGTTGTCTACATCATCACAGATTGATAATGAAATTGATATACGTCGGAGCTCTGTTTAAAAAGAAGAATTTGATAATCCATTCTCAATGTTTCCAATAGATATATTACTTCTTATTATTGAGCCTTTTAATAATGTAGATTTTTCTTTATTAACCCGAGTTGCGTTTAAGGATAATTAAAAAAGATCATTATAGCTGAATGAGTTTATGTTTTTACATAATGGCAAGATTATGATCTAGGTTGTGTAAGAAGTTTAAAGGGGTGGCTCTGTCCTTTCTGAGTCTT
>JBPBPI010000209.1:0-3098 GCA_050954885.1 Janthinobacterium lividum | reverse complement strand
AAACATTTCCTCCAGATCAAAAGGTCGCGGCAGCAAGGTTATCATCGAATGTTGCTGGAACGAATGGGACAATAGCAGAGCCAAAGTCGTAGTCTTCAAGAGCAGTGAGGGCAGCAGATGGCAGGTCCTCGTAAGCAATAAGAGGTTGCGTACCACCAACGGTACTGGTAAGACCGCAAGAATGATCGATTGGCCAGATGGACTCGTAGTCGATCAATGGATGAGTGGTATCGGTGAGGGTATAGCCGTCCGTGGAGCAGTCCCAGTTTCCATGAGCAGATGGGCAGACGGCGAGAATGTTGTCGGCGGTGGTGGAGGTGGATGACTCGAGCCAGATGATAACACCTTCCCAGTCGTACTCATGGCCCAAATCATAGGATGGTTCGTCCTTTGGCATAAACCTAGATAGTACATTAGCTGATGGGGAGGAGGCGAGCGGGAAAGTATGTCACTGACCAGGCGTACATGATGGCGTAGTAATCACCATAGGCAGCAGCACGGCCATAGACTTGGCCGGTGGAGCTGGTGCAGTCAGTTTGACCGGTCAAGCCAGTGATTGGGAGTCCACCGCTGATATCACCCTCAGCGTTGACGGCGGGGAAAGGAACGCATCCGTTGACGACGTATAGATATGGTTGATAAGCAGTGTAGAGATCGCCCTCGGTACCAGATGGGACGGTCTGGGAGAAACCGACAATATCATCGTAGGCGAGTGTTGTACGGGGCATCAAGTGGTTAGTGGTCTTGGTGACCGAATTGGTGGTCTTTGTTGGCATGGCCTTGACGGCAACTGCTGCCATAAGGGCGACCTTGAAGATTGAGGAAACAGCCATGATGAGTTATAAAAGATTGATGTTCAGTGACTTGGGTGATGACTCGGTGAGTATACTTCTTGGAGGAGGCAGAGTCCACTCTTTTATAGATGTTCCTGCTTCCGACGTACCCGCTTGTTCCAATTGACCTATAGAGCTCACGATCTGTGATGATTAGAGTGCAGATGGATACGTCCTTCCCGGCATCCCAATCAGATGAATTTCCCACATCACATGGTAATTCTCCGGACCTCGTTAAAACGAACGTTCAAAAGCTTTGGTAGAAGCTTATGCAGCTCATGGTCAAGATTCGATGGTGTCCCAATGTAGAAATGAAGACTTTTGAATATCTCGATGTAGTGGGATGCAGGTAGACATCTTGAGCACGTGAAGACAGAAACGTGTGTATTTAGAGACCGTTGATTGCATCATGTGAAGACCGCCAACGTGTAGCTTGCCCATAGAGTGACACGTGGGGTCGAGGTACCAGGGGTAGAGGGCACGAGGGGCATCGAATCGTGCTAGGTACATCGTGCAAGGTACATCGTGCAGGAGACTCGGTAGTGCAACGGCCCGTGGGGTTGATAAGGAAGGTGATGCGCTGATCGATATGCTAATCCCTGTCATGTCAACGCTTTCATCTCGGCAGCCATACTTAATGAAGCTATACCACCGATCGCTTAGAGATAGTGGACCAATAACATCATCATCAGCGGTGACCAAGTCAGCCATCCAAGGCAGTACTGTATTCAAGACATTGGATTCGGAGCCTGCTCAGACTGCCAATACGATAGTTTGAATGTTGATGGAAGCTGTCACCGCCGCTATAAAAATGTCGGATCGATTCCGAAGAATCGAGCCGGTCCGCTGGGTGGCCGGTTGACTGTGAGGATTGCCCGGTGCCTTTCTAGGCAATGCTACTTTCAACTTTCTACCTTCAACATCGAACGACTAGGAGACAACGGACGAAGTATCTCTATTTCGGCTCCCATCTTCATTGATTTCCTAGCATTCATGGTGGCACAATCGGCTTCGACTCTGCCCATATCAGACCATGTCACCGATGCCGTCCAAGCAAGTCCAAGATCACCACGCTTCCAGTGAGTTGGTCATTCCACGTCGGATTTGATTCAACTGGTACATTGTTCCCGTAATCTGTGTGCAGAGCCCATGCTATTCGAAGAAATGGTCTGAACAGAAAACGTAACATTGATTGCTTCGGTCAAATGATGAATTTGCGTTGGGCTATGGAGTTGGTCTATTATACCTGGGTGTTCAGCTAGTAAGATGACCAAAGTCACCTCTTTTACAGCCCAGGGATTGTTCGCAACGTCGAGTTAGACGCAGTATCCCTCATCCAACGATCGACCACGGCGGCAATGACAAGGTTGTTCTTCTCCAAAAACGAAAAATGAGCATTCCCATGGATTCCAATGTCTCCAAGCTTGATCCAATTCACATTGGGTACTCCAGCTTGTTGCAGAAAAGCAATCACACAATGATCGTAGGTGATGTGCGGAGAAGCTTCGCCAGTGAATGCAACATAGGGGACCTTGGCGATTTGAGGGAGTGTGCGTGCTGGCTCCGTCTGTAGGATGCAAAAACGATTGGCCGGAGTGTCTGTGCCGATGGGAACAGTAGAAAGTTCAGTGCTTGAGTTCACAGGTGGTGAGTAGGTTACATAGGTATTCGTCATGCCCCAGGCGCGATTAGCACTACGGCCAACGCTACTGGTAGCGTTACCCGTGTATGATTCGAATGGGGTGTTTCCTGGTTCGATGTTGACGTTTGCAACGACGAGTTCTGGACAGTCGTTGGAGAGGAGAAATGGATGCAGTGCGCCAATAGAGTGCGATATAAGTAGTGAGGGGCCAATAGTACGTAGCATAGCACATCCAGATTTCCTCATTGAGAGTTCTTGGGTCGTGAGGTTGGAGGTGAGTGGGACAAAAGAGCCCATAAAAGCGTCAAATGTTGGATCGCCTATGGAACCATTGCCGGGCCATTGGTTATGTAAGACCGATCTTTCGAAATCAGTATCGGTAGATTTAGAAGGATTGATAAAGAGCCTTCTCCTCCCGGCGAAGGCCGATTTCGAACTACTTACTGAGGGTACGCATCGACGGATTGTGGAATTGTGAAGCCGACCTCTGCGATCTCTGCAGTCGAACCTATTCGCAGTGGATACGCATCGAAGTCCTGATCAGTAGCCCGGCCAACGGATGTTTGATCAACAATGTAGACGAGATAGCCTTGATCGAGAAAGTATGAAGCCCAGCCCTTCCG
>JBPBPI010000208.1:0-3043 GCA_050954885.1 Janthinobacterium lividum | reverse complement strand
GGACCCGGCGATCACTTGGTGCCATGGCAGGGCAGCGTATGCCTTGGACTCGATGACAAGGTGATGCAGGTGATCGGGCGGGACGATATCGCCACGGGCTGCGCGAACCTGAGCGGGCGATAGGGAGGCGGTGCGGGAGGCGTTGGTGCCGCCGACGAATGCGCCGGAGTTCGGGACGCGGACGAATGACCCGCCTAGGTGCTGCGACAGGATGCCGCACAGGGCAAGCTCCGCCGCGTTGCCCTTGGTTTTCGAGGCGTTAGGCATGGTAGCCCAACGCACGGAGGCGGGCGGACATGATGGCTTGCTCGCGATCTTCCTGCGCCTGTGCCTCACGGCGGCGGAGCGAGGTGCAACGCTGCACTAGGTTCGTGATCCGGTTGTCGGTGCTATCGCCGTTGAGGTGCCTGACGGAGTTCGCGGGCCATTCGCCCTCGTGCAATGCCCATGCGACGCGGGCAGCCTGCAGAAGCTGGCCCTCCGCGACTTGCACGAGACGACCGTAGGACTTGCCGTTGCGGGCCGTGACGAGACGGGTATCGGCACGCTGCCCGCATGGCCGGACACGGATGATGCGATGGTAGATCGCGCCGTTCTCCGGGTCGTACTGGAACCGCCTATGGAGATCGTCTAGCGAGGGGATGGCTGGCATGTATAGGTCCTGAGTTTGCAGGACCTCCGGGGTGCGGTGCCCGGCAGTGGTAAATCATCACAAACCCACTGCCGGGAGATCAGCGCACACACCTGCGGAGATCAGCGATACCGTCGTATCGCCGTCTCTATTTAGGCGTTTCTTAGGGTATCGGTCGATATCTACGGGCGACTTGCTAGGTATGCCTCAAACGACAACATCAGTAGTTCGTTCAGCTTGAGACCGTCGCTCGCCGCCTGCATTTTGTATCTCCTGCGGAACTCAGGCGGCACCCTGAAATTGAGCGGGTTGCCATACTGCGCGGGGGCGGTCGGCGTGGCGGTCGCGGGCGACGGTGCAGCCTGGACGGCCGAAGGCTTGGCCAGCACGAGGTCGGAAGCCATGGCCGGGATCGGTCGCTTAGACATGCGCGAGCACCTTCTTCTTCGTGCTTGCGGCTTTGAACGTTTTCGTGCTTGGCGTCAATTTGCCTTGCACGTAATCCCATATGCTCGCGATATCCTTTGCGCCTGCGGCTTTCGCGTCGTGTTCCGGGAGGGATAGCCCTATGCCTGCCGTGGCCGCATGGGCGACATGGTAGTGCATGGTGCCTGCTATCGGGCCGTGCGCGGACAGGGCTGCTAGGGCTTGCGTCGTGAGGCTCGCGCCCCTGGTTGCTTGTGCCAGAACGAACGCAATCGGCTTTTCGTGCTTTCGTGCTATCTCTACGGTGCGCCCGACGCTCGCGAGGTCGATAGGTGACGGCCGCACAGGGATCACCACGAGGTCCGCGAGGGCGACCACTGCGCCGATGCTGGCCGTGACCTGCGGCGGGGTGTCGATCACCAGTAGGTCGTAACCTTCGGCGCCCAGGGCTGCCACCTTCGCGTCGAGGTCCGCCACGGTGCAAGCGGCCATGGCAGGCTGCAGGGCTTCGCGGGAGCGCCACCAGCCCGTGAGGCTACCCTGCGGGTCCATGTCGATCAGGACCGCGCGTAGCCCCGTCTCATGGGCCGCCGCCACGGCCATACAGTAGGCGAGCGTGGTCTTGCTCGCCCCACCCTTCGCCGACGCCAGCACGAGAACCTTCATCTCCGCCTCCTGTTGCTCGCGCAACCGTACGACCTGCCAGGAATGACGCAAGGCAGTTTTCGTGCAAACGTCCTATCGTTTTATCTGCTCACGCAAACGTGATGACGCGCGAGCGTCCGCAATGCCATTCGCGTAATTCCAAAGCATAAATAAAATCATGGACGGCACACCCCGGACCATGCCGCAGTAAAGACCCGGAATTACCCGGTGATACCGCCTACGCGGCGACTATTCAATCATCAATACAAGTCATCTTTAAATGTTCACCAACAAGCACGCCCCGAACTTCATTCGGGTTATTTCTTCTTGCAGCGATGCGCTTCTTTCTGAGGTCTGCAATTTGCTCGCCGGTCCGCGAGTGGCGGGCACCACCTGGAAGCGGGTTACACAGAAGCCTTACAGCAATTACGCCGTGAGCAACCACGGCGAGGTTATGCGCCTGGACTACGGGCGCAACACCATGCCGGGCTACATCGTGCCGGCTCGTCTCCATTACCGCTATGGTTACACGCTGGTCGATCTCACGTCGGGCAGCGGCCCGACCCGCACGAACTGGACCGCGCAGGTGCACACGCTGGTTTGCTCCGCCTTTCATGGTCCCCGCCCGGACGGTATGCAGTGCGCGCATATCAACGGCATCCGCACGGATGCGCGACCTTCGAACCTGCGTTGGAGCACGGCGACACAGAATGCCGCCGACCGTGAGCGTCACGGGACTACGGCGCGGGGCGACACCCACGGCCGCACCAAGATCAGCGACCACGAGGTGTCGACAATCCGGAAGCTCCGGGCCGACGGTCTCCGTGTCGTGTTCCTTGCCCGCCAGTATGGGGTCACTTCCTCGCATATCCACAAGATCGTCAACGGGACGGCGAGAGTGATGCCTGCTTAAGCCTTGCCTCCCTGGATCACTGCGAACGGCATCCCTCGGGGTGCCGTTTTCGTTTGTGCTACAGGCTGCCCGTAGGAGGTTACAGGAGCCTCCTGCGGCACCTTTGCGTATGCCGCTTCCTTCGCTGCCTTCCTGGCCGCCACGATAGCTGCACACCGCGCCAGGGCCGCAGGACTGGCAAGCTGGTCGATAGCCTCCTGCATGTCCGCCCTGGACTTCTCCGCCACGTAGGCGGGCGCTGTCCCGGCCTTTCCTGCCAGCGGTTCCCTCAGGCTTGAGTCCGTGGCGTCTCTTGAGAAGCTGGTAGTAGAAGATGAGACTGAGGGTCCAGGCGCAGGCTGAGCTTCATTGGACAAACTAAGGAAAACGTAGGCATTCGAGCTTCGTCGCACGAGGTTGCACGGCCCAACGCGACGGCGGACAAGGCG
>JBPBPI010000207.1:0-3980 GCA_050954885.1 Janthinobacterium lividum | reverse complement strand
TGTTTAAGAAAAGAAAAATACAAACACCCCAACTTCTTAGAAAACCTTGATCAACAATTAATCAATATGGGTAATTAATATGTCAATTAGCTATAGATGATTTTGAATAAGTTTAGAGGCTTACTGTCACATATGGCGGCCGTGACATCGACACTTTTGATTGTCAGTTGTGCCATGCAAGATATTGATGATTTGCATCACACGCCACGTAAAGGCAGTGAATTTGCTCAAGAATTGGCTACCCAATATGAAACATTAGCCAAACGTGATAATAGAAAATCGAGTTTAGAAAACGCTAGCTATTTTGCGGTCAAGGGCATGCATGCGGCAAGGGGTGAAGAAGTCAGCCCAGAAAATCCAAAAAAGTGGGAAAATGTGTCTGAAGAAATTCTGCCAAAATTGATGCAAAAGCGTCTACATTTGGTCTCACTCTTGGATAAAGGTGGCCGTTGGAAGATGCCAAAAGAAGCAGCTGCGGCTCAAGCAGGTTTCGATTGTATGGTTTCTGAACAAACACCTTGTGGATGCTGTCCTGATGATACAGCCATGTGCCGTGACATGTTTGACAATAACTTAAAATCACTTGAGGGCGTTATGCCTTCTTATACGGTTCAGTTTGAGGAAAGCAAATCAGACATTACCGCAGAAGGTACCAAAATGTTGAATCAAGTGGCCAATGCAGCGCGCGCAATGCCTCAAGCCAAAATCCATATTATGGGATTTACCGATCCTGAAGGTGGATGGAAAGGCAATCTCGTTTTGTCTCAAAACCGTGCCAATAGTGTGGCCAAAGTTTTGACACAAATGGGCATTGATAAAGACCGTCTGCATGCGGTTGGTAAAGGTGAAATTGCAGGACCGAAGGTCATGCCTGAAAATCGAAAAGTTGTGGTTTATATCCATTAATTTTTAGATTTGATTTTAAATATAAAAGCGACGCTGAATTTTTTTTGGCGGCGCTTTTTTAATTGATACTTAAAGAATTCTCAAAGCTGAAGCGGTCTTTACGTCCTAAAAGTAATTAGAAATTAATTTTAGCTTTAAATCGTAAGTAAATTTAATATTTTTAAACAGCAAATTGCTCTCGCAAAATACGCTCATCCAGTGCATGTTCAGAATCAAACATAACAGAAAAGGTCATTGATGGTTCAAGGTGTATATCAACTTTTAAGATATCTCTGACTTCGATGGAATCAGCTGCAGCACTGACAGGTCGTTTATCTGATTCTAAAATGTGAAAGCTGACTTGGGATCCAAAAGGCACCAGCGCACCCTGCCACCGACGTGGCCGAAAAGGAGAAATTGGTGTGAGGGCCAATAATTCTGAACTTAAAGGTATGATGGGGCCGTGGGCTGACAAATTATAAGCGGTGCTGCCAGCGGGTGTTGCCAAAAGGATGCCATCACAAATCAATTCAGGCAAACGGACGATATGATCGATGCTAACTTGAATTTTTGCGGCTTGATGCGTCTCTCTTAATAAAGAAACTTCATTCAAAGCAATGGCCGTGTGAATATCACCTGATTGCGTATGGGCAATCATTTTCAAGGGATGTAATTTAATTGTAAGGGCTTTGGCCAAGCGTTCATAGATTTGATCAGCACAATAGGAATTCATCAAAAATCCAATACTGCCCAAATTCATGCCATAAACCGCAATACCGGGTCTAAAATGTTCTTTTAAAACATGAAGCAAGAATCCATCACCACCTAAGGCGATAATAATATCAGCCTCTTCAAGACTTACAAAAGGATAAAGATTTTGAAGATATTGAAGTTCTGCTTGTGCTTGGGACGTCTCTGCCGCAAGAGCCGCTAATTTTGGAAGATGTGATGTCAAGACGATGTTCCTTGATCCAAAGATTTAAAGCCATTGGAAAAGGATGTGGCTAAATTGGTCAATAGTTCTTCATAGGTATGGTCTGAAAATCCTAAAGGGTCTAGCAAACCAATTTTAAGATGGGTTTCATCGGCCAAAACTTGCATCAAGCGTGGCGAGAATTGAGTTTCAGCAAATAAAATAACCACATTTTTATCTTTGATTAACTTTCGCAAATCTTTCATATGTTTAATGCTGGGGCTGACATCAGGAATCAACGACATTACATGTCCTTCTTTTAGACCAAAAACTTTTTCAAAATATTGATAACCATCATGAAACACCAAAAATCCTTGGCTTTGATAGGGTGTTAAAAGATCTTGAAGATTGCTTTTTAATTTTTCAATGTTTTGTTTAAACTTTTTAAAACGTGCCGCATAAATTTCTTTTGACAAAGGATCAATGATAGAAAGCTGATGGGCTATTTCTTGAGCCATTATAATTCCATTATCGGGATCGAGCCAAATATGACCATCACGTTTCAATGGATCAAGATCATGAGCGCAACCATGAGGACACGAAATCAAATGGCCATCTTCAGCATGTCGAAGGCCGTGAATTTTAAGGGAAGATAGATTTAACAGACCAACAACTTTGGCTAGACAATTCTTTAGGGCTTTTTCCAAAAAATTTTCATAAGCTGGTCCAATCCAAAAAACGACATCAGCTTGATTCATTTTTCGAAGGTCACTGGGCTTTAAGGCATAGACGTGAGGAGAGACGGCTTGATCGACAATTGTGTCAATTTCTGCTTGCTCGCCGGCAATGGCACGGGCAAGAGATGCTAGAGGTGGAATTGAGACAACTATTTTATAAGCATAAACAGGGGATATAACAAAGAGCCATAAGGTGGTGATGGCAAACCATTTGGATATTGGTATCAATTAAAACTCTTTCAAAATTTTCTGTGAATTTT
This sequence comes from Janthinobacterium lividum, assembly GCA_050954885.1. GTDB lineage: Bacteria > Pseudomonadota > Alphaproteobacteria > Caedimonadales > Caedimonadaceae > JBPBPI01. Next base: position 1,185 of record JBPBPI010000207.1, on the reverse strand, counting down.
AAAGGATATCAAAAGTTATTGAAAGCTTAAAAAATCTATTATTCAATTTGATCTCGGTAGACTTTTGGCTCAAATTTTAAAATGGCAACCGCACAAAAACCAAGATAAAAATCCAAATGAGCCGCTAATTGGCTGTCCAATTGTTTGCGTAAGGGGTGGGTTTCGGGTAATTTATTCAATTGACGGCGCATGTAGCACGTTTTTGAGGCATCGCTGCAAAAGGGAACAAACCGAGGATCATTGGTGTAAACTTTTAAATGTTCTAAATTTTCACATGTTAGGCGCCCCTTATACTCAGGAAAACAAGAATCCTCAGGAGCACTGTAAACAGGCAAAATTGTAACCCAGAACACTAAGAAAATTTTAGAAAAACGCTGAAAAATTTGATTCATCCCTGATACCATTCCCTTTATATTGTTTTATGATTTACTCTAGGTCATGTCAGAGGGAAGATCAAGAAAGTCGTGATAAAAAAAAGCCTTACCGAAATTAACGATAAGGCTTTAAAATTTATTTAGTTACTGAATAAGTCTTATCTAAGTCCAGTTTAACTTCACCCGACTTATGGGAATTTGCTTTTTGTTTTAAATTTTGTTCCTGTTCTGCTGTTAAATCTCTCATTGAAATAGATAATTTTTCTAATTTTGGCATATCCAAAAATGACATTGCTTGATCATATGTAACATTTGTATATGAAGTATTAAAAATCTCAAGTGCTGGATGCTCGGAAAGAAGAGATAATTGATCCGTATTTGAAAAACCAATTAAATCTAATTTTATAAGAGAGGAACACTTATTTAAAGCTAGATAAAAATCATCATCAAACTTTAAGCCAAAATTTTTACCAATTCCAAGTGATTGAACAATCTTTTTTTGAGATATTTTTTTGATACATTCGGTATCAAAATATAATCCTTGAACACCCAGCCTTAAAATATATTTATTTCCTTTCATCAATTTTAAAAATTTTCTTTTATGTTCTGACACATCATTTTTAGAATCTACCAAAATACTAAAAGATTTAATAGATTTATCTTTAATATAATTTTTAATATCTTTATCACTATTATAATCCAGGTTTATACAAATATAGCTGAATGAGTTTATGTTTTTACATAATGGCAAGATTATGATCTAGGTTGTGTAAGAAGTTTAAAGGGGTGGCTCTGTCCTTTCTGAGTCTTG
>JBPBPI010000206.1:0-2951 GCA_050954885.1 Janthinobacterium lividum | reverse complement strand
GGGGCGGGGGAGCGCTGCGGATGTGCTTCTGGCGGCCTTGAATGCGCGCTGGAATTTGTGCTGTGGCCGCGGGTGCAGGTGCTTGAGATGCTATTATCTGCCCGCTGGAGTCTCGATGAGAAGGGGCGTGGTGCGATACGATGCGGCAGACGAGGAGCCAACGAGTTTCGGATATTCTACAACGACATGTAGATCCCCGAATCAGTACCTACGAGACGCTCGTCGTCAACCAAGCCGAGACGATGTTCTCCGACACGACTCTCAAGGAGACACAGACAACCAAGTGGATGTGAGTTAGGAAATCACAACGAACAAAGCCCGAGGCGGTACACTGGAAGCAAAATAGATCGATACAATCGAAACCAGCTATCTACAGACTACAAAAGATGAGATCCAGCACCCTGAAGTGCTTCCAAACACTTTTCAAATAGTAAATAAAAAATGAACGACCAGGGTTCAATCCTCCTCTTGTCCCAGCCAAAAGTATTCCTCTTCTATTCGTACAGTCTGATGTTCCTGATCAGGTTTGCGGGTTATGCTGTCTGGTATACAGTGTGTGTCCTGCTCGGGACGTCGATTAAGAGTAATGAAAGTGGTATAATGCGCCGAATATGTAATCAATGAGTGAGTGATGTGTTGACAAAAGGAGAGCGGTAGGGACCGTTTGCGCTGAATTCCAGTGGAGCGCTGAATGATTGTGGATGAAGGAGCGGAGCGATGTGCTAAGAGCGATGTGCTAAGAGCGATGTGCTAAGGAGAGTCGGGGTGTAGAGACACTGTGATATCCGTAGAAAAACCGAGGAGAGTGAGAGAAAGTTGATCAAGAAGTCCAAAAAGAGAGTGGTTTGTTCGAGTAAAGAATGTCGGATCGTCGCCGTGCAATGAGTGCGGTCACTTCCGCCCACAAAGGGCATGATATCGAAAGAGCGAATGAGTGGGTATCTCGACCAAAAGAAGGCGCGAGTATGAATCCAAGCGATAACAAATGAAAAATGTCCGAAAGGGTGACAGCTAGTAAAGAGCGTAAACCGCCAACCCAGCAGCCAGCAAATAAGGAGCGAACCCTCCCCTGACCGCAGCACCAGAATAAGTCGCGCTCGTCGCCGCTCTCGTCGACGTCACAGCCGTGACCAGCGTACTAGTCGACTCTACGATCTCAGTCGACGTCTGCGCCGCAGCAGCGACGGGCGCCGCGGTCGCCGATGTCGTAGGCAAAGCCGAGATGGGCTGCGGCGAGACGGTCACGACGGAAGTGGCGTTTGCCCAGTGGTGGACATTGCCGGCCGAGATGGTACTCCTGGGTGCGGCAGTCGCGGTCCCATTGCCGCAGTCCACGACTGTCGTCATGGTCGTGTAGAGAGTCGTGAAGGCTATGCCGGCTGTGCCTGCGCTGATGGCTGTGGGGTCGGCGATTGCGGCGGAGCTGGAATTCGTGCCGGCGATAGTGCCTGGGATGGGGTAGGGGGCTGTTTTGTTCGAGGCGCCGGAGCCTGAGGCTGGGTAGACGAGGCCGGCTTTTGTGCAGGCGGCGTCGCCGGCTGAGGGGTCGGATTGGTAGCATGCTGCTAGGCCGTCGTCGCCGATCGGGGGTTGGCCGGCGAGGTTGTCGTTGCAGTTTCCTGCTATGCCGAGGCCTTTTGAGCAGCGGATTATGATGTCTGAGCCGGCGCAGTAGGCTGCTAGGCCTTTGGATGTGCAAGTGAATGTGTGGTCTTCTTCGTTGCTGGAATATGTTAGTGGTTTGATGGACCTAGAGAAGGGGCATGTCTTACAAGGAGAATTGGGCGGCGCTCAGCGCTATCGAGCCCATGAGAGCGAATGTGGTTGTGAACTTCATCTTGGAAGTTGTATTGTCGAGCGAGTGTTGTGGGTAGATGTCGATTGATTGTGATAGCGAGTGTCGAGTCAAGTTTCAATGAGAGGCCAGTTGGATATGATCAGTCGTGCAATAGAGACAGTGTGGTATCTACCCTTGAGAAGAGTAGAGAATGATGTGATGATGAGAGCTGGATACTACCTTGGATTGGGCATCTTATATCTGCCATACCTACCTGTCCCGCCATGTCTTTTTCACGATATCGTCGGCGAGGAGAACGATGAAACCAGCCATTGCTGCGGCGGTGCAGAGAGGCTGGACAACGGTCGTTCGTCCTAACGTGCAACGGTGAAGCTTGACATGTCGGTGGTGAAGTCGAGCAGCAGACTATCTCGTCCATACAAACAATACCACCTGCTTCTCCAAACCACTGATTCGTGCGACTTGAAGCATGATCAAGTCCGCGCTCGACTAGAGATACCAGAACGTCAGATTAGCACTGCAGTTCCAAGATCTGAGTTGCGGCCCGCCAGTCGTCGACCATTCCGACCAATGACAGGAGCCGTTTCAAACGCCGTCAAGAGGTCGGGCGAACGGCATTTACAAACGGTCAAGAAAAGGCGAGGCGCAGTCTCGATGAAGCAGAGTAGAGTCCAAGGGCCATGAACAGGTAAGTCCTCCAACTGACATCTATCACAAAGTACATCAACGGTCGCAAGAAACCCAGAGGCCGAAAACGACGTTGATCAACAACGATCACGCCCGTACCGTAAGCCTACACGCCTCACCGACCCAGCACCCCGGTACCGAGCTGCACGTCGCCAGAATGGGCTACACAACCACGATCCAATTCACCCTCGACACAATCTGCCCCTGGACATACCTGGCCCGGAGACGGCTCTCCAAAGCCCTCACGCTCGTCAAAACCTCACATCCAGACGCCACTTTTATCGTACAATATCTGCCGTACCAGCTCTACCCCGACGCGCCACAAGCGGGCGAGGATAAATATAAGTGGTACAAGCGATCCCGCTACGGGGACAGCGAGGAGAAGATGGATATGTACGTTAAGCTCATGAGCGCGTATGGGAAAGATGAAGGTATCGAGTTTACGTTCGAGGGCGTGGTCGCCAAA
>JBPBPI010000205.1:0-4948 GCA_050954885.1 Janthinobacterium lividum | reverse complement strand
CGGGGTTCCGGTTTGTGGTTGCACCATATCCGCATATGCGATACGTTGCAATGGACATGAACAGGAGCGCCCATGGCAGGCCGGCCAATGCTTTACCCTGATAAGATCGTAGCGCCGCTCGTGGCTGGGTCAAAAGCGCGGATTGTGGCTGTGCTTGCAGACGGCGAGACGACCACGGACTTCCTTCGCACCGCCGTCGACACCGAGATCCACCGCCGCGAGCGCGCGATGAAGCGGAAGAAGGAGGATGGGGCGTGATCAAGCCTAAAGACGCAGCATGGATAGCGTGCATGGCGTCAACGCTGGCCGGCGAGATGGAGCGTCTCGACAAGATGGTGTTTCACTATCCGCAAATACTGAACAGCGCCGGAACGCTCCGTCTTTGCCTAGACAACGCACGCCGAGAGCTTGCTCAACACGTGGCAGAAGCCGAGGCTGCAAAAGGAGACGCGCCATGAACAGCGACATCGAAGCCGCCGCCGCGCTGCTGCGGGAGAATGGGTATGGCTGATCAAAATCTGCGCCAACTTGCTACCGAAGCTGCGGCAGAAGCCTACTCGCCACGAGCGAAGAAATGTTGGCCGTGGTCACACGAATGGACCATGTGGGCACTGGGGCGCGACCCTACTTATCCGGCGCTCTATGCCGCAAGTAGCCGGCGCTGCCTCAAGTGCGGAAAGATCAAACTTGAGAGATATTACTGAAAACAACGAAGCCGCCGCCGGTTCCCCAGCGGCGACCCCAACTCTCGCGGATCAATCCGCCCTGCGTGTCGTCCGCTAACCCGGCGGTGCGCGCGGCAATCGCGTCCGCCACCGCGTTCGCTCGTCGTGCCTGCTGGGTGCCGTGGAGCGCATGGTCGGGCCTCCCTGGTGGTGGTAGAGCGTAACCGGACATGGGCCGCGCGGGCAAGGGTTATGCGTGCTTGACCCAGCGCCACCCATGCTCGCTCATGTCCATATCATCCCACAGTTTGTTCCCGTCATCCCAGCCGCCGCGTGTGTAGACGAACACTCGCCGCACATCGCCCCATGCGAACTCGTGCGCAGAGCCGATGAGCACGTGCTCCGGGGGAATGCCGTTGTCGGTCATCAGAACGTCCATCCGAGTGTGACGGTGCCCCACTGCGGCGTTACGTCGTAATAACCGGCGCCGAGGGATTGCACGGACCCTCCGACTGCGGGGGTAATGGACCAGTCCGGCAGGATCTGGAACGTGTGGGAGATGCTGAACGGGGTGGGTGTGGTCACGCCGACTGCAGGTAGCTGGAGCAGTCCGCCTCCCACGTATCGTAATTCACGCCCAGCACATCCGCCTTGCGGAGCTGGCGGAACGACAGAGCGTGCGCCTCATCCATGCGCGCCAGCAGCCAGCGCCACGTGGCTTTCTGCTTCACCGAACCCCAAGTGATGATCGTGACGAGCGAATCCAGTTCGATCCCGTCATAATCCCACAAACCGACCCCATGGCCTCCCCAGCTATTAGGCGTCTGGTCGCCGGCGGTCGTCGTGTCCCACACGCCCAGCGCCTGATCGGCCAACGCGAGCCCGACGCCCAGCAACGGCGGGTTGATCTCGCTACACACGAGACGAAGCCCGTTCAGGTCTTGATGATCAATCGAACCCCAAAGCGCATAGAGGCGTTCCTGCTGGCCAATGTCGAACCCGTCGCGAGCAAGTGCCGTGCAAGCCGAAGCCTCATCGGTACCACCATCCGATTTCGGATTGCTCGGATCGTAGCCCGTGACTTGGCTATAGAACCCGACCGTCTTTGCAGTTGGGATCGTCAACGTGTAGCCATCAAGGCGAGCACGGGCACGGGCGATGTTCGCGATGGCGACGGGGACACAATCGCCAATGTTGTCGTTGTCATCCATCTGCGGGCCGGGATCGATGTGATCGCGGATCAGCTTCGGCGGCGCCTGTCGTGCCATGAGCTTCTGGCCGTCCATGCGCGGCGCGTTTGACGGAAAGATCGCGGGGAGTTTGCCGAGCATTCGGTTCATGGCGCTTGTGCTTTCGGGAATGAGTGGGTAGAAGGATCGGGCTGTTCCCGACGGATAACTCAGCTGGCTAGAGCACCGTGGCGCGGACGGAGGTCGTGGGTTCGAATCCTACTTCGACGGGAACAGCATCACTTCGTCGCCTGCGCGGCCCTGACCGCTTCCACAACCGCGCTATCCCGCATCAGCACGTCCACCCACACAGCATCTGCGGGTGCTGCCATGCCCTCGCGCACAATCTCGGCCCGCTGCGCATCGTTTAGCCGTGGCGGCACGACAATCGCATCCAGCGGCGAGACGATCCGGCTGACCGGTGTTGCGTTAGAGGCTGTCCCCGCGCTGCACGCTACGCCAAAAGGCAGCACGATCAGAAGGGGCAGCAGCCTGAGAGTCAGTGACCGCATGGGTTTCGTCCTGTAGGTGGGTGACAGCGGCAGTGTCCGCCGCAGCGGTCGCATCCCGGCGCTGGAGCCATGACAGCAGCCACGCGATGATGCGGGTGAGCATGGTGGGTTTCGTGTCAGGCATCAGATCTTGCCCACAAACCCGATCTGGATGGACTCACCCATCCGGAACAAGGGTGTACCGGACGCGTCCAAGAGCCCCGTGGGCTTTGGCCCGTCGTCGGGAACGATCACCTCGCACGTCGGCCGATACTCCGGCGTGTGTGTCGCAGAAACCCAAGCCTTTTGTGGGATTGCCACATATCTGGTCATTCTCTCGTTCCTCCCAGCATCAACCGCAGCGCCGCGCCATCCCGCACGCCGAGCGCCACGCCCGCGCATTCCCGCAGTTCCATGGACAACCGCAGCGCCTCTCCCGGCGTGAGTTCTACAGCTGGCGATGATACCCGGAGGAACACGACGCCGGGTGCTGGCGTAACAGTGACGTTATCGGTCACACGACGTGCCGGATCACGATACGCGTGCCGACCGGAACGTCGATAATCGTCTCGGAGCCCGCCACTTCATGCTCGCGGCCAAGGCGCTGCGTGTGGGTCACGCCGGCCTCATCCGTGTGAATGATAGTGTGTCCGACGTGTTCCACGTCGTCGGGGTCGGCAGGCGTCGTGACAGCCCGTTTCAGCCAGTCGAACATCACTCTCTCCCCAGAAACATCGGGAGCAACAGCACCCCGATCAGTGCCGCAACGCACACTGGCCCGAGCGCCGCGTGCCAAGACACGGGGAGCCCGAGCCAGCCCAGCATCAGGAGATGTGGAACATGCTGGCGGTCATCTTCTCGCCCGTCGACGCGCCGGCCGTGGCGGTGATGGTGCGTGCCGCGAGCCACGCTTCGGCCTCGGCGATCACGGACTTCACCTTGACGGCCGCGCCCTGTACCTTGGCGTCGGCATTGGCGATGGCGGTGCTCACGGTCGGCAGCAGAGCCTCGAGCTCCTTCGCCACGTCATCGGTCACGACGGCACCGGCAGTCACGAGGCCACTGAATGCCTGCAGCGACACGACGACGGACTTCTCGGCGACGGCCAGATCAGCGACGACGGACGCGCTGGCGCCGAACAGGTAGGTTTTGATCTCGGAGAACAGGGACATGGGATTGCCTTTCGGGCGTTGAGGTCAGTCAGACGGGATCAGTGATGCCAACCGCCGCCATGGTCATACCCGCCGTGGAAGTGCGGGCTGTCATGCCAGCCGCCGTGGCCGTAGTCGGGCGGCGGCGCCACGATACACCCGCAGAGGGTCGCGGCGAGAGCGGAAAGTGCGAGGAAACGGATCATTGACGGGCTCCGGGAGTTTGGGTATGGGTTACGGGCTGCGGCGGCGCTGGAGGAAGCGCACACCAGTTGGTCAAGTCGGCAGTTGCGCTGTCCCAAAGACCGGCGGTGGAACTTTGAGAGCAAGGCGGACTCGCTCACCGTTCACGAACTCAAGACTGCCGTTTCGACGGCCCGCAGCTACTGCCCCACCGCCCAAGTCGCCGTCTCATCCCACGGCAACTCCTGCGCCGCCCCGGTCGACGCCACCCCGTCATACGTGACCTTCGCCACGTACAGGTTCCGGTCCAGCGCCGCCGAGCCACCGTATGCGTCGTTCAGGAACGCGACCGCCACCGTGTGCGCACCCGTGCTCCACGTCCCGGTCAGCACCAGATCCGACGTCTTGCCCGCCGCGTGCGATGCCGTGGCCGAGTAGGTGCCAACCAACTTCCCGTCCACCGACACCGTGAACTGCGCGTCACCGAGATACGCGTCCTCGCTCGTGGTGATCCGCAGCGTGTCGGTCGCGGCGGCAGCGCACCCGGTCGTCGGCGTGACCACGGGCGTCACCACCGGCACCAGCCCAGCGATCTCCACGACCATCGGCTCCTTGCCGAGGCTCAGGGACACGCTGGAAGCGTTAGCGAGCGTCTGCGTCGGTGTGGCGCCCGTCGCGACGTCATAGACCTTCACGCTGCTGTAGGTGCCCGCCAGCGGCATCGTGACGGCTACGGGGGTCGGGGTGACCTCGGTAGTGCCGGACCAGACGGTGGCGCTGCTGTTCCAGAGCACGAGGTCATACGTGCCGCTGGCCTTCTGCAGCAGCATCGACGACGCACCGGCCGGCAGCGTCGGCAGCACGAACCCCGGCGTGGACAGAGCGAACGAAGCCGCCGTTGCCCCGCTGTCGGCCAGGATCGTCGTGAGGTTGTGCAGGTCCGTCGCCGCGGCCTTGGCGGTGCCGTCCGCGTTGAACAGCCCGAAGTTGTCTTCCAGGTCGGCGGCCGACTGGTTGTCCATCAGGTTGTAAAGATACGTCCGCGTCGCGCCGCCCTTGAACGTGTCCAGCACGGCGTTGGTGTCGATGAGCCCCTGCGTGTATTCGTCACCCGCCGTGCCCCACGTCTGCCCGGCCACTGCCGCCGACGAGATGCCCGTCTCGGTGATCTGCACCGGCTTGCCCGGAAGCGCCGCCGTCGCCGCTGCGATGCCGCCCATGAGGTTGGT
>JBPBPI010000204.1:0-4417 GCA_050954885.1 Janthinobacterium lividum | reverse complement strand
TCATCTGATGGCCGGATTGATCAATTACCAACTCAGAGATGATAAGCCATCATTAGAAAGCATCCTTAATTTGAATCCTTAAACGCAACTCGGGTTATTTTAGAAGAAAATAATCAAATAATTGTTTCTTATCATTTTGATAACTATAAAACGATTAAAACAATTGATAGAAAAACATTTATGAATCTTCCTAAAGAATTTAAACCCATGACACAATGGCAAGCAGTAATTAACTTTGCTAATGCCTTGTTGGGAGAAGAAAAATTTACTACAGATCATACTGTTGAAAGTGTCATTGCATTTATGAATCAACCAGAGCGAGAGCATCATAAAAAACAATATTTGGAAAATTGGGTTGAGTCATTGTTTCTGCACGAGAAAACTTAATTTTGAAATATTTAATAAATTTTTGTGTCAACTTGAAGTTTGTAAGTTTGAATTGACACAAGTTTAAAAAAGTCTTATATAAAGATCCTACGTTATTGGCCAAGATCCTGAACTTAAAGAGAGGCTCCCGTGAAAAGAACATATCAACCTAGTCAGCTTGTACGCAAGCGTCGTCATGGCTTTCGCGCCCGTATGCAAACTGTTGGAGGTCGTCGTATAATCTCTGCCCGTCGTGCTAAAGGCCGCGCACGTCTATCCGCATAAATTGATTGTCTAAATCTACTTTCTTTCCGACGCTTAAAAAGCGTCGTGAGTTTATGCGTTTACAAAAAGAAGGATCAAAGTGGATTACGCCTGCTTTTGTCATACAATCTGCACCTTTTGAAGGATTAGAAAAAAGAGTAGGTTATATCACAACACGAAAGCTTGGCTCGGCTGTTGTGCGTAATAAAGCACGCCGAAGATTAAAAGAAATTATTCGGTCTGTATTTCCTGAACACGCATTGCCAGGATATGACTATGTAGTGCTTGCCAGATCATCTTGCACAACTTGTAATTTTTTATCTTTAAAAAAAGATATGATTTGGTCCTTAGGTCATTTGCACCGTGTGCAAAAACAAAATATAGACCAGGAAATTGAGAAACATGATGACGCTGAAACATAAAATATTATTTTTATTTTTCCGATTCTACAAAGGTGCGGTTTCTCCTTTTTTGCCTCAGGCCTGTCGGTTTTTTCCCACATGTTCGGAATATGCTTATATGGCCATATGTAATCATGGCCTGATTAAGGGCATTGTCTTGACAATTAAGCGATTAATTCGTTGTCATCCTTGGGGTGGAAGTGGTATTGATTATCCGCCAAAGGCTTGTAGAGCACCAAAACATATCCTTAACAATAAACTTTGAGTATAATTTATGGATCAGACTGAAAAAAGAAATTTGTGGATTGCCGTTATTCTTTCTACCTTGGTTTTTATAGGGTGGCATCACTTTTTTGATAAACCGCAACCTATATTAACCAATCAAGAACAAGCTGCGGCGGCAACAGCCGATGTTCCTTTAGATATTAAAAAACCACAAGCTCTTTTAAGCCGAGATGTGGCTTTGGCTGGGGATCAACGTCTGACAATTGACACTCCTGAACTTCAAGGCAGTTTAAGTTTAAAAGGGGCACGATTTGATGATTTGAAATTGAAAAATTATCATGTGACGCCAAGTCTTGAAAGTGCGCAGGTTGATCTGCTTGATCCTTATGGCACAAAAGAGGCCTATTATGGTCAGTTTGGCTGGATTGGCGATACAGCAGCGGATGCTTTGCCCAACGAGGACACAATGTGGCAAGCAGATCAGACGCAACTCACGCCAACCACACCGGTGACATTACACTATCAAAACGATCAAGGTGTTATTTTTCAACAAGTTATTTCGGTCGATGAGAAATATCTTTTTACGGTAACGCAGAAGGTCATTAATTCCAGTCAACAAACTCTACCCCTTCAAGTTTATGGTGCCATCAGTCGCCATGGCGTTCCAGAAACTCAGGGATTTTTTATTCTTCATGAAGGACCAATTGGTTATTTAAATCAAAAATTAATTGAAGCAACGTATAAAGATTTAAGTAAAAAAGAGCAAAGTTTAGAGTCAACCGGGGGTTGGTTGGGTATCACTGATAAGTATTGGCTTACAGCTTTAATTCCAGATCAAACAATGTTGGTAAAGACATCATTTCGGGAAACAGGTGGCCAAGGTCAAGAACATTATCAAATAAGTTTTACCACGCAACCTTATAGTATAAAACCAGGTGAGACCTATGAAAAGATCAGCCATTTCTTTGCTGGTGCTAAAATTTTAAATGAATTGGATAGCTATGAACAAAAATTGGGTATACCGCATTTTGATCGTGCTGTTGATTTTGGATGGTTTTATTTCTTAACCAAACCAATTTTCCATCTTTTGACCTGGACACATCAATGGTTAGGCAATTTTGGCTTGGCTATTATGTTGTTGACCGTTGTTTTAAAGGTACTGTTTTTCCCACTTGCCAGTAAATCTTATCGCTCAATGGCGCGTATGAAAACGCTCCAACCTCAAATGGAAAAACTGCGTGCGCGTTACAGTGATGATAAGTTAAAGATGAATCAAGAAGTCATGCAGCTTTATAAACGAGAAAAAGTTAACCCTATGGCTGGGTGTCTGCCCATGTTGGTTCAAATTCCTGTTTTCTTTGCCTTATATAAAGTTTTATTCGTCTCAATTGAGATGCGTCATGCGCCTTTTTATGGTTGGATTCATGACCTAGCAGCGCCAGATCCCACAACAATTTTCAATCTTTTTGGGTTAATCCCCTGGACACCACCTGCATTTTTAATGTTAGGGGCCTGGCCAATTGTTATGGGTATTACCATGTTTATTCAACAAAAATTAAATCCACCGCCGGCAGATCCGATGCAAGCTAAAGTGTTTCTTTTAATGCCCATTATGTTTACCTATATGCTAGCGGCATTTCCAGCAGGACTTGTGATTTATTGGACTTGGAATAATATTTTAACCATTGCTCAACAATGGACAATTATGCGCCTTGCTGAAAAAGAAAAAATTCAAGAGATTCAACAAATTAAAAGCCGTAAAAAGCGATTATAAAGGCAATTATGGCAATATATCCCGAGGCTCGAAAGCTTTTTACCATAGAGCCCCAATTTATGCGCGGTGTTAACACACTTGAAGATCTACCGCCTTTAGATTTGCCTGAAATTGCTTTTGCGGGTCGTTCTAATGTAGGAAAATCAAGTCTATTAAATGCTTTGTTTAACCGACACGATATGGCGCGGACGTCTAATACACCGGGGCGAACGCAGCAATTAAATTTTTTCTTGGTTCCTGATCTTTTTATTTTTGTGGACATGCCAGGATATGGGTATGCACGTGCGTCCAAAACTTTAATTATGGCATGGAATGAGTTATTACGTACTTATCTTAAAGGACGTGCCAGTTTAAAGCGTGTTTATATCTTGATCGATAGCCGTCATGGTTTGAAAGAAAATGACCTTGAGATGATGAAAATGTTGGATACAGTAGCTGTGTCTTACCAACTTGTTTTGACCAAATCTGATTATATGAAATCATCCACATTGGAAAAATTAAAATCAGATATTGCACAAACATTTCCCAAACATCCGGCTGCTCATCCCGAAGTTTTGGCCACCAGCTCGCGCAAAAAACAGGGTCTTGAAAATTTGCAAAAAGCCATTTGGGCGCTTGCTTTTGATCAAGAAATTTACGATGATAAAGCATAGGTGCTGCTATTTTGTGGGAAGAGGTAAGATGATGAATTATAAAGTATTAGGCCTAGCCTTAATTGTTTTCCTCTCTCCTTTAATGGCCAAAAAAGAATCTGCACCTAAAGATGATCAACCCAAAAAATTGGGCGAGTTTGGCAAATAGCAATCCTTTATCTCGCAGGAAAATGGTAAAAAAGTTTGTTATGCGGTCAGTTTTCCAACATCTCAAGAAGGAAATTATAAAAAGCGTGGCAAACCTTATTTGATGATCACCCATCGTCCTGAAGACAAAAGTCTCGATGTCATCAGTATTCACGCCGGCTATAAATTTTCCAAGGACGAAAAACCTCATGTATTAATTGGTATGGATAAGGAAGAAAAAGATTACGAGATGTTTGTCGAAGGCGAATCAGCCTGGGCAGCCTCTGATGATATTGATCTAGAAATCACCACTTTAATTACGAAAACAGGCAGTAGCTTTAAAGTCAAAGGTGAATCTTTTAAAGGCACTAGAACCATTGATGTTTATTCACTTAAAGGATCACTTGCCGCTTATCAAGCCATTAACCAAGCGTGTCAGGTACATCAACCTTAACAACTTAATGTTTAGTTATATTTAAGAAATATACGTAGTAATCAAAAAATGAGAACACTATAGCTAATTGACATATTAATTACCCATATTGATTAATTGTTGATCAAGGTTTTCTAAGAAGTTGGGGTGTTTGTATTTTTCTTTTCTTAAACAA
>JBPBPI010000203.1:0-20745 GCA_050954885.1 Janthinobacterium lividum | reverse complement strand
TTGTTTAAGAAAAGAAAAATACAAACACCCCAACTTCTTAGAAAACCTTGATCAACAATTAATCAATATGGGTAATTAATATGTCAATTAGCTATAACTCATTTATAAAAAGAAAGATTTTTAATTTAAAATTTTTTTATGTGGTCTTGATAAAACTCGATCCAAGTTGATCGAGTTTTATCAGATTATTTTTTAGAATTTTTTCAAAAATTTAGAACAATCTAACTACTTTTCCAACAAGACCGCCGCCGCCACGTCGATTATTTCGAGCATTTCTGGCATCTTGCTCTGCTTGATCTGCCCTTGCATTAGCCTGAGCTACTGCAGCTTGAGCTTGCTCCGCTGCCCTTTGAGCCGCTACCGCTTGAGCTTGAGCTTTTTCCGCTACCTTTTGAGCCGCTACCCTTTGAGCTTGTGCTTGTTCCGCGACCACTTGAGCTGCGGCCCTTTGAGCTTGTGCTTGTTCCGCGACCACTTGAGCTGCGGCCCTTTGAGCTTGTGCTTGTTCCGCGACCTTTTGAGCCGCTGCCCTTTGAGCTTGAGCTTTTTCCTTTTCTTTTTCTGCTATCTTTTTCTCTTGATCTTTAATTTCAACATTGATCTCACCCAAAACTTTTTCACGTTTTAAATTAATTTGATCTGTTATTTTCGCATAAGTTGTTTGATAGATCTCTGGTGCAATGGGTTTTAAAAGTTTAATCAAAAGAGAATTATCAATATTTAATAATAAATCATCTGAAAAATTCTTTCCAAAATATTGCTCTTGTTTTTTAAAACATCTATATCAACATTTTTAAAATTGGACTTTGATTGAATTAATTTTTCCACCAAATTTAAAATTTCTTGAGTGTAAATTGTCTCTAAAGTTCCAAGTTCTTTATCTCCAAACAAGACACTTGTATTTATGGCTTCAATTCTTTGAGGTTGAGATTTTAAAATTGTTAAAAAAATATCTTCTTTTTCAAGCATGAAAATTTCATCATTACTAGGAGCTGAAAATCTAGCAAATTTATTTTCATTAAACCAACGATCTAGGATACCTGATTCTGTTTTTGACAATAATTTTTCTTTAACTTTTGTTTTGTCCCTTGGTTGTGATTTAGTAATCACTAAGACCGAACAATCTTGAACATTTTGTTTAGAAACAATTTTATCAGTAACTTTTACAAGCTCTTTAAAATTAGTTCCTCTCGCAGCTGTGATTTCATCCATACCTGCGACATAGACCAATCGAACACTTTTAGCCCCTTCAATGATATGTTTAATAAAAGAAGCATTCATTAAACTGATTTCAATACCGCGTGTATCACCAATTCCAGGTACATCAAAAAAAGTCATGTCTGTCAATTTTATAAATTTTGGAAAGAAGGTTTCTGATTGATTTCCTGTGCCAATTTTCATGCTATTGACGTCCTCAGGGTCCTTTAAAACCACATCACCATTAGGGTCAACAGACAATTCTTTATCACTTAAAAAATTAATAAGTGTGCTTTTTCCACTGCCTGTGTTTCCAATAAAAACAACAATATTTTGGTCTTTAGAAGAATCAAATAAGCCTTTATTTTCTTCTAAAAGATTTTGCACCTTATTATATAAAGACACAGCTGAGAAAGGCTTATTAAATTCATCGTTATTTTCTGACGTTTTTAGAGACGACATAGTCATTGTAAGAGTGATAAAAGTTGTTAAAACAACAGAGGGCAAATATGATCTACATTTCATGACATAATTCTTTTCTATTTATATTTTTTTAAACCAACGAAAACAGTCTATAACAATCAACAAAATGACGTTATTTTGTAATCTTAAAAAAGATATATTCTATTTTTTAAAAATATTAAAATTAAAAATAAATTTTAAAAATAAATTTTCCTGATTTGCTTATTATTTGATAAGTTGATTTTAACAGAACAGGAATTGAGGCCGACATTTTGCAAAAATGTTTGACATCATAACAAAAGTATTATAATTTTTATGAAGCAAGTATCAGATATCAAAGAGTTTTTTTTAAAATTTCAACCTAAAATTTTATTAATACTCACATTTTTTATTTTGATTTCCAGTTTCTTTTTGATCGCCTATCAAAATCACTGGTTCTATCAACTGATTATTATTTTTTGGACTTTCTTAAGTTTGTCTTTTCTGGCTCTCTTATCAAAGAGAACCGATCATCGAGGAAAAGTTATTTCTTTAACCCATGCTGAGATCCCTTACATGATCACCTTGGGCAATGGAGTACCTGTGTTTGTTCATGATACCTTTTTGACATATTTTCCCCAAGCTGATACCCATTCTCTTGATCAAATAACAAGCGACTTTTTTTTAAAAAAGCCTTTAACCTTCGATCAAGATTCCGATCAAGATGTGGTCACATATGTCGTTTATCACCAAAATCGTCTTAAAATTCATGCCATCCTTAAACGTTTTCCTTTAGAAGATCAGCAATGGTTATGGACAATTGACGAAACCAACGGACAGTATCGACAACAATTAGATTCCATTTATTTGCATAGTCCTTTTTTAAAGAAATTTCAAATCAAGGAAATTTTTGATTTAGCACCTGCGGGAATCGTCTTTCTTGATGCAGAGGGTTATGTACAATTGTGTAATTCAACTTTCATTCGAGATTTTATGAATGATCAAAAGATTGAATTGGGTGATTTATTTATTGATTTGTTAGAAGCTGACAATCGCACTGCCTTTAATCAAGCTTTTCAAAGTTTCCTACGTAATGAAAAAACAACACAAACTGTTGAACTAAAATTTAATCTCTCTCCTGACAGCCCTGCTATTGCCTATATAGGCGCTCTTAAATCAATGGGCGCAGAAGAAGACGATTCTGTTGTCCAAGGTGCTGCTCTTTACATATTCAATAATCGTGAGCAACAGCAATTACAACTTCATCTTATTCAATCTCAAAAACTTCAAGCATTGGGTCAATTGGCAGGTGGTATTGCCCATGATTTCAATAATTTACTCACAGCTATGATTGGTTTTTGTGATCTGATTTTATTACGCCACTCGCCCGGCGATCAAACTTTTACCGATCTTATGCAAATCAAGCAAAATGCCAATCGAGCCGCTAATTTAGTCCGTCAATTGTTGGCATTTTCTCGACAACAAACCTTACAACCTAAAGTTCTGAATATTGTTGATTCCTTGGCCAATTTATCTCTTTTACTTCAAAGGCTTGTGGGTCCGTCAATTAAACTTAAAATGTTGCATGGTCGCGATCTGGGACTTGTAAAAGTCGATCAGGGACAATTTGAACAAGTTATCATTAACTTGGTGGTCAATGCTCGTGACGCTATGGATGAACAAGGTGAAATTACGATTAAAACCAGTAACAAGGTCATTAAATCTGCACACCAAATCGCCCATGAATTAATTTCTCCTGGGTCTTATATTTTAATCGATGTAATCGATATTGGACATGGTATTTCTAAAGAATATTTACCCCGTATCTTTGATCCTTTTTTTTCAACCAAAGAAATTGGATCAGGCACTGGTTTGGGTTTGTCAACAGTCTACGGTATCGTTAAACAAACAGGTGGTCACGTCATTGTTGAGTCTGAGCCTGCAAAGGGAACTAAATTTAGTATTTATCTGCCACGTTATCAAGGGACAGAAAATTTATCAGATGGGACTGAAACGCCTGTTCCTGAGACCAAGGATTTGACCGGGCAAGGTACAATTCTTTTGGTTGAAGATGAAGATGCAGTTCGAATTTTTTCAGCGCGCGCCTTGCGTGATAAAGGGTACCGCGTTGTTGAAGCTGATTGTGGTGAAGAAGCATTGGCTCAGATCAAATATTTGCAAAATCATCGTGAAACTTTGAATTTGGTTATTACAGATGTGGTCATGCCTCAAATGGATGGTCCGACACTTGTGAAAAAAATTTATGAAATTTTACCAAATATAGACGTGATTTATATGTCAGGGTATGCAGAAGATTCCTTCAGACGACAACTAGATCAAGAACAAGATATTCACTTTTTGGCTAAACCTTTTAGCCTTAAAGCTTTGGCCATTAAAGTTAAAGAAGTTTTAGAGCAAAAATAAAAATTTTACTGTAAATTCTATATCAATGTATGTTGATTTTGGCTTCAGGAACCATTTTAGAAATGATTTTTACAACATCAGACTCTTCGATATCTTTAAGATTTCGCTCAAGTTGATTTACATTAGTTAAGAAGTCTTGAAAATCAATAGATGTGCTATTTGCTAGAAATATTTTTTTTCTTTTGGTGGCAATATGACCTTCATTTTCATAAAATAATTCTTCGTAAAGCTTTTCACCTGGACGAAGACCTGTAAAAATAATATCAACATCTTTGTAAGGTCGTTTTCCAGTTAACGTAATAAGACGTTCAGCCAAATCTAAAATTTTAATTGGTTTTCCCATATCGAGGACAAAAATTTCTCCCCCAACACCCATGGCTCCTGCTTGAAGAACCAATTGACTGGCCTCAGGGATACTCATAAAGAAACGGGTAATTTCAGGATCTGTGACAGTCAGAGGCCCCCCTTGTTTTAATTGTTTTTTAAACAAAGGAATCACACTTCCTGCTGATCCTAGAACATTGCCAAAGCGGACCGTGACAAAACAAGTTTTTGATATTTTGCTAAAGTTTTGACAGAAAATTTCTGCCATTCTTTTGGTTGATCCCATAACATTGGTTGGATTTACAGCTTTGTCTGTAGAAATTAAAATAAACTTTTCACAGTTGTATAATGATGCAAGTTCAGCCACATTTTTTGTGCCAAAAAAATTGTTCTGAATCGCTTGTTTTGCTTGTTTTTCTAACAGAGGGACATGCTTATAAGCTGCTGCATGAAAAACAACTTGAGGTTGATGAATTTGAAAAATAGAAGACATTGAGTTTTGGTCACTAACATTGGCTAAGATAGGTGAGAAATTTTTAAAATTTAACACATGCTCTAATTCCCAACTGATTTTATAAAGATTGTATTCACCATGATCCACAATAATTATTTTTTCAGGGCCTAAAACAATGAGTTGACGACATATTTCTGATCCAATAGACCCACCGGCTCCTGTAATTAATATTACTTTATTTTTAATAAATTTTGCTGCATCTTCAGCAGCCAAATTAATGCTATCGCGGCCCAATAAATCTTCAACAGATATATTTTCTGGCAAAGTTTGATTGTGAATGAGAAGATCATCAAAAGAAGGCAAGACTCTAACCTCTAATCCTAATTCCTTGGCATTTGTGGTAATTTCTAAAAGTTTTTCCTTAAACAAAGAAGGAATGGCAATAATGACCATTTGAATGTCATTAGAATTTGTCAATTTTCCTAAATCTTTAATGGGTCCGTATATTTTAATACCTGATAATTTTCGACCCCATAAATTGGGATCATCGTCTAAAATGCCATCAATTTGATATATTTTATTAAGGTTCTTTTTTGATTGTTTAATAAATAACTCGCCCCCCTTACCAGCACCAATAAGAATGACATTCGTCACATTTTTTTGAGATGCCAAATAAGTTTGATCAAACAGTATTCGAATAAAGATACGTGTAAAATTAAAGGCAGAAAAAGAAAAAATTAAAAATAAGAAGAAAAGTTTGATTATAATTTCTTGTTGGTCATACTTTATGTAAAACCAAAATGTAAAAAGCAAGCTTATGGAAAAACAATATTTAAAAACTTCAAAGATATTATACAAAGAAGTATAACGCCAAACATGATGATAAAGACCAGATACACAAGAAATAGCGATTGAAATAACAATTAAAAAAATCCCATTAATATAAAAATTTTGTAAATAAGGAATATTAAGTATATAAGACAGTGAGATATACGATAAAAAAAGACAACTTAGATCAAGGATATATTTTACTAAAAAAGTTGGAAGAAAATTTAATTTTAAAAGATAAGAACCAACCTTACTAATATTTTTCATTTATTTACATTACTTTTTTCATATTATGAATTCTTCAAAAGATAATTTTAACACTTTTTAGAATTAATTTTTATTTTTTTGATTAAATTCATTAATCCATCTTTTAACCCTAAAACAAACAATACGTTGAACCAGGCCAAAACGATAATTTAATAAATTTAAAATCATATTTGCTGCGGCAAAACAGTTTTTGCGCCAAAAAATTTTTATTTTATGTTCGCAAGATAAAACGCAGTATTTATCATAATCTTGGAGCCAAGTATGAAAGAAAATAGCTGTTTTTGATAAAAGATAAGGAAACAACAATTGTAATTTGGCATATTTTAAAGAAAATAAGAAAAATTGTGTTTGATCTAAGACTAAAAAATTATTGACCAAAAGTTTTTCTGAACGCTCAATATTTTGATGTGCAATATCGCTCATGTGTTCAAATTTAATATCTGTATGTTTTTGTAAAAAACTTAAGGTAATATATTGCTCAGGCGGCATTTTCCAAAGTCGTGCCGGATGAATATCAAAGAAATGTTTGGGACGATCTAGAAAATATTGTGAAAACTCAGGTTCTTTCGTCAAGGGAACGTCATAAAGATCTTTAATATCTTCAGCATACCCAAAATAAGCCCAGTCACTAATATGATAAGGACGTTGTTGCGTGAATAAAGATGTTCTATGACCTTTGATGGTGTCCAATGAAAAAGCAATAATACGATTTTTGACAAATTTACAGGGTTCATCGTAATGAGAAAATTTATAAAAATATTTTAAAAATGATTTTGACATAACAAAAAGATCAGATCTTACTTTTAAAATATATTTACGCGTTGCCGCTTTGATACCGGCTTGAGTTGAGACAATCAAACGGTTACAATTATTGGTAAAATTAAGGTCTTCAAGATCAAACCATACGCCGCCTGGATCTTTACTCAAAATCAATTTATCATAGCAAATATCTTTTGTTTTTGCGCCTTTCCAGGTCGATAAAATTAACTCACTTTCAGGAAACAATTCCTTAAGACGCGCGCAGACCACTTTTGTGATATTGTCTGTCATGCCAAAGATTGCTTGGCCCAAGACAGGTCCTTGAACCACAATAGAAATATCTTTATCGCAAATCATCAAAAAGCTTTCTTCAAAGAATCATTTAACAAAATTTTGTTTAAGGAATGAACCAAATCTTGAGGTGTGCCAAAACACAACATAGGATCACTCCAAATAGGAGATAAATAGAGCTGTTGATCAATCATCAAACGATAAACAGTTGAGAGATAATATTCTCCATTTTCACGATAATCTTGTTGGATTATTTTTTGAATGTTGTCAAGTAAACTTATAGTATTTTTAAAATAATATGTTCCAGAAGAAGCATGACGCGAGATTACTTTTTTCTCTTGAACATCAATTATCTTGGTGTTTTGATCATTTAATTTTGCGTAACTCCACCGTTGTTCTTGGGAATCAAACAGAACTAGAATACCATCAGTATTTTGACTAATCATGTGTTGCCAAGAAATATTAGGCGAGATATAGGTGTCGCAATTATGGACCAAGCTGGGAACATTTAAATCTAGAAGATCAGCACTTTTAAGTACTGTCTCGGCTTGGCCTCGCGTGTCGTGATCTAAGGTGAGAACTTCGCACTTATAAGGACCTTGATAAAAGGTTTCGATATCGTTCTTCAGATCTTCTACAAAGTCACTCTGTCTGAGAATAAAAACCAATTTGCTCGCAAGTTCAAGAGGCAGACAATCAACCGCATGACGATACATGGCCTTACCAGCCACTTGAATTAAAGGCTTGGGCAGCGTAAATCCACTGGATGCAAAGCGTGACCCAAGCCCTGCCATTGGTATAATAATATTCATCGCGTTTACTTTATCTTTTTATAAATAATTTTGAATAAGATTTTGATGGATGGTGTCCCATGATCCTTCAAACTTTATTGCTTTGTCGTCGATGTAGACATCGGCATTGGGTTTGCCAAACCATATTTCGTCATAGACAAATCCGTGAATTTCAAGCCATTTCAACAAAGTTTGTCCTTGACGTGCGATGACTTTACCCACATTTGAGTCACACGTCTCCATATGACGCGCTGTGCAAAAAATAATGTAGGCACCTTTATCTTTTAAATCTTTGATTTTGGAAGCAGCGCCATCTAAAGGTTTTAAGTCTTCATAAGATTGTTCTGGCCTTCGTAATTCACAAATTGTACCATCAATATCAATACAAATTTTTGTATTTTTCTTCAAAATATTCATTTAAAATAATAATTCCATTTAAAAATAAAGCTTTTTGTCTTTGAGGATCTTCATAATGTAATGTCGTCATACTTAAAAAAAGTGAGGCTTCAATCAAATATAAAAATTCTAATTCCATGCCACGTTCACAAAGCAATTCACGAAATGTTTGGTGTAAAGATGTTAATAAATGATTTTGAGATTTTTTAAACAAAAAATTGTTATTTCCTAAATCATCTAATTGATATTGATTGGTGACAATCTGATCATATCCACCGTGCAAACAATGTAACAATTTGGCATAATCATAAAAAGGGTGGCCATAAATACCGGAATTGCCAAACGATCCACGAGGATCAATTAATTTTATTTGAGATGTTTTTGGACAATACAAAATATTGCCGAAGCAAAAATCACCATGAATTGCCGTTAGATACGCATATCTTGACACAAAATTTTGGACAGATTCAATAAAGTCATCTTGAAAAACAGAAAATGTCTTATAAGATTTGCCATTAATTTTTAGTGTATTTGCCTCGACCAAAGGTCGAAGATTTTCATCTTTTGTTAATGCTTGAATTCTTTCAAGAGTTTTTTTGGTGTAAAATTGACCAATTTCTAAATTATGTTTTGAAAGAGCAGGCTTATGGTCGTGAATATCATCTAAAATATCAAAAAGTTGTTCGAGTAAAATTTTTCCTGTTTGTGGCGTGAGACCCTCTGACAAAATGAGGCCTGAAAGATCTTTATAAGGAATATATTCAACTGTGTAAGAACTGAAATCTTTTTTATAATCAATAAGCTGAGGAAAATACGGTGCAATTTTATCGGGTAAGTTTAAATAATAATTTACTTCATCTTTTAATTTAGAAATATTGCACGAAGATTTTGTCAAAAGCCCTTCACGAGCTTTAATGGAAATACTATTGAAGGCGCGTGATTGCATACTTTATACCTTTTAGGAAAAGAATATATGTTCTTTAAATTTTAAATTATCTTTTAGTTATTCAATAAAGATAAAGTTTTTACTTTTGAATGATGTTAAATTGTCGTTATGTATTAAAAATAATACTTATGTATTATACTAAATAAATATATACAATTAAAGCAAGTTGTCAAATAAAATTTTATAATTTTTAATTTTAAAAAAAATTCTAGTAAAAGTTTATTTAAAATATAAATAAAGTTATTTAATAAAAAAAATTTAGATTAATAAACAGTTTATTTTTCATATATTGAAGTAATATTTTATTATAAAATAATAAATAAAAAAAATTTTATTTATTTTTGTTTTAAAAGCTATTTTTTTTAAGTATTTGATCTTTCTTTTCGAAATCTTGTTTAGAATCTTGTAACAATTTTTGCGCGTACGTTAAATCGTGATCCAACATTTTTTGAAGGTAAGTTAAATAAACAGATTCGTCTTCCCCTCTTTTGTTTAAATATGATCGTCGCCTAAGCCCTTGTTGAGATAAATCCAAAAACTGCCTGGCCAAGTCTTTTAAAGAATGATTTCGAAAATTAGCGTCAAGTCCCTGTCTTGCAATATTTTTATAAAGATCATTAATGTCATCAAAAGACCATTCTTGAATAATATCATAGGAAGTTTTTAAAGATTCATCATCGTAAAGCAACCCTGTCCAAAAAGCCGGTAAAGCTTGAACGTGAGGTTCTGGTCCGCCATCTGCCCCGCGCATCTCTAGATAATGTTTGAGACGAACTTCAGGAAAAGCCACCGTCAGATGATTGTGCCAATCTTTCATTATTGGTTGTATTAATCCGGCAAAATCTTTCGGTCGTATCAAAGAACCTTTGAGAAAATGACCAAATGATTGACCAGCAACATCTAAATATTGGCTTTCACGCTCGATGAAGTACATGGGTACTTCCAACATATAATCAACGTAACGCTCAAAACTCATCTCTTTGTCAAACACAAACTTTAAAAGCCCACATCGATCAGGATCAGTATCTTGCCAAATCTTATGGCGAAAAGATTGAAAGCCGTTAGGAAGTCCCCTACTTAAGGAAGAGCTGGCAAAGAGTGCTGTCGTCAAAGGTTGCAAAGCAAGTCCCAACCGAAATTTTTGAATCATATCTTGTTCAGATGAAAAATCTAAATTGACTTGAACTGTGCATGTATTAGCCATCATCTCCAGACCAAGATTACCTTTTTTGGGCATATAATTACGCATAATCTGATAACGTTGTTTGGGCATCCAAGACAGATCTGAAATTGTGGACACAGGATCATAACCTAGACTCACCATTATAAAGCCAAGTTCCTTTAAAACTTGATCAACCTCTTGACGATGCCCGTGCAGTTCTTGGTTTGTTTCATGAAGTGTTACCAGTGGTGCCCCCGAAAGTTCCAATTGACCCGCGGGTTCTAAAGAAATTGAAGCTTGATTTCGTGTCAACGCAATCAAATGATTTTGTTCATAGACAGGCTGCCAATCAAACCTTTGAAGACCTTTCAGAATTTCTTCAATACCGCCTTGATAAGGAACTCTTTTAAAATCTTTTCGATCATAGATAAATTTTTCATGCTCAACACCAATTTTAGAGTGTGACTTAGGCTTGCAAGCATTTGCCAAATCATCAACTAAATCATTTTTCGATGTAATTGCCCTGTCATGGGTCATAAAAAATCCCTTTCTTTTTTGGCTGCCACTCTATCACAATATTTTGAAGACAATGAAATTTATTAAAATGATAGACGAGGTGCTTTTTATACAGTAAAAATTCTAATAATGTATTTCTATAGTGAAAGCATTTTAAAATTGAGCAAGAAATGAGGAACGACGTGTATAAAATATACACAAGTGACGATATGACGCTGTCACAACTTTAAAAGGCACATGCTATAAAATTTTTAGATTAATAGTTGGATATCATGTATCAAAAAAAATTTCTCAGCTTGTTTTTGAGCTTTTTTATATTGAATCAACCCGTGATAGGATCAGATGATGATTTTAACACGGATCCCCCTGTATACCCTGATGATAGTCCTGCTGTGACAATGCCTTTGGAAGATTCTGACCGTGCTTTTGTAAGAGATGAACCTGTAACTTCTTTGGAACGTCCCAAAAAAATTCACTCAGATGATCGAATTTTGGATTTGGAAGATCAGGTACGCGAACTACGAGGTCAAATTGAAGAACTTCATCATCAACTAAAATCAACCCAAGAAAAAGCAGTTGAAACTTCATCCCCTCAAAGTCATAAGCCTGAATCAAACGCTGATCATAAAACAAATAATAAAGAAGAGACACAGGCGTTAAAATCTGAACAGACAACCGCAGAGGAACAATACGAGCAAGCGCAAGACTATTTATCTCAGCAAGCCTACCCTGAGGCTGAACGAACTTTGAAACAATTGATTGATAAACATCCCCAAGATCCTTTAATTATCAATGCTCATTATTGGTTGGGAGAAAGCTATTACATTCAAAAAAACTATCCCCGTGCGGCCATCGCCTTTTCCGAAGTCTACAAAACCTATCGTGTTTTTAAAAAAGACCATGCAACGGATGCCAATTCAACTTTACAAGGATCTTTTGCTAAGGTCCCTGAAGCTTTGATTAAATTAACGCTCACGCTTAAGGCCATGGGGAAGACAGCACAAGCTTGTACGCCTCTTGAACAATTGCACAGTGAATTTCCACAGCTTCCTGCCAACATTAAAAAGAAGATTGAAATGGTTGAGGAAGAATTACCTCAATGCAAGAAAGCCGATCAAAAATAATTTTTAATCATGGGACTTCAGTTTGCTTTTGATAATGCACTCAATAAGTTAGGACCCTTTGAATCTCATCCTCATCTTGCACTCGCTGTATCAGGCGGCAGTGACAGTATTGCCTTGGCTTTTTTATGTCAAAGCTGGTGTGCGCGATACCAAGGTCAAATGACTTGTCTTATTGTTGATCACGGATTACGCACCGGCTCAACACAAGAAGCTTTAAATGTTCAACAGCAGCTTAAAGATCATCAAATCTCTTGTGAAATATTAACCTGGACCGGCATAAAGCCAAAAAATCGATTACAAGAACAAGCCAGACGTGCCCGTTACACTTTGCTTGAAGAGTGGTGTCATCAACATCACATCTTAAATTTGTTAACAGGTCACCATCAAGATGATCAACGCGAAACCTATCAACTGCGTCAAGATAAAAATAGTGGCTCTTTGGGACTATCCGGCATGTCAGCTTTGATTGAAACACCGCATGTTAAAATCCTAAGGCCTCTTCTTCATTTCTCTAAAATGCAACTTCGGACCTTTTTAAATAGGCAACATATTTCCTTTGTCGAAGATCCCAGCAATATAAATCCTAAATTCACAAGATCTGTTTTACGTCAGCACTCTTTAAATGATCAGGATAAAGCACAAATTCATCAAAGCTGTCGGCAATATGGGCAAGCGCGTGTTCAAACAGAAAAACAGATTAACAAATTGGTCAGTTGCTGGGTTTCTTTATATCCTGAAGGCTATGGCACGATCGATCAAACTGGTTATCAAAATATGACAGAAGAAGATCAAATGAGTGTATTACAACGTTGCTTGATGACCTTTGGTATTGGTTCATACACACCCGCATGCGACAGCTTAAAATCTTTAACTCAGCACTTGAAACAGATCCCTTTTGTGCCTCAAACGCTGCACGGTTGCATAATTTTTTATCATAAAAAACAAATTTATATCACCCGAGAACCAGGGCAAATAAAGCCGGTTTCATTGTCTCATTCTTCGGGGACATTATGGTGGGACGAGCGATTTCAAATTGAATTTTCAAACGTCAAATGTGGCGATATTTTAGCACCTTTGGGGGCACAGGGGTGGTCTCAATTAAAACAAAAAATAGAATTTAAATTTCGTATTAAAAATTTGAAAACGCTGCCGGCTTTTGTTCGATTTGGTTTGCCTTCCCTATGGCGCGGCGGTATATGCCTTAATTTGTGGCTTCCAGATCAAAATTATGTTTTAATGAAGATAAATAAAGACCTATATTCTGAATTTACAACAGAACAAGTCTATGATATTCATTTTTCACCCCGTTATCCATTGACGCGTTTTACATTCGTGATTGTTTAAAAGGATCAATCTATATTACAATCACTTAATTCGCTTGTCTTAATTGTGATTAAACAGGTTTTACCAAGGAGCGTCCTCGTTGAATAACTTCAATCGCAACATTGTACTTTGGGTCATTGCTGGCCTCTTTTTGATGGTTTTGTATACTCTTTTCCAAGGCGGACGAGAGCATACTAATGGACGTTCTGTCAACTTTTCAACTTTCTTAACAGATGTTGATAAAGGTTCAATCAAATCTGTTGAAATGAAGGGAAATGTTATTCAAGGAACATTGGTGGATGGAACAGCTTTTAAAACTGTCACCCCCACTTATTATCCAAATCTGGTTGATAAATTGTTTGATAAAGGGGTGCAGATCACAGTTGATTCTGCCGAAGAAGGATCTTCAACACTCTTTCAAATTTTTATTTCTTGGTTTCCCATGTTGTTATTGATTGGCGTGTGGGTATTTTTTCTGCGTCAAATGCAATCTGGTAACAATCGTGCCATGGGTTTTGGCAAATCACGTGCGCGTCTCTTAAATGAAAAATCTGAACGTGTTTTGTTCTCGGATGTGGCCGGATGTGATGAAGCCAAAGAAGAAATGTCTGAAATCGTTGAATATTTGAAAGATCCTCAAAAATTTCAAAAATTGGGAGGTAAAATTCCAAAAGGTGTTTTGTTGGTTGGCTCACCTGGAACCGGTAAAACGTTGCTTGCACGTGCCATCGCCGGAGAAGCCAATGTGCCTTTCTTTACGATTTCTGGTTCCGACTTTGTGGAGATGTTCGTAGGTGTGGGTGCCAGTCGTGTACGCGATTTATTTGAACAAGGCAAGAAAAACGCGCCTTGTATTATTTTCATCGACGAAATTGATGCCGTCGGTCGTCATCGCGGTGGCAGCATGGGACGTGTTAATGATGAACGCGAACAAACCCTTAACCAATTACTCGTCGAAATGGATGGATTTGAAACCAACGAGGGTGTCATTTTGATTGCAGCTACCAACCGTCCCGATGTTCTGGACAGCGCTTTAACACGTCCTGGTCGTTTTGATCGCGAGGTCGTAGTCTCTCTCCCTGATATCAAAGGTCGTGAAGCCATTTTAAAAGTTCATATGACCAAAGTGCCAATTTCAAGTGACGTTGATGCCCGTGTGATTGCCCGTGGAACACCTGGATTTTCAGGGGCAGAACTCGCCAATTTGGTCAATGAAGGCGCTCTTCTTGCAGCACGCCACAATCAACGTGTGGTAATGATGCGCGATTTTGAAGAAGCCAAAGATAAAGTTATGATGGGACCTGAAAGACGAACATTAATGATTACCGATGAACAAAAAAGTTTAACGGCGTATCATGAAGCTGGTCATGCTTTGATTTCTTTTTATATTCCAGGATCTGATCCAATTTATAAAGCAACCATTATTCCGCGCGGTCGCGCCTTGGGTATGGTTCAACAATTGCCAGAAAATGATCGCACCTCTAAAACTCGACTTGAACTCATTGCCAATGTTGCCATCTTTATGGGCGGACGTTTGGCAGAAGAGTTAATCTTTGGCTATGACAAGGTGACCACAGGCGCTTCGTCTGACATTCATCATGCGACCGATATTGCACGCCGTATGGTGGTTGAATGGGGCATGAGCGATAAGCTAGGTCCCCTTGCTTATTCCAATGCTGATGAAGAATCTTATGCAGCCCATGGCATGGCTGCGCCCAAAAATGTTTCAGAGGAAACAGCGACTTTGATTGATAAAGAAATCCGATTGATTGTCGACAGTTCATACAAAAAAGCAAAGAAAATTTTAACGGATCATATCGATGGATTACATTTGTTGGCCAAAACACTGATTGAGTTAGAAACTTTATCAGGGGACGAAATTCGTGAGTTGTTGGAAAAAGGTAAGATTCATCGCTCAATTTCTGATACACCAGCAAAACCTAAAACACCGCGCAGCTCAACTACGCCTCGACGCAAAACTACAAAAGCTGTGACTGCTGATGAAGTATCAACAACTTAAAATAATAAGCGAAACCTAAATCATAAGAGGCTATAAAATAAATTATATAGTCTCTTATTTTTAGTTTCTTAAAATAATAATTATAAATTCAACGTCATATAATTTTGTAAATTTTCAAAATCAAGCGGTTGAGAAAAATAATAGCCTTGACCCAGATCACAATCACATTGAATACTGAACTCTAATTCTTTTTCAGTCTCCACACCCTCTATAATTGTTTCAATTTCCAAAGCTTTGGCCATTTGTGTAATAGCTTTAATCAATTTTTGAGATTTAGGATTCTCGGTCACTTCACAAGTAAAAGAACGATCAATTTTAACGCAATCAAAAGGATATTGATGTAAAAGAGTTAAAGAAGAATAACCTGTGCCAAAATCATCAATGCTGAGTTTAACACCAAGATTATTCAAATCAAAAATGGTATTTCTAACTTCAATTTTAGATTCAACCATGGTGGTTTCTGTAATTTCCAATTTTATATGCGTGGGATTAATGTCATATTCTTTAAAAATTTTATCGACATCTTGAGCAAAAAAAGGATCTATCAACTGACGTGCGGATACATTAATACTTGAAAACAAATGTGGATTATTAAATTTATGATGAAGAAATTTTAAAGTTTTACAAGATTCTACCAAAGCATATCTTCCTAATAAATTAATAATATTACTCTCTTCAGCAAATTTAATAAAATCCGATGGCATAATATGGCCTAATTGAGGATGATTCCATCTCATTAAAGATTCAAAACCAACAA
This sequence comes from Janthinobacterium lividum, assembly GCA_050954885.1. Classification (GTDB taxonomy): domain Bacteria; phylum Pseudomonadota; class Alphaproteobacteria; order Caedimonadales; family Caedimonadaceae; genus JBPBPI01. Next base: position 4,725 of record JBPBPI010000203.1, on the reverse strand, counting down.
ATTTTTTGGTCTTTAAATTTACAATAGGTTGATAATATAAAATAAATTCTTCTTTTTCATATGATTTGCGCATACTGGTTTCAATATTAAATCTTTTTTGATTTTCATGAGACATCTCTTTATTGAATATAATACTTTTACCCTTACCGTTGGCTTTTGCATTGTACATTGCCAGATCAGCTTCTCTTAACAATTCATCAGCATTACGATATTTCTTTGAAGCCAACGTAATACCAATACTGGCTTGGGGAAAAATTTCATGACCTGATAATGTAATTGATTTACTGATATTTTTCAAAAGTCGTTCAGATAATTTTTTAATTTCTTCAATGGAATGATAATGTTGGATTAAAACTGTGAATTCATCGCCCCCCCAACGGGCTAAGGTATCTTCTTCTCGAATACATTCTTTTAAACGGCGAGCAATAACCATAAGAAGTTTATCGCCTATATTATGGCCAAGAGTGTCATTAATATGTTTAAAACCATCAAGATCAATAAATAATACAGCAAAATCTTGATGAATATTAAGCTGTAATTGTCGGCTTAATCGTTCGGTAAAAATTAATCTATTAAAAAGGCCAGTTAATTTATCGTAGTGAGCTGCTTTTGTGAGTTGCTTCTGAATCATTTTTTGATGGGTGATATCTGTTTGAGATCCTGCCATCCGAATCACATTTCCTTGACCGTCCAAAATTCCACTTCCTTTGGTCAATACCCAAATGAAATGTCCTTTAAAATGTCGCATTCGATATTCACAAATAAAAGGGATTTGGGGTTTTGATTTAAATATACTGATGGCTGACCTTACAATTTTTCGGTCATGAAGATGAATATGAGACATCCAATTTGCCATTGTGTTGATAAAATCAACACTTTCGTAACCAATAATTTTATACCAATTGTTAGAATAGTACGTTTCGTTTGTAAGTATATTCCAGTCCCAAATACCGTCATTGGATCCTTGAGCCGCCAAAATAAATCTTTCTTGGCTAACAGCCAATTCTCGATTGGCCTGAAAAAGTTCCAGACTTCTGGCCTCGAGCAAAGCTTCAGCAGTTTTTCGAGCCAATTGTTCGCGGGCAACTCTTCTTTTTAAAACTGATAAAAAGTCATCATTGTTTAAATCAGTTTTATTTAAAGACAAAGTCATATTTAAACTTTTTTAAGATGAAAATGAACTTCTGTTTTATTGTTATCATTACAAATATCATCGCGTATGATTTCAATTTTTTCTTCATAATAATCAAAACATCCATAAATCATACCTTCGGCAAAATCTGCCAAAGGTCGTGTGGATTTATAAATTAGACACATATTATCTTTTGAACTTTCAGTAAAACTAAATTCAGGCAGTTCAGCATCCGGGTAAAGTTTCTTGACTTCAATATGAATATGATCGTTAATTGATTTTAAAAATTCAAAAGCATTTTTTTTATTTTCATATTTTCCTGCATAATAAACTGTAAATTTTACAAAAATATATTTGCCAAAAGTAAAAAGAAGTTTTTCAATGTCAATTGAAACTTTTTGAGATAAAACTGTTGCCAATTGAGCCATTTCATCAAACTGATAAGTTCCTACAGACGTATAGGCACCTTTTGAAGGTAAATCACAAGAGTCAATAATATCTTCCGTCATCTCTTCACCAAACATTTCGTCAACCATCTCAAGAAATGATGTAAATACGATACCTTTCATAAATTTCTCCCTGATATTATCTTTATTGAAAACAATGACTCAATTTGATTATATGTATTTAAATTAAATATAAGTTATATGATTTTGGTAGTTTTATAATAAACAAAATCAATAAGCTGATAATTATTATCAGCACTATATTTTAAAATTATTGAACAAACTCCTTATGCAATCTTGTGCAAGATTATCAAGAAATAATAAAAAATATATTAAAATTTATTAGTCTACTTTTGGAAATGTAAGCTTATGATTTATTTTATTCAGAGAATAATTTTATAAAAATAAATGAGATTATATTATCTTTTTTAAACATTATATTTGAAGAAAAGCTCAAGTGTAATCTTAAGCTTTTCTTCAACATTAGGTATTAAAGTATAAAATTAAGCAGCTACGCCTTGATTCCAATTCCATTCAAATTTTGTATCTTTGACGAATTCATTTTTGCCAAACTTAGCGTCAAAGAATTTTTTAGCTTCTGCTTCAGATTGCGCAGGAATCCAAAATTTGCAATTCCAGTCACCGCTTTTGCAATACCAATTGTTAAAACCTGCGTTTGCGAACTCTTTACGTGCGCTTTCAGGTGCGTTATCACTCCACCGCAGCCAAACGAAAGCGCCTGGACCGTTTTGTGCGAATCCTTGTTGGCCTTGATTAAAAAATTCTTGACCTTGTCCACCTTGACCTTGTCCACCTTGACCTTGTCCACCTTGACCTTGCCCGCCTTGACCTTGCCCGCCTTGACCTTGCCCGCCTTGACCTTGCCCGCCTTGAAATCCTGAACCTTGATTAAATGATTGTCCACCTTGAAATTCTTGACCTTGTTTTTTGTCAAAATCACTCATTTGTAGCTCCCTATAATTTATATGATGAGTTTATGAACACAATTTTTTATGTTTAGTTTTGTGTCTTTTAAAATCTAACAACGAAATTAATGTAAATGCAAGAGCTATTGAGCAAGTTTTTTAATTAATTATTCATACTTCTATTCATATATAAGAATTAAATAATTGTTAATATTGGGATTAATCAATTATCTTAAGCTGAATTTATTTATATAGTATGAATATTTTTCACTTTACATCATATCTCTTAAAAGAATATACGGATCAACATAGGAAAGACCTAAACTTTTGGCAACGGGTTCACAAGTAATTGCGCCCTGACACACGTTCAATCCATTCATTAAATGAGGATTTTCAAGCAACGCTTGAAGATAGCCACGATTTGCAATGTCCAAAATAAAGGGAAGAGTTGCATTGTTTAATGCCAAAGCTGACGTCCGTGGCACCCCACCCGGCATGTTGGCCACACAATAATGAACAATGCCGTCCACGATATAAGTTGGAACGTCATGAGTTGTTGGCACACTTGTTTCAAAACATCCGCCTTGATCGATGGCGACATCTACCAAAACTGACCCTGGTCGCATCTTTGAAAGCATGTCTCTTGTCACCAAACGTGGCGCTGCAGCTCCAGGAATTAAAACGGCGCCAATGACCAAATCAGCTTGCGTGACATGATGTTCAATGGCTTCCATGGTCGCATAAATGGTTTTAAGACGCCCTCCAAAAATACTATTTAATTGCTCAAGTCGTCCCAAAGATTGATCGATGACTGTGACTTGTGCTTCAAGTCCTAAGGCCATGCGCAAAGCATTGGTGCCGACCACACCGCCGCCCAAGACGACCACATGACCACTTTCAACGCCTGGAACACCACTGATTAAAACACCTGATCCACCACTTTGCTTTTCTAAAGCACTTATGCCCACTTGAATGGACATACGTCCTGCCACTTCACTCATGGGTTTTAAAAGAGGAAGTGCCCCTTGCGCATTGGTCACTGTTTCATACGCAATCGCCACACATCGCGAATTAATCAGACCTGTTGCCTGGATGGGATCGGGCGCCAAATGTAAATAGGTGAACAAAATTTGATCTTTGCGCAACATTGCGGTTTCAGAAGGTTGCGGTTCTTTAACTTTGACAATCATTTCTGCTTCTGCAAAAACGTCTTGAGCCGTATTCATAATTTCGGCACCACAGTGCGCATAGTCTTCGTCTGAAAACCCAGATCCTATACCTGCTGACGTTTCAATTAAAACCTGATGACCATGATGAATCAATTCTCGAACACTGGTAGGTGTCAATCCAACACGATATTCATAAGCTTTAATTTCTTTCGGAACGCCAATCTTCATACTTGTATCTCAATCATTTAAAGTAGATCATTTTTATCAAAGGCATAGATTAAAGAAAATAAACGGACCTGACAAGATCCGTTTATGTATGAATCAAGGATTATTCGATTTCAAATATGGCATCGATTTCGACGACAACGCCTGACGGAAGCGAAGAAACACCAATGGCTGCACGCGCATGTTTGCCTTGATCTCTCCAAAGTTTGACCAATAAATCTGAGGCACCATTGATAATTTTTGGATGATTTGTAAAGTTTGTCATGGCATTTACATACCCGGTTAATTTTATACAACGTTTTACTTTATCCAACAGTCCTGCTGCCTTTAATTGTGCCAAAATATTAAGCGCGCACAATTCAGCGGCTTTAATTGCATCTGCTTCGGAAATATTATCACCCACTTTGCCAACAAATTTTACCTGGCCATTCTCTTTTGGTATCTGGCCCGAGATATAAACCAATTTGCCGACCACAACTGTTGGCACATAATTTCCACCAGGCGACGATAAAGTTGGTAAAAATAGCTGTAATTCTTGTATTTTCTTTTCAATCATACCTGTTTCTGTGAGTATATCTGACGCAAAGATGACGGAGTTGAAAAGTAGTCCCGACAAAACATAAATGACCAATTTTTTAGTGAAATGTAATTTAAGCATATAATACTTCCCAGAAATGAATATTTATCGTTGACTAAATTTTTAATTAAATTTATTTTCTTTAACGTTATATAAACCCGAGTTGCGTTTAAGGATAATTAAAAAAGATCATTAGTATTGAGGTAAACTCTTGAGACTTAAACATCAGGAGTTCCCTCAATGGATATAG
>JBPBPI010000202.1:0-7910 GCA_050954885.1 Janthinobacterium lividum | reverse complement strand
GACTCAGAAAGGACAGAGCCACCCCTTTAAACTTCTTACACAACCTAGATCATAATCTTGCCATTATGTAAAAACATAAACTCATTCAGCTATAGATATCACAAGTATTGCTGCCAACTTATTAACTCAAATTGCTCTGTATTTTCTATATACAAAGTTGTATCTTTTAATTATCATTAAAAATATTTCATGAATTTAAATGCTATAAAAATAACAATAAATTACAGGGACTTATTATGAAAAATACTCTTAAATTTTCTATCTTTTTGACATTTATGATAACAATTTTTTCTTTGAACCAATTAGGATGGGCATCCCAAGATAAATTATTAGATGAACATATAGATCCTGTATCTCAGTATAATTTAGGCCTTAAATATTATCTTGGGGAAGCTATCCCAAGAGATGATATTCAAGCTGATTACTGGTTTGAAAAAGCTGCAGAGCAAGGTCATGCAATGGGTCAATGGCGAATGGGGGTTAAATGTTTTGAAGGTAGAAATGGTCCAAAAGATTTGATTCAAGCATTTAACTGGTTTCAAAAGGCTGAAGTTCAAGATTGCCTGGCGGCTCGTCATGATTTAGGAAAGATGTATTTTTATGGCAATGGTGTTGATGAAGATGTGACAAAAGGCCTTCAACTCATTACAGATTCAGCCCAAAAAGATAATTATGATGCTCAAATGACATTAATGTTGATTTACAAAGAAGGTCAAAAAGGTATTCCTCAAGACCTTGATAAAGCTGGAGAATGGAAAAAGAAAGTTTTAGGAAATTTATATTTTTCACAGGCAAAAAATAAATATCAAAAAATAAATACGGTCCGAAATTTAGAAGTACCTGTAATTTTAGAAGAAGCTTTATTTTTATTTCATAAAGCAGCAGAACAAGGTCATGAAGAAGCTAGAGCATTAATGATGCGTCTTACAAACCGTAATGATATAAGATTTCCAGAAAATCAGTAAATCATAAATATTATTACAAAAACAAAAGAATTTTGAATATTAAAAGATTTGATAGACTGCGATACATGTAATCAAAGATGGATGTGACTTTATGACCATGGCTTTTGCGTCTTCCATGTTAAATTCTGAAAAAACAGGAGAGACTGATTTTCAAAATATTGCATCAAGTGATGAACTTGTGTCTTTTTTTTCAAAAAAAACAATTTTTTCACCTTTTGAAAAAGAAAATGTCGCTTTTCAAAAAAATGAAAATTTAATTTTTGCCAGTGATACATTTGTGGTCGGTCGTCATTTTGATCTAGAAGACCGGCCCCAAGATATTGCCCGGTGTATGCTGCGCACCAGCCTATCAAATATGGCGGCTTGTGGCACGCACATCAAAGGGTATTTGATGGCACTGTCATTGCCGCAAGATCTTGACCCCACATGGCTGGAAATTTTTAAAGCAACCCTGATTGAAGAGCAAAATTATTTTCAACTGTGTGCTTTGGGTGGTGATATCAATGTAACGTCAGGTCCTCTTATGTTGACATTTACCTTTGTTGGTGTGCGTCACATCCGACCGAAAATTCAAGCTCAATTGGGTGATCGTATTTATGTCACAGGTTGTCTAGGCGATCGTGAAATGGGTCATTTTCTCTCACAATTTTCGTCCGCCGAGGTTCAAAAAAAATTGTTAGAAGATGATGTCGAGTATTTGCGCATTAGATATCTTTTGCCGGATCCCCACATCAACTTGGTGCAACGCCTTTTGCCGTACATCAACACGTGTTTAAGTTTCAGCGAAGGCCTGATCAAAGATTTAACCCACCTGTGCAGCAGCTCTTATCTTCAAGCTTATATTGATTTAAAGTCAATTCCACGATCAGCGGCACTGCAAAGGGTGGCACAAAAGATGGATCTTGATTTGTCAGATTATGGCTTTACTAAAGGCGAGGATCGCGAGCTTTTATTCACAGCCCCCTTGGGTGAAGAGGATCAAATTTTATATCTATCTCATGCCTTTAATTTAAATACAACGCCCATTGGCTATATGGGTCTTCGACACAATATGGAAGACAAGGCTTACGTCTCTTGGCTAGATCATGATCTGTCGCATACATGATAAAAAAGACCTTCTTTAAAGTTCTATCTATCACAAGCCTTATATTTCTTTTGGTGACGGGTGTCGGCGCGGAAGAAGAAGAGAAAAAGTCAGTACCTGATAAAGAAGCTAAAGCTGCCAAAGAAAAGCCAAAACCTGTTGAAAATGAGGAACAGCAAGAGGCCAAAGAGGTCAGCGGCGTGTACGTTCGCATTCCTTCTTTTCAAATTCCCATTATTCAAGATGGTATCAATCGCTCAAATTTTTTGATTGAAATTACGGTTGAAGCCTATGATCATGACAAAGCCAAAATTATTTACAGGATGCGGCCCAAAATCATCGATGGTCTTTTGGTTGATCTTTACAGTGTTTTTGGTGTCATTTGGCATCCTGAATTCCACGTGGATCTGGCTGAACTTAAAGAACGATTGTTTCGAAAATGCGAAGAAATTGTGGGCAAAAAAGTCATCAAAGATCTTTTGGTTCAACGATTTATCGCTCAAAAAGATGGCGGCAAACGTTGATTCACTAAATTCAAAAGAAAAAAAGAAATTTAAAATGGATACAATCACTTACACTCAAGCACGCAAAAATTTTGCAGCAATCATGGATCAGGTCTGCAAAAATCATGCGCCCTTAATTATTACAAGACAAAATGAAAAACCTGTCGTGATGTTATCTTTAGAAGATTATAATGCGATTGAAGAGACACTTTACTTATTGCGCAGCCCAAACAATGCATTGCGTCTATTAAAAGCACTTAATGATATAAAAAATCAGCGTTATGTTGAAAAATCTTTAAGTGATGTTTAATTTTTTATGAAATTACTTTTTATCGAAGGTTTCTATTATAAGTTTAGACTGTTCTTTAAGTTCTTTTAACTCCTGGCGAAAGTCTTCAATGGGATCAAAAGAAAGAAATCAGAAGGCCAGTTTTGAGACATCTGATTTTTAATCCATTCTTCCAAAATTTGACGTACCATTTGATATATCCTATTTAAAACAAATATACTTTAATTTTAAAAATCTAAAAATAAATTATTTAAACTAACGTTCTTTTTTTGATGTTCAAAGTAGAGTAAGTTGAAAAATATTCAGCCCTAATATTTATGATTACATGAACGATATCAGCCCTAATTTTCTGCCTGATAAAAATTTATCTCTAAGCCAACGTCTTTGGCAAATGACCGCTTGCGACGATCGGTTGGCACTGACCTTTTCGCAACGTCATGATATTCCTTTAATTTTGGGTAAAATATTGTCTTGTCGCGGTTTGACCTTGGATAATGTTGACCTTTTTTTAAAACCCAGTTTAAAGACGGCTTTGCCCAATCCATCAGATTTTAAAGATTTAGACCTTGGGGTTGATCGTGTGGTTTTAGCCTTAAAAAATAAGGAAAAAGTCGCAATTTTTGGCGATTACGACGTAGATGGCGCGACATCATCCGCCATTTTATATCAATATTTATCCAAAATTGGTTTAGATGTCACCGTGTATATTCCAGATCGAATTCAAGAAGGTTATGGCCCCAATATAAGCGCCCTTGAAAAATTATCGCGCCAAGGTATCAAGTTGGTGATCACGGTCGATTGTGGCATGACCGCCTTTGATGCTTTAGCAGCAGCTCAAGATATGGGACTTGAGGTTATCGTGATCGATCATCATATGCCCGAGACAGCCTTTCCAAAAGCGTTAGCCGTCATCAATCCCAACCGTTTGGACGAGGAAGGCGGCTTTGGTTATTTGGCGGCCGTGGGTGTTTGTTTTATTTTCCTTGTGGGTTTAAATCGTACCTTAAGAGAGCAAAATTTTTTTAAACAAGGAAATGCGCCAGACCTGTTGTCTCTATTGGATTTGGTGGCGTTGGGTACTGTCTGTGATGTGGTGCCACTGAAAGGATTGAACCGTGCTTTCGTGACCCAAGGATTAAAAATTGCAGCCAGTCGGCAAAACTTGGGACTTAAAACATTGATGGATATTTCCGCAGTTCATGAAAAAGTGTCGACTTATCATCTTGGATTTATGTTGGGACCTCGTATTAACGCAGGCGGACGTGTGGGAGAGGCCAATCTAGGCATTCGGCTGCTGACAACCACACGATCAACTGAGGCTCAAGAAATAAGTCAGAGATTAGATTCTTTTAACCGCGAGCGTCAAGAAATCGAGCAATACGTTTTACAAGAAGCGACAGTACAAGCGGAAGGTCAGGTGGGTCCATTGTTGGTGCTGCACGGTCTCAATTGGCATGCAGGTGTCATTGGTATCGTGGCTGGCCGTTTGAAAGAGCGTTTCAATCGTCCTATTTTGATCATCAGTATCGACGAACAAGGCATCGGCAAAGGATCGGGTCGGTCAATTTCTACGATAGATTTAGGTGTATTAATTCATGCAGCCAAAAACAAAGGTATCTTGGTCGCCGGTGGTGGTCATGCCATGGCCGCAGGATTTTCCATAGAATCGTCAAAAATTAATGATTTGCGTCTCTTTCTTCAAGAAAGAATTCTTCATAGCCAAGCTGATCTAACGCCATGTCTTAAAATTGATGGCACCCTGTCACTTAAAGGAACAACGTCGGATTTTGTTAAAACTTTAGAAAAATTAGCACCTTACGGCCAAGGAAATCCCACACCCCGATTTGTCTTTGAAAATGTACGCGTTGTCAAACCGGCTTTGGTGGGTCAGGATCACGTGCGATGTTTGTTGACGTCCGATGATGGTGGACGCGTGAGTGCGATCTCGTTCCGATGTTTAAATACCCCTCTTGGGGATGCGCTCCTTAATTCCAAAGGAGAGCAAATTCATGTGGTTGGCACCTTAAAGCTTGATTCTTGGATGGACCAAGAACGTGTGCAACTAACTATTGAAGACGCCATATTTTCACGCCCTATGTTAAGATCTGCTATGGGTTCATGAAGCGTATCATCGATTTTTTACTGCCGCCCCGTTGTGTTGGTTGAGGCGTTGAAATATTGATGACATCGGGATTATGTGCAACCTGTTGGGAAAAGATTCATTTTATTGATCATCCTCTGTGTGATAAGTGTGGCATGCCTTTTGAAATTCGTGAGATTACAAAAGCCGTTTGTTTGGGATGTCTTCAAGATATGCCGTGTTATCACCAACTTCGTAGTGTTTTCCCCTACGACGACACCAGCAAGCCACTTATTTTACAATTTAAGCATGGTGATGCCTTACATTTGGTGCCGTTGTTGGTGCGATGGTTGGCTCAAGCCGGTCAGTCATTACTTGTTGAATGCGATATGATTATGCCGGTGCCTTTACATTGGCTCAGGCTATGGCGACGCAGTTATAATCAAGCGGCTGTTTTGGCGCAAGGTCTTGGTCGCTTTAGTGGTAAAAGTTATGCCCCAGATGTTTTAAGGCGTCACCGAAGTACTGCAAGCCAGGGAACCAAAAGCAGCCAGCAACGACACAGCAATGTCAAAGGCAGTTTTTCAATTAAACCAACTCAAGTAAAAAGCATTGAAGGCAAAAATATTTTATTGATTGATGATGTTTATGCCTCTGGTGCAACGATCAGCGAGTGTGTTAAGATTTTAAAAAAAAGCGGCGCAAATCAAGTTGATGTGCTGACACTGGCGCGTGTTTTGGGATCAAAATAACAAAGGAATAGCAAAAATGGCTGATTTACAAACTTCAGATGTTGTCATTTATACGACACAAACATGTCCTTATTGCACACGTGCAAAGGAATTATTAAAAAATAAAAAGGTTCAATTTAAAGAAATCAATGTCTCTGATCCGGCGCAGCGCGCTGAACTTGTGGTCAAAGCCGAAGGCCGCAAAACAGTGCCGCAAATATTCATTAAAGACAAATCCATCGGTGGTTATGACGATCTACGCTTGTTGGAAGATCAAGGTAAACTTGATGAGATGCTGCAAAAATGATATCTTTGAATTGCTAAAAAATAATTTCATCTTTAGCTATAATAAAATATAAAAATAAAGCAGGGAGATCTCATGAAGAATTTATACAAATGGATAATGCTGGGCGCATTATTGGTCAATCAATTTTCGATGCAAGCCACAGATCAAGCGGATAAAGATGAATCTAAATGGGAATTAGTCAAAAAAAAATTAGAAGAATTCGTACCCATTGACGCCTCAATGTTTAAGTTGTTGTTAGATAAAGAAGATGAGTTACGATTAACTGATGAAGAAGTTTCCCTGGCTATGAAAAATTTTATTAGGCCACATCATGAAAAAATGGAACTTTTTAGACTTGGTAAGAAAGCATTAAAAGCTTTTGATCTTAAGGATCAATGTTTGACAGATTCAGGTGCAATCAGTCTTGCTTGTTTATTTGATTCCATAAAAAATGTTGCAGCAATTGATATTTGGCACAATCAAATTGGAAGTTTAGGTATACAAGCAATTTTTACAAAAGCTTGCGGTGATTACGTCATTAAATCTCGTGATTATAAAATACCTTTTATATTTCGATTTACAGCTTCAGAAGATATTAAGCCAGAGCTTGAGGCCATTGCGTTAAATCACAACAAATCTTTATCATGGAAATTACAAATACCTTTTTTAGAAAATCGTTATGACTTTCAAGTTACGAGTGAAGATAAAAATCCTGAATCTACATTAAAATCAAATGTAGATTTTCAGCAAAGTGTCAAAGATAATGCTAAATTATCTCGTGACGAAGAAGTAGTTGAAGTAATAAAACATTACATCAGGCCTTACTCATCAGTTGGACCAAAAGATACTTCTAAAATTATTGATTTTTCAGATAATGATTTGACAGATTGGACAGCCATTAGCTTTGCTTGCGCTTTTGATTATTTAAAAGAATTAGAACAATTTAATGTTTGCCATAATAAAATAGGAGAGGTGGGCATACAAGCAATTCTAACCAAAATTTTTACAGCTAAAGATTTTTTCACTTTTTCATTCACAGCTACAAAAGATATTACTGGAAAAGTTGATAAACTTACAAAGAAGTATAATAAATCTTTAACTTGGTCAACAGAAACCTTTTGGAAAGAAGATTTATACGATTATGAAGTTATTATTATGGATAAAGATTTTCAAATTTCTGAGTCAAAATAATAAATAACCTTATATTTTTAATGTTTCTTTTTATTAAATAAATCCTGGAAGTTTTTTCCAGGATTTATCTTTTAAATCAGGTGTCAAATATTACATAAATTATTAAAATTGAAGAAAAGGTCGCCGAATAACATGAGGGACTTTTCTTCAAAATTAACTTTAATTAACCAGCTTTAACGTGATCTTAACCGGGCTGCCAGTTGCAATTACAAAGACCGTCTGACTGAAGACCAAGGCAAACTTGATGAGATGCTGCAAAAATGATATCTTTGAACTGTTAAAAACTAATCAAATTTTTAATTATAAAAAACATAAAACAGGGAGATCTTATGAAAAATTTATACCGATGGATAATGCTGGGCGCATTATTGGTGAGTCAAATTTCAGTACAAGCCAGTAATCCTGAAGAAATAGACGAAATAAACAACCAAAAGATTCAAAAGTCTGATGTAAAAGCTACAGTGAGAACTGAAAAAGAACGAGAAGAAGATTATCAGAAAGGTATTTTTGATCATAGCTCTCAAGAAATTAAAGATCTTAGTACGAACCTACTTTTAATGAGTGTTGTGAATCCCAGTCCTTTGGGATCATGGGGGCCTAAAAATCCCGAAATTAAAGTTTTAAATTTTAGAAACAATTTATTGACAGATTCAGGAGCAATTAATTTAGCTTGTTGTTTAGATTATCTATAGCTGATTGACGTAATGATTTGTCTTTGATATTTTGAGTGAATGAGTTACGGATATAGCATAGATTTAAGGGAACGTGTTCTGTTTTATAT
>JBPBPI010000201.1:0-15412 GCA_050954885.1 Janthinobacterium lividum | reverse complement strand
CTTGTTTAAGAAAAGAAAAATACAAACACCCCAACTTCTTAGAAAACCTTGATCAACAATTAATCAATATGGGTAATTAATATGTCAATTAGCTATAGGGTATTTTGTCCTTGGCTTAAATATTTGGGCCATCATGATGCCTGTGGTTTTATTTCATTTTGGTGCGACTTTTATTTGGCCCAATGCGTTTGCAATAGCTTTCTCACCCTTTGGTCATATGGCAGGATATGCAGCAGCCCTTTATGGATTTATGCAAATTTGTGGGGCCGCAGCATTGGCGGGACTTGTGTCTTACTTTCCCCAAGACAATCAAATGATTTGCGCCTTTGTCATGGCGATATCCGCAACCGCTGCCTGGCTGGTGTATGAAATTGTTGACCCTCAACAACAAGATGTCAAAGATTTAAAGATATCCTAAGATAAATTCAGGATATCTTTAAATGATTATTTTAATATATATCTTCAGGGGCAACGCCAACTGTATACAAAGCATCTCTTAGATATCGAACTGTTTTAGCGCAATAAGTTTGACCTTCTCCATGGGCAAAAGTACCGCCCACAACTTTGCCATCTGTATTCAGCAAGCGATAATGTGATCCTCCACTATCAGAACGTACGGTATTATGGCCGTTTATTTTTTCCCAAAGATTTTTAAATTGACCAAAAGTAAATCCTTGTCCTTTTTTTCGGATATCAAAAATAACATCTATAAGTTTGGAAGATTTGTTATTCAGGGCTAAACAAGATTCTGATCCAAAATTTGAAGAAGCTGATTTAGGATGAAATGAGCGCATTCCTTTTGGACGTGTAAACTCTTGTCGGGAAGTCGTTTGAATATCTAAATTTGCAATTGTATTTTCTTGAGCTTGAGAAACTTTTTGTAATTTAACTTGTTTTTGTTTTTTTAGAGTGGGGATGTTTTCTATATTATTTTTAGACTCAAAAATTTCTGATTTTAAAGATGAGGGGCTGACTGCTTTTTCTAAATCTACAGAGCAAATATCGGGTAATTCTTCGATTTTGATCGTGGTAGGTTCTTCTTTAATTGGCAATACTTCAGGAGAGATTTCAAGAAGAGAGTCCTCGAGATCTTGTGCCATCACCTCGTCTATAATTGGAATATATTCTTGAATTGACGTGTTCTTAACTTCTTTAAATTGTTGAGGTTTTGTTTTATGAGAAATAACTTGTGGGCGTTTATTCATCTGTTGCTTTTTTGGTTTAAAAGAAGCAAAAGTTTTTTGTTTCAGTGGTATTTCTAAAGAAACTTGATCCTTTTTCGGCTCAAAAATTTCTTTTGAATTTTCTTTGGGATAAAGCCAGGAGGGCTTGAAGAGGGGGAGAACAGACAAATCTTGATTGTGTAAAGGAGATTCAATAATTATTGTTTTTTGCTTCCCCCAATTCATCAAAGTTATTTCTTTTTCGACCATAGATTTATAATTTGCTTCATAAAAATCTCCATCTTTTTCTCTTATTTCATCATTTTTAAAACCTAAATAAGCCGCATCAGGATGAGAAAGATCTGTGGTTTCATCTTGAAGAATAGGCCATAGAGTGCGAGAGCAAGCAATCAACCTTTTAATTTTTAAAGGTAATTTTGCAGGATCATGGAGTTTATAAGCGTAATAAATCATAAGATTTTGATATTGATAATTATCAACAACTCTACGAACATCTTTCTTAAAAGTTTCAATCAATTCGGGTTTTTTAGGATAATCTGTTTGCAAGATTTGAATACGTTTTGAAATCGAGCTAGGATGGGTGGCAATCCAATAAAGGTCTTCATTGCCTTTTAGACAATCTTGGTAAAGCATTTTTTTATGATAAATATACTCAAGTCGGCCCTTAAGTAAGGTTTCTAATAGCTGCTCAGAGGTTGATAAATTATGATCAACTTTAAAAATTTCATCTTTAATATAAGCGCTTGATTTAATATTTTTTTTATAAATATGAGAAGATTCTCCCCAATTATCAGAATTTGCTAAGTATTTTTTATATTCTTCCTTATGAAAATCATGCCAAGCATGGGCCGCATTTGAAAGCATTTGATATTGAGGATTTCGCGTTTTCTTTGGTAAACCATAATCTCTTGAATTTTTTTTATGTAAGTCGAATCTATCTAAAAAATCATCAGAGCCATGACTTACGTTCAAATTTAAAAGTATTATGAGTAAAATTTTTGATATTAATGCAAATCTGATCATTAAATACTCTTTCTAACAAATTTTATTTATGAAAACATGTATATGATTATTTATGTCATTTAGTCAAATAAAACATTAAGAGGCGCATTTTAAAGAAAATAAGCCTATTTTGATTAAATATCTATTTTAAAATGTCTTATGAATTTATAATTTATTTATTGTCGTAAATTATTTGTTTTTTTTCATGATACGCCATGATGATTAATCCTGTGATTGCCAAAAATAAGGTCACAGGAATAACCGCGATGCCATAAGCATAGGCGATGTTGGTATTGCCATAGGCGTTGATGACCAACCCGATGGCGGTGTGAAAGCCATAGCCAAAAATCATAATGATCATATTGGCAACCGCGGTTGTCAAACCTACCACATGATCTGGTACAAAGGTAGACGCCTTGTAAATTGCCAAGATTTGATAGGCACAACAGATGCCCACCAAGATAAAACTGAGGGTCATGGTGCTGATGGTTAAAAGACCACTAACAAGCGCTGTGAAGCTTAAAAACATGATGGTACCAGCCCCGATGATGGCGCCCCAATACTGGTTTGTTTTCTCGGCGATAAAGCTGAGAGCAGGGCCACCAAAACACATGCCCATGAAAATGATCGACGGCAAGTAATTGGCGGTGGTGATATCAAATCGGTAAAATTGTTTTAAAAATTCGGACCCCCATACATCGGCAAAGCCTTCCAAAGGACCCACCATCATACCGGCCAGCAAACAAAGCATGATAACCTTTTTATTTCTGAAGACTGTTTTAATATCGGACATCACCGGTTGTTGCGAGGCAGCCGGGATATTTGGCACCAACATATAAGTGATCAAAGCCAATATTAGGCCGATCAAAGCAAAAATATATATGACTGTTTTATATCCCCAAACCTCGCACATATATCCTAAAGGTCCACCGCCATAAATCGCACCTATGACACCGATTGTGACCGAAAGACTCAGCATTCTGGTGAAAAGCTGTTCCCGAAACATCATGCGTATGATTTTGAAGGTCCCTAAAATAGCCGCTGATGAGCCAACCCCAATCAACATACGGCCCGCGAGCGGATACAGCCAATCTTCCGCATACAAAAGCGGCAACATGCCCATCACCGTCAGTAAGATACAGCCGGTCATCACATAACGGGGGCCATAGCGGTCTAACATAATACCGATGGGCAGGTGCATCAGCGAATAGCCAATATAATAAACGCCGGAAAATTGACCAAACAAAGCGGTGTCGATATGAAATTGTGTCATAATATCATGCAACATGATATTGGGCATGACACGCAAGATGTATTGATAGGCATAAAATATCGAGGCAATACCCCAAACAAACCAAGCAATCGACCGTCGCGTTGACATCATGAATTCCTTATGGAAAAAAAGATATAACCTATCTGATAAAAATATTATTTTAAACCATTAATTGAAAAGAATGACAGATACTCTAGATATTTTATTATTTCAGGGGGTTGGCAAGAACGATATTTCGGCCAAAACCATTAATTTAGTAAAAATTTTAATTAAAAGATTTACTTTTTAATTAAATTTTATCTATAATGATATATTTTTAAGTTACTTGAAGAATGACAGTCAAATATAAAAATATTTTGATTTTTATGACAAAAATTTAAAAGAAATATGAAAAAATTTGTATAATGGTATGTTTTACACGTCATTTGATACAACAAGCCATTTATTTATACTTATTGTCAAAAATTATTATTTTATTAGGATAAAACAGTCATGATGCCTCAATCAAATCAATGCATGTCTCATGATACGATTTCTGACCAACGTGTATTTTTGGGTGATCATGTGTTAATTGGGGTAAGTCCATTCAACAGCTATTTTTCTCAAGAAAATTTGGAAAAAATTATATTGTGGGGACTGAATAACTTTAAAAACATACATATTTTTCTTCCTGATGAAATTTATACTTACACTTTTTTAGCACTTGGATATTCAATTGAAAGAGCCAAAAAAAAAACGAGAAGGCAAGATTGTTATTTAAAAAATAAAGTAACGAAAGCTTTGATAAATAATGGTATCGTTGAATCTGACATTGATAAAAAGATAATTTTACTGAGTGAATTGAACTTAAATAAAGATTATTTAGAAATGTATAATATTTGTTTAAACTTGTTTGAAAATAATAAATTTTTTAGAGAGGGATGTCTTTCTGCTTCAACATGGATTCTTAATGGCAAAGGTATTTCAAATCTTTCTTTGAATGAAGAAATAGTAGATATCGCAGTTAAATATTTTTTGGCAGAATTACCATTATTTCTAAATACGCCTAAGATTTTAAAAATATCCTCGTCAATTTTTATGTATAATAATATACCAGAATTCTTAAAAAACATTTATGAACAAAAAATTTTTATTTCACCAAAACAAGGTTTTCTAAAAATGATGCTTAATTGTTGATTTTCATGTTATATACGTTCGATACACGACCAAAATTTATAGAGAATTATGAAAAAAATAGAATCTGAAAATGCTTATATCTATTTAAAAAATATTTTACAGTACGTTCCTGGAAGTATTTACTGGAAGGATTTAAAAGGTATTTATTTAGGCTGCAATCAAATGCAAGCCGAGATGGCTGGTTTTACCTCGCCGCAAGAAATGATTAGTAAAACAGACCATGATATGTCATGGAAAAATATTGCAGATATTTTAAGAGCTACCGATAAAAGAATTATCGAAACAGGTGTACCCGAAGAATTAATTGAAACGGCAATCTTGAAAAATGGTAAAAAGCTATCTGTACTTACCAATAAAGCCCCTCTTTATAATGAAGAAAGTTTAATTGTTGGTATTATTGGAATATCCATAGACATCACAGATCGTCTTGAAACAGAAGAAAGAGAAAAAGAATCACTTTTTCGGGCTATAAAAACGCATGAAATTTATTTAAATAATATATTAAATAATATATTAAATAATATACCTGGAAGCATTTATTGGAAAGACAAAGAAGGCAAATATTTGGGTTGTAATCAAATGCAAGCTGAGATGGCAGGTCTTAATTCGCCTGAAGAAATGATTGGTAAAACTGATTATGACATGTCATGGAGAGATCTAGCAGACGAATTAAAAAATACAGATAGAAATACAATAAAAACTGAAAAATCAGAAGAGTTAATAGAGACCCCAAGATTAGCGAATGGTACTGCATTGACTATGCTTACAAACAAAGCACCCCTTTATGATTCAGAAGGAAAAGTGATTGGTATCATTGGTACATCCCTTGATATCACATCACGTGTTGAGGCTGAAGAACGGGAGAAGCAAGCCTTAATCAATGTGGCTATGGCTGAGGCTCAGAGAAAGGCAGAGGAAGAGATTAAACGCGCCACCATGGTGTTGGCCGGCAGTATGGCCCATGATTTGCGCACGCCCTTGTTCAGTTTAAATTTAATCAATCATCAATTGAAAAAAAACTTTTCTGATTTATGCCACACGACATTGTCCGAACAAGAAAAACAAGAAATTTGTCTTAAAATTCCTGAATTAAACCAAAAAATTGATGACACCATCAAACGAATGCATCAATTCATCAATCATAATTTAAAGGCATTGAAACACAGCACCTCAACGTCTTTGGAGAAAGAGTCTTTGGTTGAATGTAAAAGTTATAATGGTATTAAAGATGCTTTGGAGAGTTATCCTTTTGAAGGAAATGAACGCGATCTGGTACAGGTTGACAATTCTTATTATTTTAATTTCCTCGGTAATCCCATTTTTTTCTCCAGAATTATATTTAATTTGCTCAGCAATGCGTTGTATCAAATTCACAAAAACAGCAAGGGTAAAATCTTTATCTCTTCTGAAGACGGGGACGCGTTCAATATCATCCGATTTAAAGACACCGGAGGTGGAGCGTCTCCTAACGTTGTCAATCACATTTTTGACGGTTATAAAACAACGAAGGAAACCGGCACCGGTATAGGCCTCGCGTTTTGTAAAATAACCATAGAAAGCTTTGGCGGCGATATCACCTGCAACTCATTAGAAGGTGATTTCATCGAATTCACCCTCAAATTTCCAAAAATTGTTGAAGCTTCTGATTAATTTTGAATTGCTTTTACAATGGTTGAGACATTGTGTGTCATCATGTCAAAATATGTTTTGGCCGGTCCTTTATCATCCGATAAAGAATCTGTGTAAAGGGTACCACCGATATCAATGTGGGTTTCATCAGCCACTTGTTGCAACAAACGGTGGCTTGTCATATTTTCCACAAATAAGGCTTTAATTTGTTCCTGTTTGATCAAATTAATCAGATCAGCGACTTGTTTGGCCGAGGGTTCTGATTCGGTACTGATGCCCTGTAAGGCGTACATTTTCAAGCCATAACGTGCGGCAAAATAGCCAAAGGCGTCATGGGCTGAAATAATTTTTTGTTGCTCACCTGGGATTTCACGAAAGGTATTGATGATCCAAAAATCTAAATGTTCAAGTTTTTTGAGATAATCCTGCGTTCGCTGATGATACAGTGCGGCATGGGCAGGATCACCCTGAGCAAGTGCCATGGAAATATTTTTAACGTAAATCATAGCTTGATGAACATCGTGCCAGGCGTGAGGATCTGATACTGGTAAAGCCGAGGGTAGGGTGGGATTATACAAAACGCGCGGGATGACGCCGTTGCTGACGATCACAACTTTGCCTTGGAATTTTGTGGCCTCGAGCAGCCGTGTCATCCATCCTTCAAATTCCAAGCCATTGATGATAATAAGATCTGCTTGAGTGATGAGTGCCGCAATATCGGGGCTGGGTTGATAGACATGGGGATCACTGTTTAAAGGCACAATAGACGCCAAGTCGATCTCATCGCCGCCAATGATCTTGGCAAAATCGGCCAAAATACTAAAGCTGACCACCACTTTCAACTTTTTTGTCTCTTGCGCTATTAAAGACGTCGATAAAAACATAAAGCAAAGAATTAAAAATTTTTTCATAATTTCGGATGTACTAAACTGCCATAGCGACCAAAGATAAACGATATAATATAAAAGGTTCCGCCCACCAAGATAATAGAAGGTCCTGAAGGCCATGTATAGTGATAAGAGAGAATGAGGCCGATATAACCGGCGACAAAGGCAAAAAGTGCAGCAATGGCGCAAAGCCCGGCCACTTGTCGGGACCAAAATCGCGCGGCAATTGCCGGCATCATCATCATACCAAGGGCCATCAGCGTGCCGAGGGCTTGAAAGGCAGCCACCATATTTAAGACAACTAGTGCCATAAAAGCCATATGATAATAATGACCCGAAGATCCAATCGAGCGCATAAAATGCGGATCAAAGCATTCAAGAATGAGCGGGCGGTAAATAATGGCCAAAATGATAAGACTGATGGTTGAAATCAGGGCGACCAATATTAAAGAGGATGAATTAACCGCCAAAATCGATCCAAATAAAATGTGAATCAAATCAACATTGTTGCCTTTAATCGAAATTAACACAGCCCCTGCGGCCAAGGCGATCAGATAAAAACCGACAAAGCTTGCATCTTCACGCAGCAAGGTTTTGCGCGAGACAAATCCAGCAAGCAGTGCTACCAGCAGCCCTGACAAAAATCCCCCTATGCCCATTAAAGGCAGGCTAAGACCTGCAAAAAGATAGCCAATCGCCACACCCGGCAAGACAGAATGGGACAGCGCGTCGCCCATAAGGCTCATGCGCCGCAATACTAAAAACACCCCCACGGGTGCGCATCCCAAAGACAAGGCAAAACAAGCGATCAAGGCGCGTCTTAAAAAAGCGTAAGATTCAAAAGGCGTGATAAAAAAATCGATCATTGTGGCCTTATAAAGATCCTAAAATTTCGGTTGTGTCTAAGTCTAATTGATTTTCCCAATGACAGGAAAGGGTTTTTGCCTTTCGCAAATTATCAAGGGTCAAGACATCTTTGGTATCTCCCCATGCGATGATCTCTTTGGCCAAAAGCATAGTTTGTGAAAAATAAGTCTGGACCAATTCAAAATCATGGGTTACCACCAAAATAGTTTTCCCTTGATTATGCCAATTTAAAATCAACTTCATTAAATCTTCAATGGTTGTATGATCCATGGCGGTAAATGGCTCGTCCAGTAAAATGAGGTCAGAGCATTGTAAGCTGAGGCGGGCAAAAAGTGTTCGTTGAAATTGACCCCCTGACAGCGTATTAAGCGCACGATCGATGTGCTTGCTGAGTCCCACTTGAGCCAGAGCCTCTTTAATTTTTTGATCATAAATATGTTCAAGATTGTTAAAAAATCCATGTTCTTGGGTCAATCCCATGGCAACCACTTCCCGCACTGTTAAAGGAAAAGAACGATCGATATCGGTGTGTTGCGGCAGATAAGCCATTTGACTTTGATGAAGATGAGGTTGTTTAAGGGTCCCTTTAAAGGGTTGATGAAATCCTATAAGCGTTTTCAAAAAGGTGCTTTTGCCCCCCCCATTTGGCCCCAAAATGGCGATCAAGCTTCCTGCATCAATTTGACCAGTTATGTTTTTTAAAGCAATTTGATCACGATATTTAACGGAAAGATTGTGAAAACTTAACAAGGGCACCACAATATTTTGTGAACCAGAGAAAGGTTTATTTTTAATCATCAGTAAGCCCACCAAACACCAAGCCAAAGAATTATAATTAAAGGGGAGACCCATAGCAATCTTTGAAAGGCACTCCATAAAAGAGGTGAGAGTCGATGTTTCTTTTTCATCTTAAACCTTTGGTGTGCCGGTGCCAGGATGTTCACTGAAATGTTGAACAAGCTTGTCTGGAATTTTATGCCACTGATCAGCGTCTTGAGGTGCTTCTTTTTGAAGACGGATATTGGGCCAAAGAGAGGCATATTTTTTGTTATGTTCAACCCATTTTTCGCTGGCCTCAACGGTATCGGCTTGGATTGCATCAATGGGACATTCAGGTTCGCACACACCACAATCGATACATTGTTCAGGATTGATCACCAGCATGTTTTCACCTTCATAAAAACAATCAACCGGACATACCTCAACACAAGTTGTGTATTTGCATTTGATGCAATCTTCCGTCACAATATAGGTCATTCAAACTCTTTCGATAAAAATTTAAAATCTGACCAGCGCAGACCCCCAAATCAAACCACCCCCGATGGCTTCATGAAGAATTAAATCGCCTGGCTTGATGCGCCCTTGCACACAAGCAGACCACAAGGCAAGGGGAATAGAAGCTGCAGATGTGTTGGCATGGTCTTGAACAGTCAAAATGATTTTTTCAGAAGAAATTTTAAGTTTCTGAGCCACCGATTCAATGATTCGTAGATTAGCTTGATGAGGAATTAACCAATCAATATCATCTATGGTTAAATCATAAGTCTTTAAGATTTTCTTGGCACAATCCGTCATTTTGGTGACCGCATGACGATAAACGTCCTGGCCATTCATGCGTAATTTGCCCACCATTTTGTTGGTTGATACACCTCCATCGGCGAATAGAATCGGATGATACTGGCCATCTGATTGAAGATGAATGCCTAAAATACCTCGTTGCTCTTGATTTTCGTGACTTTCTTGGCATGTCAAAACCACGGCACCTGCGCCATCGCCAAACAAAATGCAGGTTCGTCGATCTTCCATATCGATCAAAGAACTCATGACTTCAGCACCGATAACCAAGGCATGTTTTCCTTGACCCAATTTCAAGAAATTATCAGCAGTTTGTAAAGCCAATAAAAAACCAGCGCACGCCCCTGAGACATCAAAAGCCAAAGCGGTTGTGTTGCACAATTTATGTTGAACAAAAATAGCCGTTGAAGGAAATGTTCGGTCCGGTGTAATTGTGGCCACAATAATTAAATCAATGTCTTGAGGTGATAAGTTGGCTTGCTTGAGAGCCACAAGAGCCGCTTCAAAGGCAAGATCTGACGTCGATTGATGAGGCGCCGCAAAATGACGCGTTTTGATGCCGGTACGTTCCACAATCCAATCATCAGATGTATCGACCATCTTCGCCATTTCATGATTGGTAACAATGCGTTCAGGCAGATAGCCACCACATCCAACAATGACAGAATTTTTATGCGAAGAAATATTAGAAGGAAATGCTTTCATGTTTAAGCAGCTCCGGATTGGTCATCAGATAATGAATTGTCCTGCGAAAAATTAAGTTTTTTTTTATCTAGTTCTGGGACAGAAAAGCCTAGAATTTCCTGAGAAATTGTTTGATTGATATTTTTTTCAACCATATTCAAGGCAACTTGAATGGCCTGTAAAAATCCTTCGCCGTCTGTGCCGCCATGACTTTTGACGGCAATGCCCTGTAATCCCAAGAAGGGTGCCCCGTTATAACGCCTTGGATCAATTTTATTGCGTAAATATTTAAAAGCGGGTTTGGCAAGCAAGACACCAATTTTAGATAGAAAAGATTTTTCAACACCTTCTTTTAAAAAGTGCATGAGTAATTTTGCGGTTCCTTCCGCCGTTTTAATACAGATATTGCCTACAAAACCATCGGTAACCGTCACATCGACCAAACCTTGACTGATAGAATCGCCTTCAACAAAACCTTTGAAATTGGTAATGAGAGTTGATTCTTTCAAAGATTGATGAGCCATTTTAATGGTGGCATTGCCCTTAAGCTCTTCGGTGCCAATATTTAAAAGACCAACTGAAGGGTGTTCAATGCCCAAAACAGCGCGGGCAAAGGCGATACCCATGATCGCAAATTCAATTAAGTTTTCAGCATTAACTTCAACATTGGCGCCCATATCCAAAAGAACTTTAGGCCCGTTTAAGGTTGGCATCAAACCACCAATGGCGGGACGATCAATACCGGGTAAGGTGCCGAGAAGTAGCCACGAGAGGGCCATATAAGCCCCTGTATTGCCCGCAGAGACAACACCTGCTGCTTTGCCATCACGTACAGCTAAAATAGATTGTCGTAGACTTGAGTTTTTGAATCCACGCAAAGCAGCGGCTGGTTTAGTTTCAGCCGTGACGATTTCTGTGGTAATATTGTGATGAGTAACAGCCTCAAGCTGTTTGTATTGTTTTAAAGAGGCTGCAATTTCTTCAGATCCATAAAGTTCAAATCTGAGTTGAGGAAAAAGTTCGGCAGCTTTTGCCATGCCCTCAAGAATAACCTTAGGGGCTTGGTCTCCTCCCATACCATCGATGGCCAGTGTAACGCTCAACCTCAGATTCCCCTTTGATTATTTTATGAGAACTGAATCATGATGCACGGCTTAGGCTTAAGCAGCAAGAGCCATTGTCATAACTTGACGTCCTCTATAGTAACCACAACTGGCACACATATGATGTGACATTTTACGTGTTCCACAGTTGGAACATTCTCCAGCTTGCTTAATCGGCAACGCGTCGTGCGAGCGACGCATATTGCGGCGTGACTTCGAGGTCTTTTTCTTTGGTACAGCCATAATACAATCCTATCTTTATTCAGCTTGTCTAACGTGCATATTTAAACGATTTTAATGTCAACAGCAAGAGAAATGGCAACGAAAAATCATTTATGTTGATATTGGTTCAAAATATAACATTAATATCTTTAAAATAAGTATAGCACTTAATATAAATAAAAATTTAGCCTTAATAAAAGTAAACTACAATGTTGTTTTTAAAAATTTTAAATTGTATTTCTATAATTTATTTTTTACCTTATCAGTTTTATTGCAAAGTAGGGTTGCAGCTACTTTAAGAAAATTAGTAGAATTTTAAAATATCTATGTAAAGGAAATATGAGTCATAACAGCTGATATTATAGATATATAGACAATAAAACTTAATTTCTTAAAATATTATTTTCTTTTTAATGTAATTTTTAAATCTTTTTCTATGTAAATTTCTATGTATCTGGGAAGAGAAGTAGAATTTTTAAATTTTTCAAATTCTTTGATAAGATTCATATCTTTTTCTTTTGTTAAATGAACAATACGCCAAGTATTTCGAGGTTGATCTTGTGTACCTGTTACACCATGTTCAATATGAAAAAGAGGCTGAGTATTGGTCGTGTTTAACTTCTCACCTTTTTCACTTGTTGTATTAGAAAGACCTAAAAATATAGCTTTCTGTTCTTTATTTAAAAGATGAGCTTCTTCTATGACTTGGGCATACTCACTGGTCATCCATTGTTTTTGTTGCGTTGAGCGCGTGAAATATTCATCTCCTGTATTTAATTTTACTCTACCCCATGATTTTCCTTCACTCACTACATAGGAAATATAGACCTCAGGCTCCCAAGCTTTCTTACGCTCAACATCTTATAACATCTCACGGGTAAAGTGAAGAGGACGAGAAGTCTCATAATGCTCATTAAGAATTTTATTTATATCAACATCTTCTAATTGTATTTGTGTATAAGATGGATTTTGCCAGGCTGCTTCAAATTGCTGAATGGCTTTTTCAGAAGCCATAGCACTTGACGCTAAAGCTATTACTGTTAATATTTTTTGACCTAATCTTTTGACCATTTTTTCTTCCTTTATAGATAGTATCTAAGAAATTATTTCTTAAAAATCTTGCTATCTCTTATAAAACCTTATTACTATGTTAAATAAAATTAAAATATTTCATACCTCTTGTTTGGAAATTTTGAATATGATTTTAAATTTAGAGATACTACGCATCTTGGATGCCATTGACAGAAATGGTAGTTTTGCAAGTGCCGCCGAAGAATTACATCGTGTTCCTTCTGCGATCACTTATGCCATTAAGCAAATGGAATTAAATCTCGGCACCCCTCTTTTTGATCGATCAAATTATCGCGCTCAGCTGACACCAATTGGGCAAGATTTATTAGAACAAGGACGCTTAATTCTTGATCAAGCACGTACTTTAGAAAATAAAATAAAAGTCTCTGCGGGATTGGATTTGCAAAATTTACGTCTTGCTTATGATGGTTTGATTGATTTTACAGCAATTAAATCGATACTTAAAAATCTTTTTGAGTTTTTTCCAAAAACTTCTGTCGATGTGTCTGTTGAAATTTTGAGTGGTTCTCAAGATATTCTTCTGTCTGAATCAGCTGATTTAGTTCTTGGCTGTGGCTTAGATCCTCAAAAAAGCACACTTTATACTTATGAAACCCTAGGTGTTATCCCTTTTGTGTTTGCCGTTGCCCCTCAACATCCTATTGCTCAATGCCAAGAGCCTCTTACTTACAAAGAAATTACGGCTCACCGTATTATTGTCACACCTGATACTTCTAGAAATATTTCTAAAATTGTGACCGGTTACTCTCCAGATCATTTATTTTTAAAAGTTCCCTCTATTGAAAGTAAGATTCAAGCTCAAGTTGCTGGCTTAGGAATTGGATTCCTTCCTCTTACACTGGCAGAACCTTATTTAAAATCTGGCCTTTTAATTGAGAAGAAAGTTGATCGTCCAAAAGTTGCGGCATCTTGTGTTTTAGCTTGGAGAAAACATCAAAAATGCGCTGCCTTAGATTTCTTAGTCAACTTATTGAGAGATAATAAAGAAAAAATAATTTCAAAATTGTAGATTAAAAAAATAAAGTTGAAAAATACACCTTAATCTTATGTCTATTTTTTACAACGAACTTGAATTTGGATGATAAGTGTCCTAGGGTAAAGCATATTCCACCAACACAATAAATATGTTTTAAGAAGTAATGCTATGGTTAAATTAACACTTGTCGGTCCTCATGCGCAAACAGAATCAACCTCACAATTTATTAGTCTTTATACCGATGGTGCGTGCAGTGGCAATCCAGGACCTGGCGGATGGGGG
Organism: Janthinobacterium lividum; assembly: GCA_050954885.1. Lineage (GTDB taxonomy): Bacteria > Pseudomonadota > Alphaproteobacteria > Caedimonadales > Caedimonadaceae > JBPBPI01. The sequence continues at coordinate 1,460 of JBPBPI010000201.1, read as the reverse complement.
GTGTTTATACGCTCGCCTTCTGGTCAAGAAACGGAACTTTCAGGCAGCGAACTTATGACTACCAACAATCGTATGGAATTAATGGCAGCAATCAAAGGTTTAGAATCCTTATCAGCCTCTCAAGAAGTGGCCATTTATACCGACAGTATGTATCTGCGCGATGGGATGACAAAATGGATTATTAAATGGAAGACCAATGATTGGTTGGATGCCACGCAAAGAAATATCAAAAATCTTGATCTCTGGCGTCGGCTTGATCAATTGGCCCAAGAATATAAAATTCATTGGCATTGGGTTCGGGGCCATTCAGGACACGCCGAAAATGAGCGCGCAGACCTTTTGGCGCGCAATGCGATTGTTCAATTGATGATGCAGGAATGTTCATAAAATAAGTCAATTCTCATAAAAGAACTGACTTATATAAAGATCATTTTATATCTGGGGAAAAATGTCCAAAATATCTTTAAGATCTCTTACAAAAGCAGGATGCATTCCTTTATAAGAACCAGTGTGTTTGCGATGCGTGCTGGTGCTTATATGCTGATTGGTTGTACGATTGTGCGCACTGATCAATAGACCACTTTTTGTTGGCGTCATCTCAATTTGACTTTGAAACGCTGGATCTTTGAACAAGATAAGTAAATCATTATTATTTAGGTTCTTTGCCTCATTATTCTTAATAGCATTTGCAATTTCTTGAGCATCAGGAGATAATTTTAAAGAAGTTTGGCTTTGTGTTGCTTCTCGTTCTTTTCGTAAGGAAGCCATTTGATGTAAATTGGCGCGGATTTGTTTGATATTTCCTTTTTTGTAAACAAATTCATCGTCAGACACAGAGGTGTCCTTCTCATTCGATTCATCTCTTTCTGCTTTTTGATCTTCCTTCAATTCGGTTTTGTTCTGTAAAGATAAAAGAGACGTTGCTTTCTCTTCCTCTAAAGCCGTCAATTCTTCTTGCTGATTCTTCTTAGAGCTTAATCTATTTTCAAAAGATGAAGATTGAGATTCCACAGAAATACAGTTTTCAGTCTCTTGTAAAAGCTGCTCAAGTTGAGAATCATCTTCTTCTGTCTCAGCGTTCTTTTGATTTAAATATCCTTGTGCAATATTTAAGTAATGAGCCGCTGGTTTATATTTTAAAGCATGAGCTTTTTCAAGCCAAAATAAAGCAGACTTTAAATGATCTTGGTTATTTTGATTATCTTTATATGATTGAAGATAAATTGTCGCAAGAGATACCATGGATAAAGAAAAATTTTTATTGGCTGCCTCTTGAAGGTAATGAATAGCCAAGAATTCATTAGAAGCTTGTTCTTCAGAATGGCGTTTCTCGGGACTTTGTTCTTTAAAATTTTGTATTAGTATAACCCGAGTTATGTTTAAGAGGCGTGTAAAAAAGTTTAAAGTATTGAAAACATTGGAGTATCATTTTGGGTATTAAATCTCAAAAAGGATACCCC
>JBPBPI010000200.1:0-2714 GCA_050954885.1 Janthinobacterium lividum | reverse complement strand
GTGATGAACAAGCCCGGAAATCCGTAACAAGAGCGGCGCGGCTGACGGGAGGGGAGGGTCATGCAACGCCATCAGGTCATGGTCCTTAGCCAACGACATCGGTTGTAAAGCTCCACGAAGCATGTTTGCCTGAGAGAAACGACCAACGACCACCTCAGTACTCATCAGAAAGCTGACGCGAGGGGGAGCAGTGTCCACGAAGTCGAAGAGGGCTCAGTCCGCTGGGCCGTATCCTGAGCTCTGTGCACCCACTCTATCGCCACAACCAACACATTCGAGCCCAGGGACCATGACGGAGTACTCAGAGATCACCCTTCAGCCGGCTCGCATTATCCTCGGACACGTTTCCCAGGCTTTCCAGCAAGATCCTGTCCTGCGTTGCTAAGGGCTTGGTATTTGGTAGAGACAGGGAAAGTATTTTGGTAGAGACAGGGAAACCGGGGTGATTGACAGAGGGGCATGGGATTCCTGTGGTTCTCGGGTATTGTACCAAACATTTTCGAGTTCTCTAGAAATGTGGCTTTCGAGGTTGTAGACTTCTGACTGGGTACTTGGGATCGTTTGCCTCATCACTCGTGCCACGTGTAGCGTGTGCGAGAGACTCCCCAACATCATTCGCGCTGCCGGTGCACTCGTTACGGGGAGGATCGCCTTCTCGTTCTGTACCTTGGCTTGTGTACGGAGGGAGGGGCATCCCCACACGCCAGCCCTTTCGAATAGTCAGTCTTCTTTTCAACTCACAAGAGGATAGAGCTGCGAACACTGCGAGTCCCACATCGCGTTGAGCCGAACGACTTGGGGTGAGGTGGCTGGCCATGCGCCATCTCTGTCCAACCCTTTTAGCCCACGAGCGGGCAAGAGACAGCGTCGTCGTTTCAGTCCTTAGGTTCTGTCATCATGGACAGCCTCTGATCCGTTACAGCGCTACCCCGCGAGGAAGCCGTGGCGATGTCGGCTGACACGCTAGGTAGAACCAGTATGGAGTTGAGTTTGGCTAACAGACGTTGCGGCTGATATGGATAAATCAGCCAATCATGTAAATAGATGTAGTTTCCTGGACCCTGAGTGGCATCCTGGCTGCAGATCGACAGACGTCGCTCTGGTAACATGTCGCCATAAATGCAGGACATCAGTTCATGCACGACACCGATCACCACGTGCTCAAGCACTGTGCGCTCAAGATACGTAGCTCAGCCGATGCTGCCCTTGCTGCCATCGCCAGTGCGCTCCACTACTTCAGCAGCGGACCGCTACTGAACCATCCACCCTGAATCAACGAGATCCAGTAGCCAATGACAGCTACATGTTACGGTGTGGGGCTTCAGCACTCGCGGATCTTCTTCCGGTCAAGCTGAGACAACACCTCACAACATGTCCCGCCTTCGATGTCGCACACTTGTAGCCCTTACCGATGGAGACCGCTAGCGACGCCACTACCACCAGACTGGAGTCCGGCATCAGCTTCATCGGCTTCCCGAGGCTCTGCACGCATTGCTTGAAGGCCGCGGCTGTCTGTACTCGTCCAGTGGCCACTGCTCAGGCCCCAGGCAAGGTCGGCAAGGTGTATTCTGTGCACGGCCTCCGCGAGGTCGACTGCATGATTGACCCCATACCCATCTTCACCGTCTCGAGAGTTCGCCCGAACGAGGCTGTAGTTCTTCCGTGAACCTCATGATCAAGACGCCGCTGTATGAGCGGCCAGCTCTCAACACCATCAAACATCGGAATTGAGCCGGGACGTGGCTTTCATCCCTTCAGACTCCTACGAACATCAACTTCAGCACGTCCCGAATGATGCTCGGGAGTACGACCGATCGCCGTAGACTTCATGGACATCGAGGACTTCTGCCTGTGCGTGAGATCCACCCTTCACGGGCCCGGTTAGATGCGTTCGCTCTCGGCAACGGTCAGGCCCGTTAGCATGGAGCCTCCAGTCGGCTGCGGACGCGATCGGCGCTACTGCTGCTTTGTTCACATTGGACACACTGCATTCGGGTAGCCTCCGAGCGTTGGACCTGGGACGTTACGACCGCCTACCCTCCAACGTTCCCCCAGAAACTGGGGTCCTGAATCCACTCTATTGTTGTTCGCCACCATCACGACGCCAGCGTCCGGCTCCGCGCTCGCCTTCGCGAGGGTCACAATGTCCATGGCATGACTGCCCGCTTTAGCCTCAGCCTCCAGATTGAGCGAGAACCCCAATGCTAGTTATAACCAATCAAACATTCCTGGTCGGCATGGAGAGCCCAGCGGCAAAGGCCCAAAGAGCATTGGGTTTGATGTTCGCTTCGTGACTGCCCAAATCGGCCCAACACGCTAGGTCTGATACGTGTTGAACCACGCTCCAAGCATCAGAAATCCGTACTGAAGATACGACCATACTCAGACTTGTCGAGCTGGAAGCGGTCGCGAGAGATGACCATATGAATAATACCAGTCTACTCGGAGTCGGCATCTACCTCCCATCTTGAACGCTGGCTATTCGCGAGCGTGGTGTTCGCATATCTCGGTCAGCGTTTTCTTGCCTTGCACTGATCAGAACATATCACATCTTTATCAGCTCCACAATTACAATGACCAAGGCCCTATGAATCTCACAAAGAGTTATATCGATAGTCAGTGTGGATCCGGGCTGATCTAATGTTCTCTAGGCTCTGCCAAAGACCGCAAGACGTTCGATGCGGCTCTGTCGACTTACAAAGGCAAAACTACGC
>JBPBPI010000199.1:0-2843 GCA_050954885.1 Janthinobacterium lividum | reverse complement strand
TCAGTCTGGGCGTGGATTTACACGATCATTCCAAACCGACGGTACCGCTGTGACCGTATTCAAGTCCGCAAAAATCAAGGCAGTACGCGGACCCAACCTTACAGAAGAACAAAAGGAGGAGAAAGAAAGGATTCAGACTGCCAATAAGAAGCGCAAGCGAGATGAGGCACAAGAACGGAAGAGGCTGAAGGCGACCAAAACCAAACAAAAGACCCCTAAGACGAACACGATCGAGTCTAAGGCTGAAAAGATTGCCAGGCTAAAGCAGGAGAAAGAAGACGCAGAAGCTGAAGAGAAACGGAAAGCAAGAAAGGAGTTTCTTCATATTACCGACGTCAATTCTACAAAGTTGATGGAGTACAAAAACAACACCATCTTCATTGATCCCGGCCGAGGGGATCTTCTCTATTGTATGCACGAAGACTCCACTCCATCAAGTAAACAACTCTATCGCTACACCTCCAACCAACGACGTAAGGAGCTCAAGACCAAGGTTGTGCGCGATGCCCTCAGAAAAAGGCTGAAAGCGGACCCGGCTGCCAAAGCTGCGCTCAATTCGGTTTCTGCAACGTCACATCGCGGCTCTTCACTTGCCCAATTTTCTGAATATTTGGCTGCGCGATCTGCCGCTTCCGCGGTCTTGACGCCGTTTTTTGAACATAAAAGTCATCGTGAAGCCAGGTGGCAGGCTTTCAGGTTACAACAGCAGTCTGACGCTCGCCTGTGCAATAATCTTCGAGCCAAGTTTAAGAAAAAGAAAGAGGATCCGGATCCTTTGATTGTCTTTGGCGACCATTCTTCCCCCAATATGCGATTTCACCAAACTATTCGCGGTGTGGGAATGTTGAAGATGCTAAGGCGACACAAATTCAAAGTTCTGTTGGTGGATGAGTACAATACGAGCAAGATCTGCCCAGGTTGCGATCAAGTCAACCGATGTTTCAGATGGCGCTGCAATCTTCGACCCTGGATGCAGAACGTCAGGGAAGTGCATGGACTGAAGCAATGTGATGGGTGTATTTTAGGCAAGACAAAACCATGGAACCGTGATCTGGTGGCAACGTTGAATTTCCGTCGTATCGTTCAAGCGCAGAGGGAGGGGCGACCAAGACCTCAGGAGTTGCAAAGGAAAGAAAGAGAAAAGACAGAAGAAGGGCGTCAGAAGGAGAGCTGAGCCTTCAGGGAGGGCTGAGGCGATCGCCAGTCCCACTGAGGAGGGGTAATTCCTTCCTCATACGGAGAACGGTGTCACTAGGGCCCAGACTATTGACTCCCCTCTGTAGAAATTCCATTACTTTGACTTTATCGATTCTACATCGGTGTAGATAGTAGTTGCTTGAACTGTTGCTTTGCAAAGAAATAGCTTGTAGAGTACAGTCACTGCTAATGCTGCTACATACCAGTCAAGTACTGCAAACCCCAACGAACGGCTAAACGTTCGATTTCCTTCACTATCTGTATTCTGCCAATTACTGGCTCCGTAATAACGAATGTAAAATGCGGTGGTGATAATCAAGATCCAAATCACGATGTTTAAGCCACCAAAGATGATTGGAATAAAAGGCACAGTGAGCCAGCCCTTAGCGCCTGGTGCGCAAAGGTCATTGTTAATGCTCGCAAAGGCGTCAAACACAATCGATGCCATAAAGTAGAAAAGTGTAGAGATATGGTATAGGTGAAAGTAATTTCTATAGATCCCCCTAAAACCCTTTCGTCTCTCTACACCTTGAGCATACGCGAGTAGATAACATATAATCTGATCATATTGGCCACGCGAGTAATATCATCGATATCAGACAAGCACCGACATTCCAATTCGTCCGCAACATATTCTTTTGTGATCTCATCAGCAACCGGGAAATCAAAGGATCCCAGTTCGCCAACGGATAACGTGATCATGTCATTCACGCTCCACTTGACAAAGGAAACGGTAGTCTCGAAACAGTTGCGTGCCTTGGTGTTGAATTTGAATATAACCTCCAGATAGCACAATAGCCGATGAACTATACCCGGAACCATGGCCGCATGAAGACTATAGAGGTTGGACTTGAAAACTCTCGCAATATCGATAGGATTAGAACATGTAGGGCACCGCAGGTCGTCCAGATCTGTTATTTGCCAGCGTTTGGACTGAACGGTCCATATTACGTATAATCTAACATTTTCCGGCAAACACTCGCACAACATGGTATGGTAGAGATGTGAGGTGATAGGTGCACAAAACAAACTCTAGCGATTAGACAAACAGAAGTACAGTGCGTCAATAGTCTGGCCCCTGACCGTATGGGCTGTCAAACAACCCGGTAGGATATGAATAAAGTTGCTAGTTGACCCAAATACCACGCTACCAAGATGGCATTCACAAATTCCCAACACTTTGTTGACTACTGGAATTCTATCAATCTCAACACGCCTAATATATTCTGCAAGTTGGTGACCAAGAATCATCAGACAGTAGGAACTGTAAACCAAAGTTATCTAACACTACCCATCTATCATACTGGCTTTCCACACACAATCATCGGCCCCTTCTGTATGGGTAAACCACTGTTTGTGGCTCATCAAAACTTGTTTCAGTTCTGAAGTGCTCAAAGATGCGTCCTCAAGTAGTTTACTGAGCTCGGCAATTGTCAAGCCAGCTGGACATTTTGCCAGAATCTGGTAGAGATGATTGACTAGCCGAAACGATTCTTGGTATTCTTGTGGGGTGGGCGTATTGGTGGAACTGAGACGCAGAGGCGAGATTTTGCTGCTCGACTTGTATTCGGGTTGGAGAAACTTCTTGTGTGTTGGCATCGCCGTCACCACCCCAAGGGCAATAGTCATGATATAAATCAGCTTCA
>JBPBPI010000198.1:0-29446 GCA_050954885.1 Janthinobacterium lividum | reverse complement strand
GACAAATACTCAACAACACGAGACCGTAAATCTGTACTATATCCGTAACTCATCCCTATTTATAACATTGAGTAATTATATATGCAATCAGCTATAGCATGTATCTTTTAAAATTGCGACATCGTCAGATCGTTGAGCGTAATATACACGTCACGCCTCATTCCTTACGCCTCATTCCTTGTTCAATTTTAAAATGCTTTCGCTATATTAGATTCTGTGAAGATTTCTTTAAAAAGTATCTTTTGGCTATTTTTAGTTGCAAAGTCCTCTAGATTTTTTGAAATATGAATAACTATTACATTAAAATCTAGAAAAATTTTCACTTAAAAATATCTTAAAATATATCTTTCTAACAAACCTTCACAAAACCTAGATCAACGAAGCCGATCAGCACGAAAGTTATCGCTGTATGACTTGGGCTTAAAAGCAGGGGATTGAGGCTCAGACACATTATAGTCAAGACCGTGTTGCCGGGCATACTGACAGGCTTCTTCACAGGTGGCAAAATATAATTTAACCTGCGATTGTGTCTCACGCGTACCGGTCCACTTCATCAGGGGTTCAATATATTGAAGACGAGATGTTTTGAATTCTAAAATCCAATTTTTTGTTTTATGTCGGCCCGACTGCATAGATGTTTTTGCAGGCAAATATATATGTGCTTTCATCAAATTCAAGCTTCTTTGAGAGCCGCTAAAATTTCAGGCAGATGACCGGAAACAGTCACTTTAGGCCACCACTTTCTAACGTGTCCTGTCTCATCAATTAAAAAAGTGCTTCGAACAAATTCTTGAGATTTGGTAGGCTCTTTCGCGCGTAAAGCTTGATATAATGTAGATACTTTGCCATCTTCATCAGCGCCCAAATCAAAAGGAAGGGCATATTTGGTCTTAAATTTTTTATGGGACTCTAAATTATCTCGTGAAACTCCCAAAATTTCAGCCCCTAATTTTTTAATCTCGGGATAATAATCACGAAATCCACAAGACTCAAGGGTGCATCCTGGTGTATCATCAGCAGGGTAAAAGTAGAGAATAAGTTTTTTTCCTTGATAATCAGTCAAATTAACGGTTTTATGATCATCAACGCGCAATTCAAAGGAGGGGGCCGGTTGTCCAATTTCAAAAGACATTTAAAACTCCTTAATTTTGTAAAAAAACTTGTTTTGTTAAGACAGTTAAATTGTATTCAAAGTATATCCAACTATCATGATTTATAAAACCCTTAAAACACTCACGCGATTTATATTAACCATCAGTTTAATTTTGCTGACAGTCGGTTGTTTAGTATTTGTGGGTCTTATCGTACGTCTTCAACAAGGTCCGGTATCATTAGATGCTTTTCATCATATTTTAGAAGAAAATGTTCAACGTGCGTTACCAAATTTTAAAATAAAGTTAAATCAACCAGAACTTATTTGGGAAAATTTAGATGCACCTTTTAAAGTAAAAGTACAATCCATCGATATTCAAAGTCAGATAGATAACTCTTTTCATGTAGATGTTGAATCTTTAAGCCTCATTTACACATTAAATGGCTTATGGACATCAGGATTTGAACCACAAGGTATTGAGTTAGAGGCGTCTCGATTTCTATTTGATGGTGAAAGTTTGGCTCAAACTCAAGAAACATCCAAAGAAACACAGGACGAGAAATTATTGACCACACTGATCCATAAAATTTTGGCATCAGAAGGCAAAGGATCATCTTTAAAATCTTTAAAAATTAATCGGGCAGAAATTCGTGTATCACATTTAAAAGGGGGGCATGAATGGACTTTACCGCCTACTGATTTTACTTTTCGAAAGACAACAAATAAATTTGAACTTTATTTTAAAACCATATGGCAAGAACAAGAATATATTTTTTCTTTCAGCACTTTAGACAAATTTAAAAGTATTGATTTAAAATTCGTCATCCCTGAGCTGGCGAGTAACTTCTTAAAAGACGTTCCGGATGTGATTTATAATGACTTGCCTGATGTCTTGCAAAGCCAGTTACAGACTTTACAACATAATCCTTTTACCTTTGGTCTTAATCTTAAAGGCCATTATGACGCTGAAAAAGGGATTAAGTTTGCAGAGCTGGGATTTAAGATTCGCGAGGGCATTATTGATCTTCCTGATTTCTTACCAAACCCTTTAAAAATCACTGAAGGTGTGGTGGATGCTTCTGTCAAAGACAATAAAATTCTTTTAAAAACTTGTCATGCCAAAGTAGGAGGCGCAATTTTAAATCTTCAAGGAACAGGGAATTGGTTGCCCAAAACTCAACACTTATCCTTCAAATTAGACAATCAGTTTCAGCAAGTCACGCGTGCTTTTGTGGAAGATATTTGGCTTGCATCACTGGCGCGTGTACCGCGCAAATGGATTATGGAAAATATTGATCAAGCCATTTTGCCTGAGACAAAATTACAGCTTGAAGGACAAGCTGATTTTTCTGTCAAAGACCAACCTTCCATCAACATTTCAAAGCTTCAGGGCATTTTTAATTTTAAAAATGGGATTGTACGTTATGTCGATGAACTGCCCAAAGCCACAGATGTTCAAGGAAATGGTTCCTTTGATAAACAAGAATTAAAAATAAATGTAATCCAGGCAGAAAGTGGTGGACTGACCTTGCGTAAAGGCGTCATCAACATTCATGATCTGCATGTTAAAGATCAAACCTTAGATATGACCTTGGAAATCGCTGCACCACTTCCTCAAGTTATTAAGTTTATTGATTTGCCGCCTTTATATTTGGCTCAAAAAAATGATTTAAATAAATTAAAATGCGATGGCTATGCGGATTCCATTGTTCAAATAGCCTTTCCTTTAGAAGTTAAAATTGAGCCCCACGAAATCAAAACTCAAGTGTCATCTCATATTACCGATCTGTCGATTATAAAACCTGTGCCATCATTAGATATCAATATTCATCAAGGTGATTTCCACTTAAAAATTGATGCGGATTATGCGTCTTTTAAAGGCAAAGGTTTATTGAATAAAATGCCGGCTGATATAAATTGGCAAAAGAATTTGATCACAGATCAGACAAATTTAGATATCGATACCAGTTTACGTTACAACCAATTAAAAAAAATGGGATTGCCATCAGCTATTTCATTTCAAGGCGATGCCCCCGCTCAAATAAAATATCAAGAAAGTAAAGACCATGAGGCTATTGTCACCTTGGTAGCTGATTTGACGCCTATTCGCCTCTCTTTTTTAAATTGGGTTAAACCTATTCAGCAATCTGGAAGTTTAAATGTTGAATTAAGCCTTAAAAATCAAAAGCTGCAAAAAATTAATAAATTTTTGATTGTCTCAACCAATCAATTAAAAATTGAGGGGGAGGCAACCTTTAGTCCATCACCAGGTGGCACTTTGCCATTTAATGACGTAAAAATAACGCAATTTAAAGCAGGTAAAAATGATTTTAAAGGATCGTTGTTAAAGAAAGGCCCGCATGCTTACGAAATTGACATCAGCGGCAAGTCTTTAGATCTTGAGCCTTTTACTAAAGATTCCAGTGATGAAGAGATCAAATTCCCTCAAGAAACCCTTTATTTTAACGCAAAGTTTGACGAAGTTCATTTAAATCACGATCATACTTTTTTTAACAATACACTTAATTTTCGTTTACAAAATGAACAAATCAGATTCTTGGCATTTAAGTCTTATTTAAAATCCATGGGTCGCATGCAAAATCAAGATCAAAGTATTATGTTTGCCAAGGTTGAGCCTTATTCCGGTAACAGACGTCGTTTCACCTTTCAAACCCCAGCGGCTGGCAAATTGTTCAAAGCTTTTGATTTGCCGGTTCAATTGCACGAAGGATTTCTGCAACTTTACGCGTTTAAAAATGATGGATCTGCCAATAACCCATGGCGTGGCAAAATGCGCATTCAAGATTTTTCAATTAAAAATGTCCCAACATTGGCAAAAGTATTAACTTTTGCTTTCCCCACAGGGCTGGGCGATTTATTTTCAAACAAAGGATTATCTTTTGATCAAATGCGCACAAATTTTGTGTTGGCGCCGGATAAATTATTCATCACCAAGGGACGTGTACAAGGCACATCTTTGGGCATGACATTACGCGGTAATGTTGGAAGGGGTAAAAATCAAAATCTTCACCTGGCAGGATCTGTGATTCCAGGATATGTTTTAAATTCCACACTGCCGAAAATCATTCCTTTCCTAGGTGAGATTCTCACAGGGGGCAAGCATGAAGGTATTTTCTCGGTTTCTTATTCCATTGAAGGTACGCGAGCAGATCCTCAAGTCTCTGTCAATCCGATGTCGCTCTTCACGCCTGGATTCTTGCGTAAAATATTTGAATGGTCTTCAGATGCCGACGATAGTTCCGATGAAGATGACATTGAAGATGTGAGTGGTCGGAAAACCACTTCATCTAATGCAAAATAATTTTTTACAATGTCATTTGAGCAATAGTGCGGGTGGTGCTTTGATCCGGTACAAGGGATGCTAAGTAGACCTTGCCGCCCCAATGTGTAACTTCAAGGGCACCAATGACATTTTCAATCGTATAATCTGCACCTTTGATCAAAACATCTGGCTTAAGATGTTTAATTAACTCCAAAGGTGTGTCTTCATCAAAGATAACCACCATATCGACACAAGAAAGTGAGGCCAGCACGATGGCACGCGCTTCTTGCCTTTGAATAGGGCGTAATTCACCCTTGAGTCGTTTGATCGAATCATCGCTATTAAGGCCTAAAATTAGACGATCACATTGAGATTTAGATTGATTGAGAAGAGATATATGTCCTGGATGAAGCAGGTCAAAACATCCATTGGTAAAGCCAACCTTTAGTCCTTTTCTCTTCCACCTTAAAACTTGCTCCTGTGCCTGATGCCAAAGTTGAACCTTTTGATATGTTTTATAATGGCTGTCTGAAGATATTCTATCTTGAATTTCAACGAGTGTGGTTGTGGCTGTTCCTACTTTGCCAACTACAATACCAGCTGCAATATTTGCCAGTTGAACCCCTTGATACAAGGGCACATTTACAGCGTAGCTGGCAGCAAGCATGGCAAGGACTGTGTCTCCAGCACCTGAGACATCAAAAACGTCAAGAGCATGGGTAGGGATATGATCCGCATTGCCTTGATCATCAACAAGGGTCATACCCTCGGCACTTCGCGTGATCACCATATGTTCAATTTGATATTGATTTAACAATTCTTTAGCGGCATCTACGATATCTTGGTCCGTAGATAAAAATTTACCTGAAGCTTCTTTCAATTCTTTTAAATTGGGCGTGAGAACTGTGGCGCCTTGGTAAATACCATAATTTCGACTTTTAGGATCAATGAGAACAGGCTTGTTTTGAGACTTTGCTTCCCTGATCAATACTTGAAGTAAACTTTCAGAAAAAAGTCCTTTGCCATAATCTGATAAAATAACCACATCCACAGCATGCAAAGCATTTTTGAAAGATATTAAAACTTGAGTTTGTATTTCTGAAGAAATAGCTTGTAATGTTTCTTTATCTGCCCGCAAAAGTTGTTGATGTTGGGCAATATAACGTGTCTTTGTCGTGGTATCTCGTTGGATATCTTTGATCAGTTGACAAGTCACTTGTGGCAGATCATCCATAAGTTTTTGTAAAATCTTACCCTGGGTATCATCTCCAATAACCGAAATAAAGGTGGTTTTAACCGAAAGACTTGAAAGATTACGTACCACATTACCAGCACCGCCCAAGACACAAGTTTGTTGGGTTTCGTGAAAAACTGGCACAGGCGCTTCGGGTGAGATGCGATCAACATTGCCATAGACAAAATAGTCCAACATAATATCGCCTACACATAAAACCGATGCTTGGGGAATATGATCAAGAAATGTATCAAGAGTCTGCATAATTAACTTAATTTTTATAAAACTAAAGAATTTTGATCTACAAGGCCCAAAGAATTTTCAAGGGCACCACATAACATTTGTCCCAATGTAATGTGCATTTCTTGAATGCGACTAGTGGTACGTGAAGGAACGCTTAAGGTGAGTGACACAGGTTGAGATAAAGTCTCTAAAGTTGAGACGATACCGGCTTGTCCGGTTAAAGCCACCGTATGCAAACCCTTAAGATGGGCCATTTCAAAAGCTTTTAAAACATTGGAACTTTTGCCTGATGTACTGATGCCGATGGCCACATCACCAGGCTTGCCGAGGGCATCAATTTGACGTGCAAAAAGATGTTCAAATCCAAAATCGTTGCCGATGGCTGTGAGTGTCGAGGTATCGGTAGTCAATGCAAGAGCTGCAATGGGTTTTCGATTTTCAATAAAACGAACAGTCAATTCTGTAGCCAAATGTTGGGCGTCTGCTGCACTGCCGCCATTGCCGAAAAATATAATTTTACCGCCTTGAGCTATACTTTGATGACACAATGTAACCAAAGCTAAAAAATTTTCATGTAAAGCTTGTTGTGTTGCAGCAGCCACAATTTGATGCTCTTGAAAATTTTGATGATAATAACTGGATATATCAAAAGAGATCGGTTTGGTCGCCATTTTTATTCTGTCCTTAAAATTCAATAGATATATTTTCTGCGCCCAACACTTCAGCGCGCGCAGGCGTTTCAAAAGCAATACGCTCACCCGGTAAAATTTTTGTTTCTTTTAATCGATAAGACCAAGATTCCAAGATACAAAGATGAGCATTTGGATCCAAGTTTCCTGAAATTTTTGCCTTAAGTTGTCGCATAAAGCGATTAAATTTAGCCATAGAACTGGCTTTTCGGCAATCACCTTGAGCCAAAATTTTAAAGGCAGGGATTGATTTTACGAGATCAGATTCATTATGAATATCACCTTTTAAGACATAGCTATTGCGTCCCATATAATTGACTTGTAAGGGCATAATATGATCCAAAGATAATCCTTCATAAGGATGATGAATCGGAATTTTAAAAGCGATAAAAATTTTCTCTGTTTGTGGCCAACGTGCAACAATTGATGTTCTGCCTAAATAAAGGGCTATCAAAGTTGTGATAAGTAAGCCAACTAAATACGTCCATGGAAAGCGTCTGGTGGGTCGAACATCTGTACTGTACCCTGGATCGAAAGTAAGTGGTTTCGATAAGATACTATTGATATTTTCTTTGACATGGTATTGTTGCCAAGAATGACCACAGGCCACGCATCTAACTTGTCGACCTTCGGGTCCGATATCTTCTTTTTCCAACAGATAGCGCTTTTGACAAGCTTTACACGTAATGATCATAATTCTACAATTTTGATGGGCTTTCTATTGTTATAAGATTTTCACAAACAAAACGCAATAAAGATCAAGTCTTGCTTTTTGTTCTCAGTTCAGACAATTTTAAAGAAAGGCCGTAAATAAAATATAAAGGGAGCTTGCCTCTTGCAAGAAATTGTTTGTTTTGAAGATGTTTCATTTGGCTATTCAAAAGATCAGAAGATTTTTGATCGTGTGTCTTTTAATTTACAAAAAGGCTCTTTTCATTATCTCACAGGTGCCAGTGGGTCGGGTAAATCGACATTGATTAAACTTTTGTATTTAGGCCTGCATCCTCAACAGGGTCGAATTTCTATCTTTGGACAAAATGCAAAAAACATTCACAGGAATCTTATTCCTTCTTATCGCCGGCGTATGGGTATTGTTTTTCAAGATTTTTTACTTTTTGAACATTTAACAGCGTTGGACAATATTGCCTTGCCTCTCAGACTTCGAGGGGAGAATAAACTTCAAGCACGCCGTAAAGCAGATGACTTGCTCGAATGGATTGGACTTGAGGGTTTGGGGCATATGCATCCACAAAATCTTTCAGGGGGCCAGCAACAGCGTCTGGCGATTGCACGCGCTGTCATCAGCCGTCCTCCCCTTATTATTGCAGATGAACCCACGGGAAATGTTGATGATGAAAATGCGGTCAAGTTACTTCAACTTTTTGTAGAAATGAACCGATCGGGAACAACCATAATTTTTGCCACACACAATCGCGATTTAATGGCTGAATTTCCTTACTCAACGCTGAATTTAGACCGTGGACACATTGAACAATTGTCAAGATTTAAGGATATATTCCATGCTTAGGTATTTGTTTAAACAAGAATTTTCAAAACCTGATATTCCATTAGAGCATGCTAAATCATCCAAACTAATTCCTTGGATGATGGCACTTATGGTGTATTTGGCAACCATGTCTCTCACCAGTACGGTTTTAATTCATCGTTTTATAGTAAATTGGCAGAAAAATATTGACGTTGCAGCAATGTCACATTATCTCAAAATTTCTTACTCTTTTTTGGGATTTACCATTATTGTGACAAGCGTGATTGCCTTTACAACCGTCATGACCATTATTTTTATTACACGTACAGGTCTTACAATTCATGAAAGAATTATCGATATTTTACGTCTTATGGGGGCAGAGCGAAAGTTCATTAACAAACAATTTCAAAAATTTTTCTTTAAAATGGCTTTAAAAGGGGGAATGATAGGACTAATTTTTTCTGGTTTTACATATAGTTTAATATATTACAAAAATATTTTTAAAAATTTTATAATTTTTGATTTTTCTAGTACACAAAATGAATTATGGTTTGTTGTTTTGTTCACACCTTTATTGATGATGGTGATTGTTTTATTATCGGCAAAAATGACAGTTTTTATGGCCCTTGAGGATTCTTGAGACGTGGATTTAGTGATGTTAGATCGAGATGGTGTCATCAACATAGACCGCAACGAAAGCGTTTTAGGTGTGGATGATTTTCAGTTAATTCCCCAATCGGCTCAAGGGATTGCTTTACTGAATCAAGCTCAAATCCCTGTGGTTGTTGTCACCAATCAAGCCTGTGTGGGGCGTGGTGATTTAGACCAAAAGGGACTTACAGCAATTCATAAAAAAATGAAAATTTTACTGGCTCAAGAACAAGCACATCTTGATGAAATTTATGTCTGCACAGATGTAACAATTGAACCCCATAGACGTCGAAAGCCTGCCCCTGGTATGGTATATGAAGCGTTAAAAAAATTTAAAGCAAGGCCCGCATATGCGCCTTTTATTGGGGATGCGTTGCGAGATTTACAAGCGGCAACGGTTGCAGGATGTCCACGTGTCTTAGTCAGAACAGGCAAAGGATGCGAGACAGAAAAAGAAATACTTGACGCGCGTTATCTCTCTCTCAAACCTGTTCATATTTTTGATAATTTGTATGCGGCGGTTACAAGGCTTCTTAAAACGCTGGACGCCACCTGTGAACCCTTTTATACTTTGGCATCTTTTAAAAAATGAACAATTATAATAGGCGATGAAATTCAAAATTTTTAATTTTCTGTTCTATCTTGGTACAGGATGGATTGTCAGCTTTATTGTTTTTGTTGTGTCTTTGCCGCAGACATTGCCACCCATTTCCCAAAAAACTGATGCTTTGGTCGTCCTAACCGGGGGAAGTGATCGCCTGGAAGCAGCTCTTGATTTGATGCATCAAAATGTTTCTGAAAAGATGTTAATTTCAGGTGTGCATCCTCAAACCACGCTGAAAGATATTTTAAATTTAGATGCCAAAAAAAATGTTTCTTTGTCTCATGTCAAAATATTTCTTGATTATTATGCTCATAGCACCTTAGAAAATGCCCAAAAAACCAAGAAATGGGTGCAAGATTATCATGTTAAATCGATTCGCCTGGTGACAGCACATTATCATATGCCGCGTGCCTTATTAGAATTTCATCAAAATTTTGTGCACGTTGACATTCTGGCACATCCCATTGTGCCCCGTGTTTTTAAAGAATATGACTGGTTTTATCATAAAGATATTTTATGGTTGTTGTGGCGCGAGTATCATAAATATCTGGGTGCGCTGGCACGAAGTTATATTAAATCTGTGATTTTTAATGCAGAAGAAAGAAGTTAATGAATTTATACATAAGATCCTTATTATTTAATATTTCTTTTATCCTTTGGACTTTTATCTGTGCTGTATTAGGTTTGCCGGCCGTGTTTGGCGATCGACGTTATGTTCACAACACAGCAAGGCGGTGGGGCAAGGGAACCAATTTTTTACTTAAATACTTGGTTAAAATTGAGGTAGAATTTCGCGGCCTCGAGCATCTTAAAAATGGCCCTCATTTGATTGCGTCAAAACATCAATCAGTTTGGGAGACAGCCATGATCGAAAGTGTGGTGCCGGATTGTGTCATTGTTACAAAAAGAGAATTAACGTGGATTCCTATTTTCGGTCAGTTGTTAATTGCCTCTGGTATGATTTGTATTGACCGGAAAAGTGGTACCAAAGTTCTTCATCAAATTGTTGAGGGTTCACGAACATGTTTAGAGCAAGGACGTTCTGTTTGGATTTTTCCGGAAGGCACCCGCAGGCCGGTGGGTTCAGATCCAAAATATAAATATGGTATCTATGCCATATATCATGCTTTGAAAGTGCCGGTTATTCCCGTTGCTTTAAATTCAGGATATTTTTGGTCACGCCGCCAATTTTTGAAAAAACCTGGTAAGATCATCTTGGAAGTTTTACCCCCTATTGAACTAGGATTAAACGCACGGGAATTTTTAAAAAAATTAGAAATCACAATTGAAACCAAAGCAAATCAATTGTCGCCCTTAAACATACCGAAAGAAAATTGATGAAGCGAAAAATTTTTATTGGCTTGATAATCCTGGGGATCGCAAGCATCACTTATGGGTTTGTTTGGAAGCGGGCCGCACGTAAGTTTGAACAAAAAATAGTTTGTTTATTAGAAGATTTAAAAAATCATCAATGTGATGTCAAATACGATCGGCTTGCCATTGTAGGATTTCCTTTTAAATTGATGGCAAAACTTAAAAATCCAATCTTTATCAAAGACAAAGTTGGACTTTCTCTTATTAAAGTTGAGGGCAATATTCGCGCTCAAGCATCGGTGTTTAATTTTAAAAAGTTAAGTTTTTCAACCCATGGTGTGACACATGTCTCTTACCAGTTTAATGCACCTTATCCTGTACTTACATTGACAACGCAACAACTTGAAGGAGACATTGATCTTTGGCGCACTGGTTTAAATCGAGCCGCCAAAATAACGTTGGGACACGTTGATTTGACCTTAGGAGAGCAGCAAGTTAAAGCTGAAAAAATTGTGGTCGAAAATTTTCAAATAAAAATGCCCACGCACTTAAAGACGGAAATGACCGCCTCTAACATCGAACATGGTTTTAAGTTACAAGCTCCTTTTGATCAAAGAATTGAACATCTTGGCATCAGAACGCGTTTTGATTTGGAAGACCAAGTTGACATTAAAAATTTAGGTAATTTGCTCGAAGCTTTGGCGCATCAAGGGGGTATCTTTGAACTTGAACATTCAGATCTGCAATGGGGAAAATTAAAGCTACAAGGCATTGGGACTTTGACCCTTGATGCAGTCAAGCAACCTCTTGCATCCACGAGTGTTGTGATCCAAGGACTTGAACAAGTGTTGACGCAACTTGTTGATTTAAAATTAATCAAACCTTATGTCCCTGGTATTGCTATGGCTGTTCTGTCGCCTTTTAAAGTTGAAAGTGTTGATGCAAGCGAACTGCCTATTTATAAAATCCCCTTAAGCTTACAAGATGGTCAGGTGTCGGTAGCTTCGTTTCCGCTTGTTAAAATTCCACAAGTTGATTGGATACCAGCGCTTTCCATGGAAAAATCAGCGGTAACGCCAGCATCTACGCCGGCAGAGACAACAAAATGAGATCCAAGAGGACGATATAATGGTACGTCGACGGTATCGCCCGCGTTCATTGCCTGAACAGATATTGTCATTGCTGAATATTCGCGGCATCCGTATGACATCTGTCGGTTTAGGTGTGGCCATCGGCATCGGTATTGGTGGTCATTTTTTCGAGGCACCACCGCCGCCCATTTATCAATCACCCGATGGCACACAAATTCGCACTTGTTTTACACCGGCCAATCAGTGTTTGCCTCTTATTTTAACAGAGATCAAAAACGCCAAAAAAGAGATTCTGGTACAAGCCTATTATTTATCCTCAAAAACCATTGCCAGCAATTTGATTAATGCCAAGGGCCGTGGTGTCTCTGTCAGAGTTTTATTAGATAAAACGCAGGATTCAGGCAGTAACGATGTGATCAAAATGCTGAAATATGCAGGCATCGATGTCCGAATTGATTCAAAGCCAGCCATTGCCCATAATAAAATCATTTTAATCGATGGTCGAACGGTGATCGGTGGGTCTTATAACTATTCCGAAGCTGCTGAGAAATCAAATGCTGAAAATGTCACTATGATTAAAAATAATAAAGTGATTAAAAATTATCGTGATAATTGGCTCAGTCGTTATAAGGTTGCACGCCTGCCGAAGCAATAAAAATAAATTGAATTTAATAAAGTATTCATTTTTAAAAATCAAGTTTTGAGTTTATGATAATAAAACCTTAACAAAGGAGAATCATAATGAGAAAATACTTAAAGTATTCAATAATCTTTAATGTTTTAATAGCTTTCATTGTTACATCAACAGGTTATAGCACAAGTTTAGAAAATCCTGATCAACGATTGCCCGTTGTTGTCGCTTCGCCCAAAATAATAACGCATTTGGCTTACGATCCTGATGATATTTTAGACATCATTAAAGTCGCAAATCAAGGAGATATAAACAGACAAAATCAGTTGATTGACCAATATCAAAATATTGATCCTGTTGTTCTTAAAAAAATTGATTTAAGAAGTTGGCCAGATCTTTTATATCGTCTTCAAGAAAATCCCGGTTTGCTTGATCTGCTTCAAATTATTGAGTTTAATTTGAATTTAGATATGGCGAGAGAAGTTTTTGAACATACTAAAACTTTTGAAAATTCTTCGGATCTTCAAAGACGTACCAATTTAGCAAAGATGTATTTTATGGGTATGGGAACGCTTAAAAATAATTCTAAAGCTTTAGAATTATTTGAAAAACTTGATGTAAAAAAATTTGCACCTGCTCAATATAATTTAGGTCTTATGCTTCTTTTAAATTCTACTCCTGAGAGTAAAGCTAAAAGTATTCGCTTGTTTCAAGAAGCTGCTGATCAAAAATATACTTATGCAGAAAATTATTTGGCTGGAGTTTTTGTCTTTGCGGGACAAGATGATCACTTAACAAAAGGTTTTAATTTGCACCTGTCAGCTGCCAATAAAGGACATGGGGGTTCTGCCCTTCAAGTGGCTTACATGTGTGATGAGGGCATTGGTACATCTCAAAATTTGAAAAAAGCTTTAAAATATTATAAAATAGCTGTGGCACAGGGACTGGCTGTTTCTCAATATAATCTTGGATTTAGATATCAAGAAGGTAAATTTATTCCTTTAAATTTGAAGAAAGCGGTGGAACTTTTTAAACAAGGGGCGAATCAAGCAAATCCCGATGATCAATACAATCTTGCTTCATGCTATAGTGCTGGTTATGGGATAACTGGAAATGCAACCGAGGCCATTCGATGGTTTCATGAGGCTGCTTTGAATGGTAGTTTAGACGCGCAACGTAGACTCTTTAGTATCTTTAATCCCAAACTTCATCATCTAGATGATTTTAAACGCCAGCAAACAGATCAAAAGCTCGATTATTTTTTCTCTTCAATCATGACGATTTTTGACGATACTCTTAAATCTGTGATTGATAAGAATAAGCCGTATGGACTTTATCTAAGTAATTATCCTGGAACTTTAACATCACCAAAAATTTTTAAAAACTTTACAGCTATTTCAAATATTTTAAAAGAGTT
The DNA here is from genome assembly GCA_050954885.1 of Janthinobacterium lividum. GTDB lineage: Bacteria > Pseudomonadota > Alphaproteobacteria > Caedimonadales > Caedimonadaceae > JBPBPI01. The sequence continues at coordinate 15,710 of JBPBPI010000198.1, read as the reverse complement.
AAGCAAATTTAAAGCTATTTTTTCAAGTCCAGGGTTCATGGTTGATTATCTTAAAAATGCTGAATTTTTTAAAGAGGCTGCAGGCAATGAGTTTGTCAAAGGGTATGCCATACCATATCAAGATAAAATTCATCTTTTTATCAGTTACGGATTTGAAAATGTTCAATATTCTGAAAATTTCATTCAAACAATGAATCAATTGAACACAATTGCACCTTTAATAAGTACTTATACGAAAAAATATAAATTAGACATTGAGCATTATAAACAAAAAACCTTAAGATTAAGACAAGAAATTAATGAAAATATATCTCTTAATTTGATGTATACAAATATTCGAGATAGAGAGAAAATTATACAAAACCATATAGCTAAAATTGATGATCAAAGAAAAATATATGAGATAGAACAAAATTTACTAGAAAATAACCAAGCTTTATTAAAAAGTTTTAAGAAAATAAAAAAGCTTTATGAAACCATGATGACTTTATTTCTTGATGATACCAATAGACGCAATCATACTCTAGCGAATCAGTATTTCTTTTTGAAAAATTAAACTGAATTTTCCTCTCTCAGGAATACACTGAGAGAGGATCGAATTTTTATAATCCCAATACTTTACGCTGTAATTTGATAAGGTAATCAATACCGCCTTGGGCGAGTTCAAGCATGGCTTGCAGATCATGCTCGCTGAAGGCTTCTTTCTCAGCGGTTGCTTGAATTTCAACGATACCGCCACGGCCCGTCAGCACAAAATTGGCATCGGCTTCGGCCGCACTGTCTTCCAAATAATCTAGATCCAACACAGGTTGGCCTTGATAAATACCGCAGGAAATGGCGGCCACATGATCTTTGATCGGTATTTCTTTAATCGCTTTACGTTCGTGTAATTTTTGCAGGGCTTGATACAAAGCCACATAAGATCCGGTGATGGCTGTTGTACGTGTGCCGCCATCGGCTTGGATAACGTCGCAGTCAATTCTGATTTGACGTTCCCCAAGGCCTTTTAAATCGACCACCGCACGCAGAGATCTGCCGATCAAGCGTTGAATCTCTTGGGTACGTCCTGTTTGCTTGCCACGGCTGGCTTCGCGATCAACCCGAACATGGGTTGATCGTGGTAACATGCCGTATTCTGCGGTAACCCACCCAGATCCGGTGCCCCGTAAAAAAGGTGGTGTTTTTTCTTCGACAGTTGCGGTACATAGAACATGGGTGTTGCCGAAACGTGCCATGCACGAGCCTTCAGCATATTTGGAAAACCCAGACTCAAGACGAATATCACGAAGTTGACTAACGCTTCGACCGGAAGGACGCATGGGATGTTACTTTCTCATCAAGATGTTGACGTTCTTATATTCGGTTACTACATTCTAAGGAGAAATGGAATAAATTTAAATGCTCAGTTTATTAAATGATCGATCCCGTGAGATATTTCGTCTATTGGTCGATGCCTATTGTCAAAGTGGCGAGCCTGTAGGATCAAAGATTTTGGCTGAAAAAATGGATTTATCTTTATCGACCGCCACCATTCGCAATGTCATGGCTCAGCTAGAAGATTTGGGGCTATTGTATTCGCCGCATCCCTCTGCTGGAAGGCTACCCACAGAAGCAGGACTGCGACTTTTCATTGACGGCTTATTGGAAGTTGGGGGTTTAAATTTGGATGATCAGCAAAGCCTTGATTTGCAATGTCAGCCTTTGGGTAAAAGCTTGCCAAACTTTTTGGAAGAATCGATTCGAACACTATCCAATCTCTCCCGCTGTGCAGGCCTTGTCTTGGCGCCCAAATGTGAATCAGCCTTAAAACATATCGAATTTATTGCTCTTGACCCTGGACGTGCTCTTGTGGTTTTAGTATCAGCAGACGGCATTGTGGAAAATCGTATTATTGAGATTCCTTTGGGCACACCGACCTCACGTTTGGTCGAAGCCACCAATTTTATCAATAGCAAGTTTAAAGGCTCAACCCTGCGAGAAGCTTTTGATTTAATTGAAATTGAATTGGAAAATCGGCGCGCCGAAATCGATTCTTTAGTCCATTTAATTGTTGAGACGGGACTGGGTACGTGGTCGGGTGATTTAAAAACAGGCCAGCTGATCATCCACGGTCAGTCGCAACTATTAAAAGATGTTGAAGAATGGAAAGACCTTGAGAGATTACAATTGTTGTTTGAGGATTTAGAAACCCAAGAGCGGTTGGTTAAGATTTTGGATGCTTGTTGTCAGGCAGAAGGTGTTCAAATTTTTATTGGCGCCTCAAATTCTTTATTTAGTCATTCAGGATGTTCCATGGTGGTAGCACCTTATCGCAATCGGCGTCATCAAATTGTGGGTGCCATTGGTGTGATTGGTCCTAAACATCTTAATTACGCGCGGATCATTCCTATGGTAGATTATACATCACAATTGCTCGGTCGTTCACTTGGTTAAGGAGATTTTTAAATGTTAGATGACAAAAATTTAAACACAGCAGAAAATGAAACGAATCATGATCATGATTTATCTCAAGATACAGCATCCCAAACAACAGATTTGGATCTTGAAGCTTTAGAGGAGACAAAATCATCTGAAGACACACTGCGTGAAGAAGTAGCAACGCTTAAAGATCAGTTGTTGCGTCAAATGGCGGAAAGTGAAAATTCGAAAAAAAGATCACAGCGGGAAAAAGATGAAACCCGCCAGTACGCGATTTCTAACTTTGCACGCGATCTTTTAAGTGTGGCAGATAATCTAAAGCGCGCTTTACAAACTTTGGAAGCCCTAGAAAGTGAATTTTCAACAGTACAAAAGAATTTCATTGAAGGTGTACGCTTGACCGAGCGCGAGCTTGAATCAATCTTTACGCGACAAGGCATCAAAAAAGTCTCTCCTTTAGGGGAAAAGTTTGATCACAATTTTCATCAAGCCATGTTTGAAGCCGAAAGTGAAGATCAAGAAGTGGGCACTGTGACGCAAGTTTTGCAAGAGGGATATGTTATTCAAGATCGCTTGTTGCGCCCCGCTATGGTTGGCGTTGCCAAAGCAAAAGTGAGTTAGAAATTTAATTTTTGATAGTTGGTTTGCTACGGCAGACTGACTATTATCTGTAAAAAATTATCTGTTACCTTTTTGACATTTTTTAGAACAGTATTTCACCTCGTTCCAAACTTTTCCCCATTTTTTGTGCCAGGTGAAAGGACGATGACATCGTTCACATATTTTTTGAGGTAATAATAATTTTTTATGTGTCATTGAGAAAAGTGTTTAATAAATTTTATTGAACTCATTGTTTGAATCAAGGCTCTATTACAAATATTTGCAATAGAGCCATTTAATTAATATTAACTTGAAAATGGATTGTCTGTTAAAGAATGCCCTGCATAATATGAAAAATCATCACCTAATGTGAAAAAATCTTCAGGCTTATCATTGCCTTCGTATTGTCGGTTAAAGCTTCTCGTTGGATAGCATATTTTTTCACAAATTTTATCTTGTTGTTCACCACCTGTATAAATACCCATGGATGTTTTCCAATTTGGAACTAATTCTTGTTTTGTAACTTTCTTCAAAGGTTCATTAAATTGAGCATTTAGTAACATTTGAGAATCATAATTATCTTTTACATGATAGGTAAATCTAGGCCAAGAAAATGTAACATTAATGGGCTTCTCAAATTCGTTACTTTCACTTGTAATAAAAGGTGAAAGCTTAAATGAACCTTTGTATGTTATAAATATACTTCCTCCTGAAGTTGTGAAACTAAATTTATAGGAATCAAGCCGAACAGATAAACTTAAAACATCCTTGTGTTCGACAGGATATGTAATATCTGTACTCTCGCCTGGTAGGCCTAAACAATACTTTTTATTACCTGCTTTGAAATACTCCAATTTCTTTTCTGAACTAGGCGTTTCAATAATTTCTCCTTGTTTTGTAATCACGCGTACAACAGGAACCAAAAAGAAAAGGGGATGAGCATCACTTTCGGCATTTAATCCATTGGGAATCAAAAATAAGCCGCTTCCTGGGTATTTACCATATACATTTTCTTTAAAAAATTCTTGATCTCTCAAAAAATTTCCACCTTTAACAGGCCCAATATCTTCGTTCCAAAAATGTATGCTTAAATTAGACGTAGTTATATTGTCAACGTCTGGATTGGTTGCATGTAGTGAGCTGAAACATAAGGCAAAAAAAGCTGTATAAATTTTAGTCACAAAATATATTTTTTTCATATAAAATTTCCTTATAATTAAAATGTTTGTTCCATATATTTTTTAAATAATGATATTTACAGATACATAAAAACTGTATTTTATTTTAAAGATATTTAATTTTTAAGCTAGATAAATAATTGATTTAATAAAATTATTTAATTTTATTACCAATTTGCATTTAAAGTATTTTTTTTACTTCTGTATTCATCAAGACGCCTTTGTGTTCCTGGTGATAAGGATTTAGGAAGTTGATTAATATCAAAAAATCCTTGATCTTCAACTTCAAGACAATTTTGTTGTAAATGTTCAATAATATTTTTGATAACAAAGACAATAATATGATCATTTTTGCTTTGATTAAATGAGGTATAAGCACCAAAAATGCCTAAGTCAGTAGTTGGTGTAAAGGATATATTTGCCTCTTCTTTAAGTTCACGTTGTATCGCCTCAGTCAAAGTTTCCCCTTTTTCAACCTGGCCACCTGGCAGATACCAACGTTGATCCAATCTGTGTTTGACCAATAAAACGTGATTTTGAGGGTTCAAGACAATTGCCCGAACCCCAACCGTAATCGGTTTAAAAATCTTCCAATAAATTTTTAGAATAAAAATGGCAAGGCGCACAAGACAGTGATAAATTTTATTTTGAAGAGAGATAGAAGTCACAAAAGCTTTCTAAAAATTTATATATATTTGGTATAAAAATTAAAATTTTAAATTTGGGTAAAGTAATTAAAGTAAATTATCAAAATAAAAAAAATATGCAAAAAACGATTGAATAAAATTCAGACTCATTAAAAACAATATTTTATTTAAAAAATACCACCTTACTCTTATAAATTTTTATACATGTTAATAAAATCTTCTATTCCTTTTTGCAACCGTTCTTTTCCCAAATATTCTTGATTTTCTGTTCCCACGACTTGTACAAACTGACTTTCAAGATATTTGCAAATGTCGTCCTTAGAAGCATCTGGATGTTGGACTTGATAACTTTGTGCATCCTTTAATAGCTGATTTTGTCCATAAGTAGATAATAAAGCATAAGCTTTTTCTTCCTTTGATATTTCTTCCATAATTGGTGCAAAATAAGTCCTAAAACTTGATGCCGAAGAATAGCTAGAAGTTGATATAAAAAATTCTTTAGAGGATATTCTTGGACGATCTATAATTTGAATCGTTTGACGAGGAATTTCTGCAATATTAAGATATTTTATAATTGGCTCTAATGTAAATGATCCAAGACTTGCCCAACGAGGGGGTAAATTGACAATTGCACTTTGCTCAATTGGTCTTCTGGAAAAAGAATTTTTTGATTCTTCTTTATCGTCACAAGACAAAGCAAAAGTTGAATTGACTAAAAAAATAATAAGCCATGAACAGTACAAAAATAATGTTTTTTTAACTTTTATAAACATATTAAACACCTTGTTATCATGAAAATTATTCCATTGTAACAAGTGCTTGTTTTTTAACAAGTGATTAAAGACATAGAAATCTCAAATTAGATTTTAGAGATAAGAAGTCAGTGCTTTTGCATAAAAAAATTATAAATGAAAAAATCCTTGATTTTTAAAATTCATTCTGTTTATTTTGTTTAAAAAATAAGAAAAGTAGAAATTACCTAAAAATTTCTGTAACAATATTCTTTATATATAAATTAAACATTGTCACAGAAAATATTTTATTTTTCATTCTTTAATTTTGAAAAATTCTCTCTGCAAATAAATTACCATTTTCACTATCTATAGCGACTCGATAAGAACTATTACCTCTTTTATGAAAAAGTTCTTTTTGTTCTTCAGTTGTAAAATAGATAGAAGTTTTATTTTTAACAGGATCATATACTACAGATGAATCCGGTGCCCTGATACCTTTAATGGGTAGGTCTTCAGATCTTAGTGTTTCAATCACATCGCACAAATCTTTGGTCCAAAAATTAGAGATAAGATTAATGTTTAATTTGCTAAAATCTTCTAATTTTCCTTTTACTTTCAAAGCTTCAATTAATTTTTTCTTAAATATTGTTTCTGTATTTTCTCTTAATTCCATCTTTGACACATGATATAAAATTGTAACTTTACTTGATGGATCCCAACAAGAAACTGCAATACAATCACAAACCCCATCTGTAAAAAGATTAACTAAGTTTTGAGCAGAAGAAATCTTATACTGTAAAATATCTACTTTACCTTCGAAGTTATTGTAATGACCAAATGTTTTATTTGGCATTTTTTCTTGTGTCTCAACGTCAGGATAATTATATAATTCTTTAAAATTATTTATTTTTTGAGAATCAACAAGAATTTCTTGTGTATGAGGTAAAAAATTTAAAGAAGATCCAAACGCAAAATTTATATTTAATAAAATAAGCAAGAAAGAAAGAAAAGATAGATTATGCATTTTTATTTAGATACTTTCGTTAGATATTAATAATAAAACAATAATAAAACAATAATAGTAAAAAATAAAGTAAAATATTTTTATTTCTGTCATTATTTATTTTTTAGGATAGTATTAAAATATATAGAAAGTAAAAATTTAAATTTAGATAATAAAAATTTTTATATGGCTTGATTTTAAGTTTCATCATAAACAAGAAGCAGAAATTTAAATAATGTAATTTTTAAAAGACCATAAATTTTTCTGAACATGGGGTCTTGATTTTTAGCCAAAAATTGTTATGGTGCGCGTTAGAGGGCCTGTAGTTCAGCTGGTTAGAACGCACCGCTCATAACGGTGTTGTCGCGGGTTCGAGTCCTGCCGGGCCCACCATATGCCTCTTTCAAAAATTAATCTACTTTTTATCACGCTTATGGGTTGCCAATGTTGCAAGCCGTTTGTTACAACATAACAATATTTTCTGAATTTAATAATTTCAAGCAACCAAGGATGATCACTATCATGGCCAGCTATCAATATTCTTATGTTATGCAAGGCGTCAGCAAAACCTATCCCGGTGGTCGTCAAGTTCTGAAAGACATTACTTTATCATTTTTACCTGGTGCCAAAATTGGCGTGATCGGTGTTAATGGTTCAGGAAAATCAACATTATTGCGTTTAATGACGGGTCTTGATCGTGATTTCACCGGTGAGGCTTGGGCGGCAGAGGGCATTAAGATTGGGTATCTGCCTCAAGAACCTACGCTAAATCCTGAATTAGATGTGCAGGGTAACATTTTAGAAGGTGTACGCGAGACCAAGGCTTTGTTGGATCGTTTTGAAGCCCTGAGTCTTCGGTTTGGGGAAGAGCTTAATGATGACGAGATGACCGCGTTGATCACCGAGCAAGGCGAAATTCAAGAGAAAATAGATGCTCTCGATGCCTGGGAGCTAGACCGAACCATTCAAATTGCCATGGATGCTTTGCGCTGTCCACCAGGAGACGCTGATGTCACTAAGCTATCGGGTGGTGAGCGTCGTCGGGTGGCACTGTGTCAATTATTGTTGCAACATCCCGATATTTTATTGCTAGACGAGCCAACCAACCATTTGGACGCAGAATCAGTGGCTTGGCTGGAACATTTTTTGAAAAAGTACACCGGAACCGTGGTTTTAATTACCCACGATCGTTATTTCTTGGACAATGTGGTGGGTTGGATTTTGGAACTTGATCGCGGTCAAGGTTTCCCTTTCAAGGGTAATTATTCAGCTTGGCTTGAACAAAAACAGAAACGTTTGGAAGTTGAAGAAAAACAAGAAACCGCACGACAGAAGACCTTGTCACGTGAGTTGGAATGGATTCGTCAAACACCAAAGGCGCGTCAAGCCAAAAGCAAAGCTCGTATTGTGGCCTATGATGAATTGCTGCAAAGAAGCCTTGAGCAACGCTCTGTCACCGATCAAATCATCATTCCGGCGGGACCACGATTGGGCGATTTGGTCATTGAAGCCAATGACGTCGCCAAAGGATTTCATGATCGCATGTTGTTCGAAAATTTAAATTTCAACATACCAGCCGGTGCCATCGTGGGCGTGGTTGGGGCCAATGGCGCCGGTAAAACCACTCTTTTCAAATTGATCACCGCTCAAGAGTCGCCTGAGGCCGGTACATTTCGTGTGGGCGAGACCGTTCAATTAGGATACATCGATCAAAGTCGTGATTCACTTCAAGATGGTCATACTGTTTGGGAAGAAATCTCCGGTGGCCTTGATGAAATTGAGTTAGGCAAATCAAAAATTCAAAGCCGTGCGTATTGTGGACGGTTTAATTTTAAAGGATCTGACCAACAAAAGAAGGTGGGACAGTTATCGGGCGGTGAGCGCAACCGCGTTCACTTGGCCAAGATGTTAAAATCGGGTGCCAATGTTTTACTGCTCGACGAACCCACCAATGATTTGGACGTCGATACACTGCGCGCGTTAGAAGAAGCCTTAGAAGACTTTGCCGGTTGCGCCATTGTCATTAGCCACGATCGTTGGTTTTTGGACCGCATTGCCACGCACATCTTGGCTTTTGAAGGCGACAGTCATGTGGAGTGGTTTGAGGGCAATTATCAAGATTATGAGGCAGACCGTGCTCGCCGTTTGGGCAACAATGCTGATCAACCTCAAAAGTTACGTTTTAAACCATTGATGCGGGCTTAATTTAATTCTACCATTGGCGGAAGGGGTGACCCTTCCAAAGCCATTCTCGATCGGCACGAAATTCTTTATCAGAGCGAAACTCTCTCACTTGTTCGCGTCCGCGCTCTTTCATATCTCTGCCTTGTTCAATTTCTCGTCTACCTAATTTAGGACGTCCGGACGCCATGTCGAACTCACCTTTTCGCATCAGCCGATCGCCTAAGGCAATATCATCTTGTCCTCTGCGCCACTCTGATTTTACCAACGTTACAGAAGAATTTATGTCATAACTTAAAGAGGGAAATTTGGCTTCACTTGAAGGAATGAATCCTAAAGATACAGCAAGTGCCAATGAGCAAAATTTTATCATATTTTTCATTTTATTTTTCCTAATGATGAAAAATTTAACATCTATTATAATTATAGAAAAAATTGACTAATAAATAATAAATTTTTTTATTTTTAAGATTAAAAAATTTTTGTAAATTAAATTTATAAAAAATAAATAAAAATTTAAATATATTCGTTTAAATTTATAGTGTGAGGTTTATAAAACAGCAGGAATATAATCATGAGCGATATGATTTTTGGCAGTTTAAGTCATTATTTGGGTAAAAAAAGAAAAATACGATTTGCCATCCTAAGTGTATTTCTTGGGCTATCGATATCTGCGACCTTACTGACATCTTTTTATACCTATTTCCAAATGGAAAAGGTGATGAACATCACATCTCGGGATTTAATTGATAAAACACAACGGGTTATTATTAATGACACCATGGATTATCTTAATCCTGCCCGTTTTATCCCGATGATTTCAGCGGGCCTTGTCAAGCGTGATGGTCAAAATCTGATTCATAATTTAGATCTCGATAATTTCTTAATGGAATCTTTAGATGAATTTCCACAAATTGATGCTTTTTATAATGGAGACGAGCAGGGCAATGCTCTTATTGTGGGACGTATCGGCAATATACGAACTTATGCCTTTACATCAACTTCTCCTCTGCCCAATGATGTGATTTATTTTGTTCGTAAAATTAATCGCGCCACGACACCTTTTCAAGAGAGTCGGTTTTATTATAATATCAATGGTGAGCAAGTGGCTTATGAAACACGGGACCAAGGAACCATAAATTTTGATCCTCGTCTTCGTCCTTGGTATCAAGCAGCCAAAAAAATTCAAGAACGTCATTGGACAGATATTTATCTTTATGAAACTTTAGATCTTGGATTGACTTATGCGGTGCCTGTGTATCAAAATCAGGAACTTATTAATGTCATGAGTGCAGATATCACCGTTAATAAGATTTCTGATCTTCTTTTGCATCAGAAAGCCAGTCGTTCCGGCATTAATTTTATTGTAACCCCCGAGGGCACGCTCGTGGGATATCCAGATTCTTCAAAAATTGTCTTAACTGCCAATAAACAACCCCAAATTGCCCGTCTTGAACAAGTGGGTGAGCCAAGTTTAATTGCAGCTTATCAACTTTATCAAAAAAACCATGAATCTCATTTATTTTTCACCTTTGAAAATATTGATTATATTGCTCATTTTACACCTTTTCCCGAAGCATCCGGAAAAGATTGGATTTTGGGCGTGGTCGTACCTGCAGATGATTTTATCGGACCCATCAAGCAAACCAGTCGCGAAGTTTGGGTCATCTCGTTAATTATTTTAGCGATTGCCTCGATCATCTTGGTGATATTTTCTCATAAAATATCGTATCCTATCGAGCGGTTAGCGGGACAAATGCACCGTATTCGTACGCTCGATATTGAAGAAGAATCGCCTATTGAATCTGGCTTGCAAGAGTTGTCTCAAATGGACGAGGCCTTGAGGTCGATGAAAGAAGGGCTTAATTCTTTTTCTAAATTTGTGCCAAAAGTATTGGTGCAGCGTATGATTGCCTCAGGCCAGGAAGCAAAATTGGGCGGCGAGCGTAAAAGGCTAACATTTTTATTTTCAGATATTGAAGGGTTTACCTCAATTTCTGAAAGAATTCCATCAGATATTTTAATTAAACATTTGTCGGAATATCTAAGCGAATTAAGCACAATTATCATTCACCATTATGGCACAATCGATAAATACATCGGTGACAGTATTATGGCCTTTTGGGGCGCACCAGAACGTGACGAGCAGCAAATTTATCATGCCTGTCAATCGGTTTGGCTCTGCAGCCGTCGTTTGCATGATTTAAATGTTGAGTGGGCCAAACAAGGACGCCCTATTATGCGGACACGTTTTGGTCTTCATCAAGGAGAGGCTATTGTGGGCAACGTGGGATCTGCGGACCGCCTTAACTATACGGTCATTGGCGATAATGTGAATTTGGGATCACGCCTTGAGGGTATCAATAAAATGTATGGCACCAGTATCATTGCCAGCGAAACAGTTTATGAAAAAGCCAAAGATAAGTTTTTATTTCGTTTATTAGACAAAGTTGCGGTTAAAGGTAAAGATAAGGGCATTAAAATTTACGAAATGATTGGAAAGTATAATGACACGTCAGGTATGAGTGTGACTGCAGAGGATATTTCTCGTTCGGTTAAAACTCAAGTCGCCTTCGAGACCTATATGAAACAACAATGGCAAGACGCAGAACGCATGTATCGTGAATTATTAGATGAAAATTCTAAAGATCATATTGCGGCTATGTACCTTGAAAGATTGACTGAATTTAAGAAAAATCCACCCCCTTTGGATTGGGGTGGGGTCAATCATTTACACTCAAAATAAAAATATAGCAGAAAATATAGTATTTTAATTGACACATCGCTCAATTTCACTAGAGTTTTATCAGTTTTTCTTATAAAGATGAGGATATGATGATCTTAGTGACATTGCCTGATGGAACGCAGCGCCAATATGAACAAAATGTAACCGGTTTGGCCATTGCCCAAAGCATTGGCACACGCTTGGCTCAAGATGCTGTGGTTATCAAGGTGGACGGTCATTTAAAGGATCTCTCCTATCAAATTTCACAAGATGCTCAGGTTCAAATTATTACCAAAACATCACCTGAGGCTTTGGAAATCTTTCGCCATGATACGGCCCATGTGTTGGCAGAAGCCGTTAAAGATCTTTATCCTCAAGCCCAAATTACCATTGGCCCTGCCATTGAAAATGGCTTTTATTATGATATTTATTACGAGCATTCTTTCACACCCGATGATTTGATTAAAATTGAACAACGCATGCGCGATATCATCGATCGTGACACGCCGTTTATTCGTGAAGTTTGGTCGAGAGAGACTGCCATTGATCATTTCAAATCCATCGGCGAGCTTTTTAAGGCAGAGTTGATCACGGCCATTCCAGAAGGCGAAGAAGTCAGTCTTTATCGTCAGGGTAATTTTCTGGATTTATGTCGTGGACCCCATATGCCGTCAACCGGTAAAATTGGCAAAGCCTTTAAACTCATGAAACTCGCTGGTGCTTATTGGCGGGGAGATCACCGCAATCCCATGCTACAACGCATCTATGGCACCGCGTGGCCCACGGAAAAGCAATTACAAGAATATTTGACACAGTTGGAAGAAGCGGAAAAGCGAGATCATCGTAAATTGGGCCGCGAGATGAATTTGTTTCATTTACAAGAAGAAGCTCCTGGGGCCATTTTTTGGCATCCCAAAGGATGGACATTGTATCGGGGTCTGCGCGATTATATTCGCAAGCGGATTTCAAAAGCAGGATATGTCGAAGTCAACACCCCGATTATGGTGGATCGTGCTTTGTGGGAAGCATCCGGGCATTGGGAGAAGTTTCGGGAAGCCATGTTCACGTCGTCTGAAGACGAGAACAAAACATTGGTGGTCAAGCCGATGAATTGTCCCTGTCACGTGCAAATATTTAAACAAGGGGCTGTGAAAAGTTATCGCGATCTGCCATTGCGTATGGCAGAATTTGGCGCCTGTCACCGCAATGAACCCTCAGGTTCCTTACATGGTATCATGCGGGTGCGGTCTTTTGTGCAAGACGATGCCCATATTTTTTGCACCGAGGATCAAATCACCGCAGAGACTAAAATCTTCTGTGATCTATTGCTGTCGGTTTACAAGGATTTAGGATTTAACGAGGTTCAAGTAAAGTTTTCAACCCGTCCTGATATTCGCGCGGGATCCGATGACATTTGGGACAAAGCAGAAGAAGCCTTGCGCACCGCGACCGAAGCCACCGGATTGCCTTTTACCATCAATCCGGGAGAGGGGGCTTTTTATGGTCCTAAACTCGAATTTGTGTTGCGCGATGCCATCGGTCGCGATTGGCAATGTGGCACGCTGCAAGTCGATTTTGTGCTGCCTGAACGTTTGGGTGCGCTTTATACCGCCGAAGACGGCATGCGTCGGCGCCCTGTTATGCTGCATCGTGCCATCTTGGGATCGCTAGAAAGATTTACCGGCGTTTTGATTGAACATTTTTCCGGCAAGTTTCCGCTTTGGTTGGCGCCCACTCAAGTGGCTATTGCGAGTATTACCTCAGAGGCTAATGATTTTGCCCAAGAAGCCTTTGATCTGCTTAAAAAGCATGATATTCGGGTTGAATTGGATATACGCAATGAAAAAATCAATTATAAAATACGTGAATTGAGCCTGCAGAAGACGCCGTATATTTTTGTGATCGGCAAGAGAGAGGCAGAACAAGGTACGATTGCCCTAAGAAAATTAGGCTCTGATGGACAAGAAATCTTGAATCTTCAAGAAGCTCTTGCCAAAATAAAGAAAGAAGCAGAAAATCCAGCGGATTTGTATTAGAATGCAAATGAAATATGTTAAAGACTTAAATTAAGGAGAAGAAAGATCACTAGACCCATTGGACCCACTAAAGGCCCTCAAACGGACGGACCCAGGATAAATGAGGCGATACGGTCGCCCAAAATTCGATTGATTGATGAAAACGGCGATATGGTTGGCGTTGTCAGTGTCCGCGAGGGCATGGAAATGGCTGCCTCTGCAGGTCTCGATCTGGTTGAAATTTCGCCCCATGTCGACCCTCCAGTTTGTAAAATTCTTGATCATGGCAAATTTAGATTTGAAGCTCAAAAGAAAAAAGCAGCAGAACGTAAAAAACAAAAAATTGTTGAAATCAAAGAAATTAAAATGCGTCCAATGATTGAAGAAAACGATTATCAGACTAAATTTCGCAGCATTATTCGTTTTATCGAAGAAGAAGATAAAGTTAAGGTTACCATGCGTTTTCGGGGTCGTGAAATGGCACACCAAGAAATTGGTCGTGAAGTTTTAACCCGTGTAATTACAGAAATGGGAGATGCTATCAAAGTTGAAATGCATCCAAGATTGGAAGGCAAACAAATTATGATGATCATTGGTCCAAAAATTTAAGTTTGTTGAGTTTGAAGAAAAGTACGAAGCAATGCTTGGTGCTTTTCTTTAAGACAAATTTCTATTATCAAACTGTAATTTTATATACAGTCTAAAATTAAATTCTTGAAAACTGATTCTAAATCATGAAGCAATCTTTAGGTAAATCTAAAATTTTAATGACTGTTATCTTCATGGATTTATTATCTGGGATGGAAGTTGATCTGTTTGTTCCCAGCTTTCCTGAATTACAATCTCAGTTTGACCTTTCTTCTTTCTGGCTTGAAGCCTTGTTATCAATAAACTTTATTGGATTTTGTTTAAGTTTATTCTTGATTGGAAGTCTCGCCGATCATTATGGTCGCAAACCTATTTTGTTAATCGGGATGGTGATTTTCATCATCGGTACACTTATGTCCTTAAGTGGTTCGTACGCATTTCTTCTTATGGGTCGTTTTTTTCAAGGCGTCGGTGTAGCGGCACCCTCAATTCTAAGCTTTTTAATTATCGCTGATACGTATCCTTTGAAAAAACAACAGTATCTTATGGCAATGTTAAATGGTCTTATGAATATATCTGTAGGCTTAGCTCCTGTAATTGGAAGTTATGTAACCTTATATTTTCATTGGCAAGGTAATTCTATAGTACTTCTCTTATTAGCATTGATAACCTTGGTAATGATTTTAGTTTTTATTCCAAATTATAAATTACCTAAACTCAAAGAACCTTTTTCGCTGCAAGCTTATATACCCTTATTTCAGTCAAAGTCTCTTATGCTTTTAGTGATGACGCTCATTTTTGTTTTTCTGCCTTATTGGATTTTTGTTGGGATGTCGCCTTTGCTCTATATGAAAGATCTTGGCGTGAGCTTGGCACATTTTGGATATTATCAAGGAGCGATGGCTCTAGTTTTTGCCTTGGGCAGTCTATTGTATGGTTCTGTAATCGACAAATATGATCAAAAAAAATGCTAATCCTTTCAAAATATATTTTCATTTCTAGTTTAATTTTGATCCTTTATGTAACATTGGTTGACAGCACTAGTCCCTTATTGATCACATTTGTCTTAACTATTTTCTGTATAGGTCAAATTGTTCCCAGTACAATTCTTTATCCACTATGCTTGAATTTTATGCCAGAAGCTAAGGGACGTGTATCAGCCATGATTCAAGGATTTCGCTTGATGATGACGGCTTTCAGTCTTCAGTTGGCTGGCTATTTCTATCAAGGATCTTTCCAAAATATTGGCTTTATTATTTTCTATTTTATAACTTTGGCAATTGTCATGCTGTTTTTTGTTCTTAAAAATGATACGCTAATGAAAGATTTACAAAAGAAATAAATAAAATGTTTTCTAATAATTTAATAATGAAAGCATCACAAAAGAACTTCACGTTGCCGATCACTGGTGTCGACGTTTTGCTCAGTGACTCACAAAAAATTGCTGCTTTAAAAGGTAAAAGAGTTGGCTTGATCTCGAGTCAGTCTTTTCTAACCGCTGATTTTAAACCTAGTGCCTATGGTCTATAGCTGAATGAGTTTATGTTTTTACATAATGGCAAGATTATGATCTAGGTTGTGTAAGAAGTTTAAAGGGGTGGCTCTGTCCTTTCTGAGTCTT
>JBPBPI010000197.1:0-3206 GCA_050954885.1 Janthinobacterium lividum | reverse complement strand
TGGTTATGTTGGGGTGTACAGGTGGGAGGTCTAGTTCATGACAAGAAGCGTATTTGAAACTACCGAACACGTAAACGATTCGCTTGACAATATGTGATAAAAAGATGATATGCGGTAGTAACACGCCAATGGAGAACATGCAGATGGTCAGCAATAAATCTACAGCCGTTCTCCAGTTCTCAGTTACACCCCGCCACCTGTCCGGATTTTGGTGATGCGCCCACCAAAACCGAGACAGAGAACGGGTATTAGCAATATTCATTGAATCATCCAGTATTGAGGCTGCCAACTTAGCTGTATAGCTGAATTGAGGTGTAATAATCCATGGCGCGCAATAAGCGTACGAATTGCACGGTCACCGCTGCTGCTGCTGTTGATAGTGCTGCTGTTGATAGTGCCACTGCCGCCGCTGGTCAGCAATTGCTTGATGTGTTGGCAACTCAGCAGCAAACTCCACCTCCTCCTTCGCAATTGAGCAAGCGTGTACCTAAGCGTACGGCCAAAGTTATCTCTTCACAGCAGCAGCCGCAACCGCTACAATCTATCTCTTCAAAGCAGCCGCCGCTGCAATCCTCCTCTTCAAAGCAGCCGAAGAAGCGTACTGCACCGCCGTCAAAAGCAAAAGCGTCAAATAAGCGGCAGAGGAAGGAGAATGAGAAGGTGAAGCCGGCTAGGAAGGCTCAGCCGGCTGAGGTGATAGAGGTTGAAGATACGGAGGTTGCTGAGGTCGCAGCTGTTGCAGAGGTTGTAGAGGGACCTAGAGAGTCATCAGTGGAGATTTTGCTGCCGGCCTCACAACAGAGCATGTCCTACCTAATGCAGCACGATCTTGGAGGTGATTTGCTGCCATGGTCGCTCAAATGGAGGATTAGGACGTCGCCAAAGGGTGAAGATGTTGCTGTTGATGAAGTTAGCAGTCTCCGAGCCTCACCAGATACGTATCTTGAGCACACCTTACAGGCAGTGCTTACTGCAGTTGCTGCTGCCAAATCGCTGTCAGTTATCACCTCATTCAAGGTGATTGCTGAGTGCCACCGGCCACGGAAGAAGAAGGCACCAGATCCTCTTGAATACGTACGCTCTACAGCTGTAGATTTTCACCTTCTTGCTGTACGGATGGAGGGGTGGCGGCTGCAGTACTGCGATGGAAAGGTGAAGGTTCGGTTGCTTGTTATATACGAGCCTGCGCCTAGATTAGCTAGCATCCGGCCTCGCAGTACTGTCACTACAAGAGCAATTGAGGCTCACCAAGAGCAAGGTGCTGTTGTTGGTGCTATTGGCAGAAGAGTCTCCGATCTTGTTGCTCGCTGGCACTGTCCTGGTAATTGTGATGCTGGTAATGCGCAAGGTCACTGCTGGATCGATAGAAGTACCCAACGGCACTACAAACTCTGCGCCAGAGATTGGAGTGAATGGGCCCATGAAATTGAAGCTGATCCACCGGTTGCAAGCCTTCAAGATCCTTCTCGACGACTGAAGGATGAGCTTAAGGCTAAAGAGGAGGCTGGAGGTGCTGGATGGTCAAAGAATCGGTATCAGCACTCATCTCCTATTCAAAACTTCACTATCAACGTACCAAATGCGCACCGCCGCAGTCCAATTACACCTCCAGTGGTACCTACAGAACCTGTATCCTCGCCATGGCGGCTGCCAGCGCAAGATGAGGCTTTGAAGGCGTACTTTGACTGGCATAAGGCTAAGGTTGGCAATGACTGGAAGGAGCGCTTTGAGGAGGCCTGGAAGATACTAGATGATGATTGTATTAGCATCGTACAGCTACGGTGCATGACGGCTGCTGAGCTTATCTCTATGAAGGTGCGTAGTGGTGTAGCCTTCGTATTAGTGAAGGATCTGAAGGCGTGGAAGCATGAGTTTCAGTTCAACTGAGTACAACTCTCTACCAAATTTGGTGTACGGTATATTCACGGCACTCCTTGATACGCGCACATTGATATGGAAATTGATATTGTTCAAACGCTATAGCCGCAGTGCTCAAAGTGACCTCTAGCAGCAGCATCATTGCTGCCAGTAAGGCGTATACACCACGCTAGAAACTCTTCAAATACCTCTCCAAAATCGCCAGCCTCCCACATACACCAGTGCTTCCGAATACAAGCCTTCAGCTGCGCAAAGAACTCTTCAATTGGGTTGTAATCCGGTGAGTAAGGCGGCAGATAAACTAGCACTACACCAGCCTCCTCGAACAGCTCAGTAATACGCTCTGAGTGATGAATTGAAGCATTATCCATCACTACAACCGAGCGAGGCGCTGGAAATCGGCTACAACGAGGCAGCAACTTCTCTTCAATCCATGCTGCAAAGACCTCAGTGTCGGTAGTACCGGTATAGACGTCAGCAGTGAGTATCCCTTCCACTGTATACGCCGGAAGTATCGAATATCGCTCACTACGTGCTAGCAGCACTATCTTCTCTGGTGTCAACCCTCTTGGTGACCACCCCATCTTCCTAGTACCTGCTCTTGTATCGCAACCGCTCTCATCGACGAACACTAGCTGTTCTGAGGTGTATTGCGACATCGTAACGACGTACGCATCTCGAAGGAATTCGCTACGTTGCGCAGCAAGTATACGAGTCTACGCAAAGTTAGTACCGCTAGCTGCTTCTTCATAGTGAGCAGTACCTTACTGACCTTCTTCTTTGACCAGTTCACCTCCCTCAAGTGCTTGGAAACCGTCTTCAAAGACACCTGTAGTCGAAACTCGTCCCACAAGAATACTACTGCCTCATCAAGGTACGTATCCGGTTTCTCGAACAACAGCTGCAAGAGAGCATCGAATTGAGGAGGTTCTATACAACGTGGAGGGCCAGGGCGGCAGTACGGTGAAGTGGCAGTCGAGAACGACTTCAGATTCTTCTTCCACCTATGAACTGACTGCCGAGTAGTTGAGCACAACGTTGCGATCTCTGGTATGGTATGCACACCGGCAGCGAGCAAGGCGACCGCGTTTTCACGCTGTTGAGGGCCTACGTGACGTGGCATTACAAGGATTACTAGGCGCACAACCTTCAAAGAGATGGAAAACACGTATTACACCTCAATCCAGCTATACAGCTAACTTATCAGCCTCAATTCGACGACGGTGAGGTTATTCAGCTAATACCCAATCTCAGTCCTGATTTTGGTGACGCGCCGGCCAAAATCCGGACAGGTGGCGGGGTGTAACTGAGAACTGGAGAACGGCTGT
>JBPBPI010000196.1:0-10674 GCA_050954885.1 Janthinobacterium lividum | reverse complement strand
ACCCTAACCCTAACCCTAACCCTAACCCTAACCCTAACCCTAACCCTTACTTCACTATTTTACTTCTTATCTCCTTTCACTACCACCTTTCTATCATTACCTTTTTACTCCTACCTTTTCACTATCACCATTTTACTTAATACTTTACTTCACTATTTTACTTCCACCTCCTTATCATTACCATCTTACCATCACCCTTTTATTATCACCATTTTATCCTTACCTCATCACTTTTTTCCTATCACCATTTTATTTATACCCTTTTACTTTCACCCTCTTATCATTACCCTTTTAATTTTACCCTTATATTATCATCTTCTTATCTTCCTTCACTTTCTTATCTTTTCATTTCCATCTTCATCCCTTGACTCTTGTTTTCTCACCATCACCTTTTTACCTTTACCCTTCTCCTCTTACCATCTCACCATTACCTTTTGATCTTCACTTTCCTACCATTACCTTTCTGGCTGTACCCCCTTCAATTTTTTACTATTACCTTCTCACCATTACTTTTTTACTGTCCGGGGCATATCTATTACTCGTCTAGTAAGGGAGGAAAGCTAAGACGAGAAGCGTTCTCCCGGGACTCGAAGCAATCAATATTCTAGACACGTGGTAGGTATACCTGTCTAACTGTTAATCCTGAAAGATCTCTCTCTGTCTTTGTGAGTATAGATATTTTGTAGAGGCCTGCTATAGCTTTGGCTACTCTAATATTAATAAGTTTCTTAATAAGAGAGAGGCACCAAAGCGTATTCCCACCTATTTGATATCTCCCTGGCTGACTTCATCTTTCCTTCTTGTAACTTAAATCCTGGTGTTAGTTTTCTAATTTTGGTAAAGTTTGTGAGATCTATATATTTCTCATCAAATTCGATAGCCATTTGTGATGCTGCCTACAGAAGTCTGTCAGCTTCCATTTGCAATTTGGTGATATTATTTTGAGGGCAGTAGTGGCAATAGAGATTAAAACATCATCAACATAAGACAGGTTTAGAGCAGTGATGCTTAAACAGAGTTTGCAAGAGCTAAACTGGTCAAGCTAAGAATCTCTGGTATACTATTTCTGAGGAGATGGTATCTAGTCTTAAAGTCTTGCCTATGCATGCTTCTAAACAGGCCTGTAGGATTTCCTTTCTGGTGAGCAAGGGCTGTTCCTAGTTCAAAAGTGTGTATTGTATCTAATCAGGGGTACGAGCTTGAGGAGGAATAGGATATAGGCCTTCTCTTAATGCTAAGCATTTGTCTTTCAAGTCAGTTTGAAGGGCCCCTTGGGCAGATTTGACCCTGTTGCAATTTTTCTAGCTTGGTGGGGCTAGTATATTTGAATGCCTTCCAGATTTCATCAGGAGTCCCTTTGGTGAGGAAGTCATTCGAGTGCCTAGCCTTCGCTCTCTTTACACTCATCGGGAAGTTTGCATTAGCTAAAAGATAGATATTTCTTCTCATAAGATCTTTTTTGTGGAGTTTTCCTCTTGTCATCTGTTGTTCTGAAGGTGAGCTCTAGCTTTGTTTTGCTTCTCACTAACCTGACTGGGTTCCTCTGTCCACCTTAGCTTTCCTTGCATTCCTATTTTACAAAGGGAATACATGCTTAAGCTGCTTTCTGTATGCCTGAAGTGAGTGCTTATGCTGCTTTGTCCATGGGATCTGTAAGTGGGGTAGGAGTGTTGCTAAAAATGGGCTTTGCCAGTTCTGGATAGTATTGTATATTGGCAAGTAACCAGATTGGTGGTAGCCCAGGAGTCTAGTTTTGCTGCTAGGCCCGGAGAGGCAAACGAGAGATTAACGATGCTGCTTCTAGTCATGTTGCCTCCTGTAGAAAGTGTGTGCTCTAGGCGTATTGAGTAATTGGGGATCTTGGTTGGCTGCCTAATCTACAATTTCTGGAAAGCTTGTAAACCTATTAGTGGTGGGCCTTCTACATAGGTTGGCGTTGTTGAAATCACCCAGTAGAAAGGCTTTTGTGTGAGGGGCAATATCTGTGTCCTTGAAAACTGAGGTGAAAGTGGAAAGGTGTCCTTGCGTGTGGGAGTTGAGAAATTAGAAATCACGTTTATGCAACTTGACATTCAATGCTAAGAAGTCTGAATAATTGTTGTTGTTATATCTGATTAGAGTAGTTTGTACTTTGGTGAATTTTGAGATAGAGAAAGTCACCCTAGGCCTGTTGTTATTGACAGCTGGGGAGAGGTCCTGTGAGAAGGAGGGGTAATTGATAGCTCTTTTACTGGATTGTTCTTGATCTCCATCATACTTTGGTAGGGGGGCAAGATAGGGCTCTTGGATAGCAAGAATATCAATATTGTTGGTAGGTAGGTGCAAATCGAAGTGCTGTCTCGGTATTTGTACTAGTTTAGAATACATTGAGTTGAAAGATCCTTATCGTTGTAGTAGACATCCATATCTGTAATTTTTTGGTGGAATTGTTGTAGACTGAGAGGTGAATGGGACCAGACACCATGCATCCAGGATCCATAAGCCCAGGTACTTCGTCAAGAAGGATTGGTGCAGTAGCCTTCTCAAGCAATATTCAGCAGCAGCCAGAAAGGGCCGCAGGATTACTTCACAATATACCCAGCCAAGATCCTCAGACAGATCATAATCCCTCCAGCAACAAAAGTAGCCGCAGAGGATTGACCCTCACCAAAAGAAAGTACATATCAAACCAACTTAGCGTAGACATCGGTGCTAAAGGCCCACACACAAACACGCGGAAGAAATTGCCTGGTCTAACATCATCACAGACTCAGACAAGACGTAAATAACATTGAAAAAATATTGAAATAAAAGCTACAAAAAGACCTGACGGAACACCGGCTGGCGTAGAGGAAGAAGGGATGGTTGGGCTGAGGATGAGAACTTAGCAGGACGAGTTGACTAGATTCCGGATCCACTATCGAGCAAAGGAGAAGGGGACTACTCAGGCACACCTCGAAAAAGAGACTATCACGCAGAAGACTACCGCCGGAGAGACCATTACTATGCAAGAGAAGAACGCTCAAGAGAGGAACAAATAGAGGAACGGCCAGTTCCCACAGTCAAGGCAAGCATCTACAGACCTTTACGAAGCTGTTCAATAAAACGTATGTAAATTGGATGTGCAAGGAAGCATAGGGAGTCAGGGAAATGAAAAAGGTCTTTGTGCAGAACATGCGAAGGTGGGGGGGGGGGGGAATGATGGTAATAGGAAGCTGCATGAGGGACCGTATGATAATAGGATTGCAGTGTTGAGGAAGCGATGTCTGAAAGTATGGTTACAGGTATTAGAACTATCCTCGACCCCAGGTCCGAATGGGATAAGGCTAGATATGAAATCAGCGAGGTGATCAGAGAAGGAGGGACAGGCTAACAAGGGACACGCTGTTTGTCCGAGGCGCACTGTTCGATGTCGGCAGAGTTTTCCAGACGTATGCGTAGATCTAGGACTTGGGACTGGCATGCGTAGATCTGGGACTTGGGACTGGCATGCTTAGTTCTAGGACTCAGGACTGGCAGCGTACTGTATAGTATCTCGATCACAGCTTCGAGAACCAGGCCTGTCGAGAACGCAGTCCTACAATCCTGCTCCCCTCCACCGATGTGCTGCACTCTCTGACCCACGCATTCAGCCCTCTCCTCGTATTCTCGACTCCCAGTCCGCTCATCATCCAGCCTCCAACATTTATCTCAGTCTGGCTCTCGCCCCATGTATTCGCCCGTGTAATGCTGGCCTCAAGATGGCATACCTGGTGGCATTCCATCATATCCTTCCAAAACACCTGCCGCGAGCCCTACCTTGGTAGTGTTAGCGCGCTGTATAGCTTCGGCGATGGAGGAGGAGGACAGAATAAAAAGAACCGGCCCAGATATCTCCTCAGTAGTGATACGTATGCTATCGGTGCAGTTTGTGAAGACGGTGAGCTGGATCCAGAATCCGGACGTGTACGGCGTAGAAACAGCAGGCGGAGAGATGCCGCCATGGAGGAGGATGGCCTTGTCAGTGGCAATGCCGTGCTGGATGTGAGAGAGCACTTTGTCTGTGTAGTCGGAAGAGACGAGGTGACGAAGTTGGCGTACAGGCAGGCCCATGGGCGCAAACCACCATCAGTGGTAGATCCAGCATGGAGTGAAAGCAGATGGTCTATGACTTGAGCGCCGCAAGTTGCGAAGACTGCACGAAGACGCGAGTCCCATGGGTCCAGACTTGGCCGCTGCTGAAGAAGTTGGCCACCTCAGCGCCGTTAACGGCCTGTTCGAAGTCTGGTTGAGGGGAAGGCAGAGGTGGTGTGCCGCCGAGTTCCATTGTTCCATATTCCATGCCGGCAGCAGTGCCTCCTTGCGAGTGTATATCCAGGCGTCCCGGGTCCTTGAAGCAACGGTGATAGATTGCATGTACGTCCCGTCTTGTGTCCTTTCCAAGCTGCTATCATCAGCTGTCTGTCTGCCAGTACAATGGGGAGTTGGGGGTGAAGAGGATTCGTACCGAACCTTGCACGGAGATGCGTGCCATTCCAATCCCTCTTCCGCTGCTACAGCCCTAGGAGCACAAAAGCCAAATGCTCACAGGAAGAGATGAAGCAGCGCCGGCATGGTGCTACTATCGCTGCCGCTGCAGAAAAGGCAAAAGCAGTCGCAGAAGAAGCTGCAAAAAGAGCTGACAGAACACCCACTGGCCAAGAGGGGGAAGAAGGGATAGCCGGGCTGAGCACGAGAGATGGACGAGATGACTATATTCCGGATCCACTATCAAGCGTAAGAGAAGGGGACTACTCGGGCGCACCTTGGGGAAGAGACTATCGGCGCAGAAGACTGCCGCTGACTACTTCGAGAACATAGACCCTATAATCCTACTCCCTCAACCAATGTGTTGCGCTCTCTGACCTACGCGTTCAGCCCTCTCTCTTCTCGACTTCCAATTCGCTCCCAAAGCCTAACACGTATCTCAGTCTGGCCCTCGCCCCTTGTATTTGTCCATGTATTGCCGGCCTCAAGCTGGCCTTGGAGTTCCCGACGGCCAGGTACATTGCTGACTTCTATAATGCGAGCTGCATAGGAGAATTTCAGACGCTAATGCCAGCACAGATCGAGTGCCTCCTTGCCCATGTATATCCAAGCGTCCCCGGTCCTTGAAGTGATAGTGATAGATTGCATGTACGTCCCGTCTTGTGTCCTTTCCAAGCTGCTATCATCAGCTGTCTGCCAGTATAATGGGGGCGAAGAGGATTCGTACCGGACCTTTAATGGAAGGTGGGCTTGTCCATTGCAGCAGATAGAGAGAAATTAGCAGTAGCAGAAACGCTGGCCGCAGCAAAAATCTGTACTCGCAGCACTTCCATCACCACACGTATCTGTTGTACCAAAGAACTTGAGCCGCAGCTATCATGTTCTTCACGTCTACCCATATTCCGTGTATGTGTTCTTCCCAATCGACCTTGAAGCGCTGTCCAAAAAATGTGTAATGATCCGTTGGCTCTTCCTTTCTATTCGTAGATGTGTCGCGGGTTCTCGAAGTGACGGCGATGGATTGCATCTACGTCTGGTCCTGTATCCTGTTCAACCAGTTTATCATTAGCTCTCTGCCAGTACAACGAGGGTCCTGGATATTCGTACGAAATTTTCACCCCATATCCGTGTTATTCCGGTCGCCAGCAAGCCTGACATTTGGTGTCGCGAGCTGCACCACAACTCGAGCGCCCTTAGCCTTCCTTTGTGCTTTGTATTTGAGGTGAACGTATGCGTGATAGGAGGGTAGGAGTGCTGGAGGTGGCCGTGGCCGTGGCCGTGGCCCGGTTTCGTGGTGGCGATTGTGTGGTGATCTGTCCTCGTCAGCACATGTATTATATCCTCCCCTTCCAGCTGGCACCTGAATTCAAGCTGCGAGATCATGATGCAGAAACCGTAGCGCTGATGAGCTTTGATTCAGTCTGATGGACGCGCGATGGATTGCAGAAGGCTGCGGGCAGTGGTGGCCATTGTGGTGATCTGTCCTCGTCAGCACATGTATTGAATCCTCCCCTCCCCGAGCTGCTACCTGAGTCCGAGTCGCGAGATAATGGTGCAGCAATGCGTAGTGTTTGGAGGGCGCGCGTTCGTAACTGCAGAATGGGCGCGCGTTCGTGATTGTATTGTACCTTCGACTGTTTTGGTGGGCCGCCCACATAGGGTCATGATGATGATTTTTATTAACGTCTGTCGGGCCCCTCAGGGCCCTGTTGATCTCCCAGGGAAGATATAGACGTGCTAAGCTACGGAGTTACATACATAGAAGGCCGAAAGAAAGCAGGACTGGTTCAGAAAAGTTGGCCAAAGGGCCGGTCGAAAGTGTCCTACTTCAACGCAAATGGAATCACATAATAAGTGCAGAGCTCAAAAGCGACGTACAGAGGTGACCGAGGTCATAGCCGACAGGCTTACAGGCGCGAATGTTGTCATGGAAGACAGAACGTATCAAGCCCGTTAGGGCAACAAAGGAAAAAGTAAGAACGCAAAGAAAAATCGAAGAAAAGAGCAGAGCCAAAGAGTGCTAAGTGCCCGGCGCGTTTAACGCGGGCAGATCTTGGAGTAGAACTCCGTAACTCTAAGGAAGTCTGAGAATGCGGTCGGCGTCTGAATGAGCCAGCCCAGGTATTTCATCTTATCCTGCTTGTGGACGGGAATGGTGGGTGCTGGCTGGGTGGCCAGGCGTGGCGGCTGTGGCCACAGATGGAAGAGGCGTCGTGTCTTGCGACAGCTAACAATGTGTGAGGGAGACTTAGGCTTCCCGCAGGTGCAGTCAAGGTTGGCATCCTCGTGCTGGAACTTCTCATGGTACCACCTGAAGTCACCATCGCCCACATAGGGTGGTGTGAATTGATGTTACCCTGTAAAAAGGACTGTTTGTAAGGGGCAATATCTGTGTCCTTGAAAACTGAGGTTAAAGTGGAAGGGTGTCCTTGCTTGGATAAATTGAGAAGCTAGAGATCATGTTCATGGAATTTGACATTCAATGCTAGGAAGTCTGAATAATTGTTGTTGTTATATCTGATTAGAGTGGTTTGTACTTTAGTGAATTTTGAGATAGAGAAATTCACTCTAGGCCTGTTGTTACTGATAGCTGGGGAGAGGTCCTGTAAGAAGGAGGGCTGGTTGATAGCTCTTTTACTGGATTGGTCTTGATCTTTATCATGATTTTGTAGGGGGGTAAGATAGGGCTCTTGGATAGCAACAATATCAATATTGTTGGTAGGTGCAAATTTGGAGTGCTGTCTCAGTATTTGTACTAGATTTATTTATATTGAGTAGAAAAATCCTTATCGTTGTACTAGACATCCATATCTGTAATTGTTTGGTGGGATGGGGCCTTGTTATAGATCGAGAGGTAAATGGGGCCAGAGACTATGCATCCAGGATCCATAAGCTCAGCTACTCCCACCCAGTCCACAAAGTCATTTGATACAACAGGGCCATTCCATACCAAGCCCACAAACCAACAATTCAACAGCTCTTTTTTTCAGATGAGGGCAAGGCAGCCATCCTAGATTTTATGAACACAGCTTGCATCAGCACCAGAGAGCAAGGAGCTATAACATAAGAAATTATGGCGACGAGTTGCCGAAGGGTCTTAAGCCAGAGCACGCAGATGACTATGTTGTAGAGGAGGCGTCGACAATAGAAGAAAGCATAGACGAGGCTATAGGACGGGTCAACAAGACATAAAACGGTCAAGTGTCTGTCCCCTCGATTGATATTTCAAGTGAAGACTCTCTGCAAGATAGCCAGTCTCGCGTGGGTAGGTAGGCAAGGCGCTGCATTCAACACAATCAATTATCAAGTGACTTATTTTAAAATCAAGCTTGGACAATTGCAATGATTAAACAGGTGCTAGAATCACTAAACAAATACTCGACTGCATCATCATATATAATTTCGACTCTAAGTACGTCATCGACAACGAGTTGACTCTTGAGGTAATCCTTGCAACTAATCTTATGAAGAAGTGCTAATTTAATTTGGAGGCTGTGATTCCTATGGTCATCAGGGAGGACGAGCGAAGGAGAAGGCGACCACTCGGGCGCACATTAGAGGAGAAACTACTGCGCAGAAGACTACTGCCGAAGAGACCGTTATCATGCAAGAGAAGAACGCCCCAGAGAGGAACAGAGAAGAACGGCCAGTTCCGAAAAGCAAGCAACGAGAGACCTTTGCGGATTTACTTCGACGTCGGCAAGGGAACGCAGACTAAACAGCTTTCAAGCTCTTCAGCAAACAATCTGAATTCCATGAATAGATAGCTGAGAAAATCGCTATAATCATAGCCAGGAGGCGTTATCAGGTACTTGAACAAGACTTCCAGGCGGAACAAGCGCTCCGGGACCAGCAAAAGAAGACGCTCCAGCAGCAAAGACATAAGACCTTCCAGGACCTTCGGGAGCAGCAGGTAGCGCTTCAAGACCAGAAGGAAAGGAGATCTAAGACCAGACAGGCAAGACGCTCCAAGAGCAATATAACAACGAACGGCAAGATACTACCGCCGCTTCTGCAGACCTAGGAGCAAAAAAGACAAAGGACCAGGCGCTACAGAAGCAGGAAGAGATGAAGCAGCGCCGGCATATTGCTGCTGTGGCTGCCACTGCAGAAAAGGCAAAAGCAGCCGCAGAGGATTGACCCTCACCAAAACAAAGTACATATCAGACCAAGGTAGCGTAGACATTGGTGCTAAAGGCTTACACACAAACACGCGGAAGAAATTCCCTCGTCTTACACCGTCACAGACTCAGACAAGACGTATAGAATTTAAAAAAAAAAATGAAAATAAAAGCTGCAAAAAGAGCTGACGGAACACCCGCTGGCGTAGGGGAAGAAGGGATGGTTGGGCTGAGGATGAGAATTCAGAAGGACGAGGTGACTAGATTCCGGATCCACTATCGAGCAAAGGAGAAGGGAACTACTCAGGCACACCTCGAAAAAGAGACTATCACGCAGAAGACTACCGCCGGAGAGACCGTTACTATACAAGAGAAGAACGCTCAAGAGAAGAACGAATAGAAGAACGGCCAATTCCCATAGGTAAGGCAAGCATCTACAGACCTTTATGAAGCTGTTCAATAAAACGTACGTGAATTGGACGTGCAAGGAAGCATAAGGAGTCAGGGAAATGAAGAAGGTCTTTGTGCAGAACATGCGAAGGCGGGGGAAGAAAGATGGTAATAGGAAGCTACATGAGGGACCGTATGATAACAGGATTGCAGTGTTGAGGAAGCGATGTCTGGGAGTATGGTTACACGTATTAGAAGTATCCTCGACCCCAGGTCCGAATGGGATAAGGCTATATATGAAATCAGCGAGGTGATCAGAGAAGGAGGGGCAGGCTAACAAGGGACACGCTGTTTGTCCAAGGCGCAATGTTCGATGTCGGCAGAGCTTTCCAGACGTATGCGTAGATCTAGGACTTGAGACTGGCATGCGTAGATCTAGGACTCAGGACTGGCAGCGTACTGTACAGTATCTCGATCACAGCTTCGAGAACCAGGCCCGTCGAGAACGCAGTCCTACAATCCTGCTCCCCTCCACCGATGTGCTGCGCTCTCTGACCCACGCGTTCAGCCCTATCCTCGTATTCTCGACTCCCAATCGGCTCATCATCCAGCCTCCAACATCCATCTCAGTCTGGCTCTTGCCCCATGTATTCGCCCATGTAATGCCGGCCTCAAGATGGCATACCTGGTGGCATTCCATCATATCCTTCCAAAACACCTGCCGCGAGCCCTATCTTGGTAGCGTTAGCGCGCTGTATAGCTTCGGGGGCGGAGGAGGACAGAATAAAAAGAGCCGGCCCAGATATCTCCTCAGTAGTGATACGTATGCTATCGGTACAGTTTGTGAAGACGGTGAGCTGGATCCAGAATCCGGACGTGTACGGCGGAGAAATAGCAGGCCGGGAGATGCCGCCATGGAGGAGGATGGTCTTGTCAGTGGTAATGCCGTGATGGATGTGGGAGAGCACTTTGTCTGTGTGGTCGGAAGAGACGAGGTGACGAAGTTGGCGTACAGGCAGGTCCATGGGCGCAAACCACCATCAGTGGTAGATCCGGCATGGAGTGGAAGCAGATGGTCTATGACTTGAACGCCGCAAGTTGCGAAGCCTGCACGAAGACGCGAGTTCCATGGGTCCAGACTCGGCCGCTGCTGAAGAAGTTGGCCATCTCAGCGCCGTTAACGGCCTGTTCGAAGTCTGTTGAGGGGAAGGCAGAGGTGGTGTGGCGCCGAGTTCCATGGTTCCATATTCCATGCCGGCAGCAGTGCCTCCTTGCGAGTGTATATCCAGGCGTCCCGGGTCCTTGAAGCGACGGTGATGGATTGCATGTACGTCCCGTCTTGTGTCCTTCCCAAGCTGCTATCATCAGCTGTCTGTCTGCCAGTACAATGGGGAAATGGGGGTGAGAGGATTCGTACCGAACCTTGAACGGAGATGCGTGCCATTCCAATCCCTCTTCCGCTGCTGCAGCCCTAGGAGCACAAAAGCCAAAGAACCACAGGAAGAGATGAAGCAGCGCCGGCATAGTGTTGCTATCGCTGCCGCTGCAGAAAAGGCAAAAGCAGTCGCAGGAGAAGCTGCAAAAAGAGCTGACAGAACACCCACTGGCCAGGGGGGAAAGAAGGGATAGCCGGGCTGAGCACGAGAGATGGACGAGATGACTATATTCCGGATCCACT
>JBPBPI010000195.1:0-6871 GCA_050954885.1 Janthinobacterium lividum | reverse complement strand
GTCGCTGTCACGCCGCAGATTGACAATGGGGTTCACCCAGGCCGTGTTGACGCAACGCAAGGAAAGGATGTTGACCGGAGTAGCGCCAGAGCCGGCCGCAACTTCCTTCAGAAGGTCCACACGAGTCGAATAGCCAACACTGGCCGGGTTCGTCCAGCCTTGGTTGTTTGTGAAGCTGATCTTATACAGAGCCGCGCCGGGCGCCGTGTAGGTGAAAGTTGCAGAAGCGTTATCCCCCACGGGCAGCGTCGTCGAAGCCGGTGAGAAGGTGCCACCCGCGCTGTTGTCGTTCGGCGTGATCGTGGTCGCAGCAGCGATATAGCCATGCACCGTGATTGTGAAGGCTGTTGAGACGGCACCAGATGTCCCATACGTCGGGCCGGAAACACCGTAGACCGAATTGTTGACGCCGCTGTAATGCTCAAGCGCGCCCTGCTGCGGCGTGTCAATGACGTTACCCGGCTGCTGACCTGTTGATTGCGGCTCGATACCGAACGCATAGGCCGAGTAGAATCCGCCAGCGGTGAAATAGATTTCCCCGATGTTGTTCGCCTTGAGGTAGGCGAGATTGTTGTCTTCTGCCGTTATCCAAGAAGGATCACTGCCGACACCATTCTCGCCGATCATGCAAGAAACGGCGTGCGTCGAACACCAACCAACGAACGGCTTCAACCGGTCTACACCGGTCGTAACAGTAACAGCCTGCGCCGACGTGCAAGTCGTTCCAGTCTTGTCCAAAGATGGATCGGTGCTCTGCAAAGCCCAATTCGAGTGCGTGCCCGAATTGTCACAGTCGTTATACATATGCCCTTCATACGTGAGCAATCCTGACGGATCGGTCAGCGTATAAAGCGCGGCATTTTCCGAATAGCTCGTCCAGGAGCCCGTGCCGGAATAGCCATCGCCTTCAACGAAGATCCGGTGCGAAGTATCTTTTGCACGGATCGCGGTAATAGCCGCCTGCATGGCCGGCTGCAAATTGCTACCAAGCGAAATGGGTTCGTTCATCAGGTCGTAGCCGATGACGCCTGCTTGGTTGACCAGGGCCGTGCTGATGCGCGCCCAAAGGTCTGCGAACGCCGTGTAGGGGAGGCCGGTTGAACCTAATGTCCCGGCGTTGCTGTAGCCGCCATAGTTGTGCACGTCCAGGATAATTCCCGAACCAACTGAAGAGGCGTAGGTAGCTGCCGATGTGATGTAGCTAAGATACGCCGGGTCAAGGGCGCCGTTCAAAGTCGGTTGTAGTCGCTCCCAAAACACCGGAAGACGAATTACCTTTTCACCGCGACTCGCGAGATAGGTAATATCCGTTTGCTTCGGAACTCCGTAATCGGTTCCCGCTACTCCGGGAAAAACCGAACCGGAAGCAAGATCGGTGATGTTCGCACCGACGAAAAAGGACGTCACCGATGGAAGAGTTTGCGTAAGAACAGGTGACAAAGTGGGCGCGTTGAGCGTGCCCACTTGTGTCCAACCAGTGGCCGAGCGCGTCCAGAAGCCAGACCCAGCCGAACCAGTCACAAGGTCTAGGTAGCTCTGGCCCACCGTCCCTACGGAAGACGACGGCTGGCCGCTTCCGTATAGTGTGGCACTGGTGCCGGTGATCAGCGGACCTGGATAATCGGCTCTTGCCGCTGGCCCGACCAGTAGCAGCCAAGCAAGAACTAAGTTACAGAAAAGTTTCATGACTGGCTTTCAGTGGCAAGAGCTGATGTTGTTTTGTTGTTAGAACCCGCGATCCCACTTTCCGGCTGTTGCGCTGCATGTCACGGTGATGACCGCATACTGTGTCGTGGTGCTGACCGATGCCGTGCCGTCGATTGTGTCGGTTCCTGCCGCCGTGAAGCCGACCGCGTAAGTCGTGGAGTCCAATTTCTTGACCTTGAACTCCTGACCGGCGTTCGCTGCGAGGCATGCCGGCAACGTGCCCGTGTCGATGGCGCTTGCAGCAGTAGCGTCGATCAGGTGCATGCCGGCGGCAATGGTGTAGGATGCCGTCTTAGCCACGATGGCATACTGCACGTTGCCGTTCGCGTTCAGGCTCGGTGTCTGAACAATGCCATTGCTATAGAGATTTCGGAGCACGAGATCGCCACGGCGAGCTGTCCCGTCATCGCTGTCAATCTCGACAGAACCGTTTTGATCCGACATATAGTTGCCGGCTTTAGCGGTCCCGTTTTCGAAATAAACCGCGTTACTGGTGGCGAGGACCAAATTTCCGGCCACGGTGAAATCGCCGGTAGAGCTGCTTGCCGTGCCGCAGTTCTTCACATAGTCGAGCGTGGCGAGCCCCAAGCCGGTGGTGGTGCACGCAGGCGTCGCAGCGGCCGTGGGAGTTGTGAACACCGGAGAAAGCAACGGAGCGCCGCCGAGCGCCGTTAGGCCCGCTGCTGCCGTCTTGGCGCCTGTGCCACCCATTGCGACGGTGATAAGCGGGAGATTGACAACCGGGACCAGCTTGGTCGCGTCAAGCGGCGCAGCACCACTGGCGGCGCCGATGATGGCGGGCTGGAGCGCGGTGACGACGCGCGAGTCGGCGCCGCCCATGACATTCGTGCTGCCGGTGCCGATAGGTAAATTCGCCACCGGCACAAGCTTGGTTGCGTCGAGCGGCGCGATACCGCTTGCTGCACCAACACTTGGCGCAACCAGTGCCAGACTCGGATCATAGTCCGCACGTGCGGAGGATGTCGCGAACAGAACAGCGGCGATGCCGACGCTGGCAAAGAGGAAATTACGCATAGTCAGAACCCCCGATCCCAAACGCCTGCATCGTAGCTGCACACGACAGATACGACGGCGTATTGTGTGGTGATGCTCACCTTCGACAGGCCGTCGATGGTGTCCGTCCCGGCCGCTTGGTAGGAAACGGCGTTTGTCGACGAGTCCCGCTTTTTGAGCTTGAACTCCTGACCGGCGTTCGCCGCAACGCATGCTGGAAGCGTGCCGACCACGGCGGCGCTGGTGGCATCCGCGTCGACATAGTGCATTGCGGCCGTGAAGGTGAACGCTGCTGTGTATTTCGGAACAGGCGAAACCACACCGCCGCCGATCTGAATGGCGCCGTTGCTGTAGAGATTCCGGAGCGTTAAATCGCCGCGCCGGCCGGTCCCGTCATCGCTGTCGATCTCAACGGCGCCGCCCTGGTTCGACATATAGTTGCCGGCTTTAGCTGTCCCGTTTTCGAAATAAACCGCGTTACTGGTGGCGAGGACCACGTTTCCGCCAACGGTGAAATCGCCGGTAGAGCTGCTTGCCGAGGTGCTTGTCGATGTGGCGCTCGGCGCGCACGCGATCACGAAGGCGATTGTGGCGATCTGCGTCGTGCCCGTGGTGGTGCAAGCGGCGGTCGGCGCGGTCGGAATGCCTGTGAGCTGTGCGTTGCTCAACGGAGCCAGTAGTGCTTCAACACCTTTGGCGCGGGTGACTTCGGCGTTAAGGTTGACGGTTGACGCCAACAGACCTTCTGCCGTTGTCGCCCTGGTGGTTTCAGCGGTCAGCGAAACGACCGTTGCATCCAGTCCTTCCGCTGCTTTGGCGCGCGTGGTTTCCGTCGTCAGGTCGGCAGCAGCCGCCTTCGTGCCTTCCGCTGTCGTCGCCCTGGTAGTCTCGGCGGTCAGCGCCGTGACGGTGGCGAGCAGCCCTTCGGCCGTTTTGGCACGCGAGACTTCCGTCGTCAGGTCTGCCGCAGCCGCCTTCGTGCCTTCCGCCGTCGTCGCCCTGGTAGTCTCCGTGGTCAGCGCCGTCGCTGTCGCCAGTGTGCCTTCTGCCGTCTTCGCACGGGTGACTTCCGTCGTCAGGTCGGCAGCAGCCGCCTTCGTGCCTTCCGCCGTCGTCGCCCTGGTCGTTTCGGCCGTCAGCGCCGTTGTCGGCGCCAGCAAGCCTTCGGCCGCTTCTGCCCGCGTCACTTCGGCCGACAGCGCGCCGGACGTGCCTGCCGCAGTTTCGGCGCTTTCTGCGCGCGTGATTTCCGCCGCCAAGGCAGATGACGCGCTTGTCTCTGCGGCCTTGGCGCGCGTGGTCTCCGTCGTCAGATCAGCCGCAGCCGCCTTCGTGCCTTCTGCCGTCGTTGCCCTGGTGACTTCTGCGGACAGGGCGGTAACGGTGGCGAGCAGACCTTCGGCCGTCTTGGCGCGCGTAGTCTCTGTTGCCAGATCCGCAACAGCCGCCTTCGTGCCTTCCGCCGTCGTCGCCCTGGTGGTTTCTGTCGTCACGCTGACCGTAGTAGCCGCCAGCCCTTCGGCCGTCTTGGCACGAGCAACTTCCGTCGTCAGATCGGCAGCAGCAGCCTTGAGCGTTTCGGCCGTTGTGGCACGAGTCGCTTCTGCGGCCACGGCGCTATTGAGCTGCGCGGTTGTGATGCCACCGGTCGCTCCGCTGACGCCGTGCAACGCGAGATACGCGTTGATGGCCGGACCGATCCGCGCAGCGTCAAGAGAGAGAGTATCGGCAGCGTATGCCGAAACGGGCAAGAGCGCGGTCGCCGCGAGCAGCCCGATACGAAGGGATTTCAACATCAGGAATAAACCTCGACCTGGAAATGGACACCGGCACCGGACTCGGCGATGCCGTTCAATGCGCCCTGGTTGACCGCGTAGGTCTCTTCGTGCGCGTCACCGGCCAGGATGGCGAACGAGCCGAGCCCGCCGACAGCGGCCGGGAACAGCGCCTTGGTTCCCCAACGCAGCCAGACCACGACGCCGCCCGCTGTGAAGCCCGGCGTTATGAGATCCGTGTTGCGCCAGACAAGCCGCTTGCGCGGTGTGAACGGTAGGATGTCGACGCCCGCTGTCGTCACCAGACAGCTCGCGTCGGCGAAATTGTTCGGCACGGTCAGCGACGACGCCGAGCTGTCTGCCGGGAATGGCGGATCGCCGGCAACCGGCAACCGGATGTAGCCGAGCGCGAGATACGATTGCACTTCCACGTCCGTATAGTCGAACGTGTAGCCAATCGGTGGTGTGATCGTCTGGTCGGCTCGGTGGACAATCACCGATTTGATCGTGGTGTAAAGTGCCATTTCGTTTAGTCCTGACAAAGAGGAAAAGGAAAGACCGGAGCAGCCCTACTTCTTTTCCTCCTGTTCTGGCGGAAGAACAATCTGGTTCTTCGCGTTGTTCTGCTGCATCGGAGCCATTGTCTGTTTCACGCCCACCAGAACAATGCAGCTCGACGATACTGCCAGCCATGCGTCGATGTGGATTTTGCCCAGCACAAGCGCCACGGTAATGCCGACGAACACCGCCAGCCCTACAATGGTTGTTGCATCCGCCTGGAACTTGCCCATGTCAGGAGATCTCCAGCGCGCGATTGATCTGCCAGCCGTATTCGAACTGTTCGTCTTTCGGCGCAGCTTCGGCCAGGGTGATGTAGCGCACGGACGCAAGCGCACGAACCATGCCGACAATGGTCGGCGCGGCGAGCTTACCGCGCTGCTTCACGAACGCGGCAAGCGCGAGCCGCGTCACGGCCCCGGTGTTGCCATCAATGGTCAGGTCGTGCCACGGCTTCGGCGACTTGGCGTCGGCGTAATTCAGCACGTTGAGCGACCGCTGTAGGAACTCGCCGACCGTGCCGGAACCCATGTTGATTCCAAGCTGGAACATGGGCCAGCCGAGCGACGGGATCATGTCATCGATCTGGTCGAACATCGGCTGCACGAAATACTGCTTGCTGAAGATGTCGAGCGCGGCGCCGCGCGTCATGTCCTTCATGGCGCCGTTATAGCCGTTGGCACGGGCGACGACTGCGGTCACGCCAAATATCGTTTCGCCGCCGCTGTCGGCCGGACTGTTGCTGTAGCCGCCTTCGACACCGACAACCTTGTTCGCGTATACCGGACCGTTCTTACTCACGTCGTCGCTCCTTAAAATGGCGCGATCCGAAGACCGCGCCACGGTGTTACAGGCCCGTGCCGTCGTTCAGGCCGTCCGTCGTGTCGCCGGGATGTGTCGGCTGGGTCTGCTGCGTCGGCGGCGGCTGCGGCGTTGGCGCGGCGAACACCGGTCCGGCCAGGGTGGCAACGAAGATTGCGAGCAGAGCAGTTCGCATATCGGTTCTCCAGGTCCGTGTAGCCGGACAACGCTCTTGCCGGAAATCCGGAAGTTCGTTTAGCGAATTACAACGGGCGGGCCGATCAGCGTGGTTGTCGTGATCGGCAACCAGCCATGAAACCAGCCGCACGCCTGTTGGCTTAAAACTTCGACGTAGTGCCAGCCGTCACCTTTCTGAAGACTTGTCGGCAGCGCCAGCCAGCTTGTCACGTGGACATGCCGCACGTCGGTCTTGCGGTCCTGCACAAGCACCGATCCTTTGTCGCTGTCGAGCGCGAGCAACGAAGCAGTATTCGGTAACGGCGCAGACGCCAATATCTGGATGTCGTAATTGTTGGAATCTGCTGGGTCTTTACGGGCGAGCCCACGAGACAACGACGCGACACAACTTTCATGGACATCCAGAGTTGTTGTCAGCTTGATCTGACTATCCGCTTCCACCACGAACTGATCGGCGGTAATACGCTCGATCACCACGCCGGGAATACGTTCTACCTGCACGATTTTGTAAACCAAGATCGACAGCGTTACCGGAACGATAACGGCCAGGAGGTAGCCAGAAAAAATGACGTATAGCCGGATGAACCTGCCGAGCGTTTCGGCAAGGTCCATCACCGTTTCCAGATGTTGTCCGAGTTTTTTCATGGTTTCATTCCATGGAGCACGCCCCACAAGGCAATCGCGATTGTCAGAATGGAAGTGATGCCCGCAATCAGTGTGCCTTTGCGGTCGAAGAAGCTCTTCGTCCGGTTGGCGATTATCATACGATCATTCGCCGCGCGTTCTTCCTCTTCGCGCTTGATCTGGCGGTCAATATA
>JBPBPI010000194.1:0-13218 GCA_050954885.1 Janthinobacterium lividum | reverse complement strand
TCAATATAAAACAGAACACGTTCCCTTAAATCTATGCTATATCCGTAACTCATTCACTCAAAATATCAAAGACAAATCATTACGTCAATCAGCTATATTGGTATTTGGGCCACCACCATTGCGCCCCTCAATCGTGTAACCAACCATATTTTCAGCTTACCCATGACCCAGGATTAAGGCAAAATGATCGATAATTTACTCAATGCTCTACAGCCCTATTTGACAGAGATCTATTTCTTTGCCCTTTTAATAGGTATTGTCCTGATCATCTTTATTATTTGGTTTATAAGTCGGTCAATTGCCCGGCGGTTGCGTCAGAAAACGTGGACACGGGCACCCCAAAAAAGCGATGAAGAGGGTCAAACCTTTCGGGAGAAAATGGCTTATTTGAGGGACAAATTTTCTTTCAGACGACAGTCACTTCAAAGAGAATTTGGCTGGGTTGATAAAGATGATGTGTCTTCAAGCTTTAAGCACACCGTAGAAATTTTAAAAACTTATTTGGGAACGCGGACCTCTCAGTATGATCTGCCTTGGTATTTAATGATCGGTGTCGAAGGAAGTGGCAAAACCACTTTGCTGAATGATTTAGATCTTGAGCTTCCCATTGGCAGACCTAGCGACGAAACCTCGCCTGAACATACCAAATTAAATTGGTATTTCTTTGATCAAGGTGTCGTGATGGATGTCAAAGGTAAATACTTTTTGGACAAAGATCACTTGGCGTCCGATGAAAAAACGTATGGTTATATTTTAAATCTTTTGACACGTGTGCGCCCCCGTCGTCCTCTTGATGGCATTATCCTCACCTTACCAGCGGACGAACTGTTAGACAATCTTAACTATTCTGAATCTGATATCACCGCGCGGGCGCAACATTTACATACACAATTGTGGAAATTGCAAAATACCTTGGGTATGAAAATTCCTATCTATATCTTGGTGACAAAAAGTGATGCAATTCCTGGATTTAAACAGTTTGTGGGTGCTTTAAATCCGCAAAATTATCAAGATATGGTGGGATGGTCATGTCCTTATACCTTGGATACCAGCTATACTTCATCCTGGTCGCAAGAACTTTTCAATCATGTCTCTGACTATCTCAATAAAATTCGAGCCACGCTTTTAACTTCTGGCAATCAAGAAAACTTAAATCAACAAGAGGGAAGATTTTTATTTCCCATTGAATTCGCCAGACTTCGCAATTCTTTGACGACTTACCTAGACACAATTTTTAAGGACAGCACCTATCACGAATCGTTTTTTCTACGAGGAGTCTATTTCTGTGGTAAAGCGGCGTCTCAGCCTTGGAAGATGCAACCTTTGGCTTTATCGGTTCATAATCCTTTAATTGCTGAACATATTCCAGGTAATGCCGAAAAAATTGTTTTTCTACGGGATTTATTTGAGAAAAAGATTTTCAAAGAATTTACACTGGGCAAGCCAATTCATCGCATTTTGAATTCAACCAACCGTTTGCTTAATGGGATGAAGATTGCGGCCATCAGTGTTGCAGCTTTGTGGCTTTTTGGTTTGATGTCTGCACATCAACGTCTGACCCAAGATATCAGAACATTATTACCTGCACTTCAACAAGTCGATGCCTCTTTAACAGGATTGAAAAAATTTACCCAAGGTGAAGAAGATCCCAAATATCAAAATTATTTAACTGATCAGTCTAAGAAAATTCTAAATGTGTTTTCAAATATTCAAGCGGTTAATTTAAATTCTTTCTTTATGCCCGCATCATGGTTTAGCACAATCGATCAAGAAATTTTAAGTTCACTCGCTGTGGGTTATGACCATATTATTTTTCCGTCCTTTTACGTCGTTTTGTCGAAAAAAGCCGGAGAAATTGTGACAATTGGTAGCTATGGCCATCGTCAAATCAATGCCGAGCAAAGAATTTTAAATCCATTATTTTTTACGTCATTTAATCAACTACAAGATTATATTCGCCAGATTAATGTGCTGGAAAGATTATCCGATAATTACAATAATCTTAAAAACACCAAAAACATGAATGATTTAGGCGAGCTGATTAATTACTTATATAACAAGAATTTGCCCGGCCAATTTTATCAAAGCAGTGATTATTATCGCAATGCTTTGCCCAAAACATCGGGACGCCTTTTTGATTTGTCGATATATAAAAATTCAGCCATTGAAAAATTGGGTGTTTTATACCGTAATTTTACAGAAGATGCCTTTAACCTTCAACAAACTTTTCCTATTTTTGCGTCTTTAGCTGATAAATTAAATCAGCTGAATGATAGTCGTGCGCTTCAAGACATTGATGATGTTAAATTACGGGCCATCAGTGAAGAAGCAATCGCTGTGGCAGACGCGCTTTCCAGTGGTCAGTTAAATTGGGTTGAGCGAGATTTCTTTGATCCAGGTCCTTTGTTTTCAAGTTTGGTCAATGATGTGATTCAATCAAGTCTTCTGGGCAATGATGTGGCCAACGAATTATCTCAACGGGCAGATGGTGAGTTTATTAAATTTAAGCTCGAGCTTCAAACCTATCAATCACTGTTAACAGGATCATTTTTTGATGTCAGACAGGGTCAGGTAGTGGCATCGCCCTCAAAAGGACTTGTTCAATTTATCGATGCGATGTCAACATTTTTGGATGAACCTTTTATGTGGAAGTCTGATGAACACACACTTTATCTTAAAGTTCCCTTACACAAAATATTATTTTGGGATGAAAATATTTTAAGACGTGCTGTAAAAATTGTTGATTCTTATAATGATTTTTCTAGCAAAAAAGTTAAAAGTCAACCTGCAAATCTGCATAACATTATGCGTACTGTGGGACGAAACAGTGTGCGCAAAAAAGTATTAAATCACATAGCTCAAGCGGAAACTTTTCAAGAAGAGCCGCCCGAAGATGGCTTCGGTCAACGGGAATTGATTCATGGACAAGTTGAAAACATTGCCTTAGTGACGCCTTATTTGTCGAAATTACTAGGGGCGTTTCATGATGGTGTTTCTGTGATTCAAAACGCTAAATTGCGTGAGATGTTGGTGGTTGAAAATTACGGCTTGTTGACTAAAATTGAACAAATGTTAGAAAACGATAATCTTTATGAACCTAATGATGATGCTATCATCAGTTGGAATGGCGATTTGGGTCTGGGGATGAGAGCCTTTGGTGTTCATGATTTGAACGATATGAAAGTTTATTTAAAAGCACAACGTTTCCGACTTCATTTCTTGGCCAAAGAACTTGCTGAACCCATTTTGACTCTTTTAAGCTTAGGATATTTGGAAGATGTCCCTCTTAATTTACCATTGGCTGAAAGGTGGACGCGTATTATTGCAACCATGGATGACTATGATAAAAAAACGCCTGGCAATACGCTGACAGCTCTTGAACAATTTATTGCTTATGACATGAACGAAGTGACATTAGAAAGCAGTGAAAATTTACGGGATAAAATCAATGATTTTGGTGAGGGCGATTACTTTATTCAAATTCGAGATGATTTGATTAAAAATATTTTAAGACGCTCACAGCAATCCGAACAACGTCATTTTTACGAACGTTATCACCA
Organism: Janthinobacterium lividum; assembly: GCA_050954885.1. GTDB lineage: Bacteria > Pseudomonadota > Alphaproteobacteria > Caedimonadales > Caedimonadaceae > JBPBPI01. The sequence continues at coordinate 9,658 of JBPBPI010000194.1, read as the reverse complement.
AGCCGCCCAATTTTTTAATTTAAATCTTGCAGGGCGTTTTCCTTTCACACACCGTGATGATAAACGTGGCAATATTGAGGCTGATCCGGTTGATGTTGCCAATTTCCTTGAGCTATATAATAATATTCCTCAAAAACAATTGAAAGCACTCGCTCAAAAAATGTCGGCATCAGACGGCGATGGCAGTGTTAAAAAATTTATTCAATCCATTGAAAGTATTAAACCCTTAATGTTGGCAACCCTTGATCTGGGCAATCAAGATCTGGTACCCCGTATTGATGTTGATGTCGAATTTAGAACAGATCGATGCCAAGAAAAGGGGGGTGAGAAAATCATTGATTGGGGTCTGCAAATCGGCGGTCAAAACACAGATTTCTTAGATCAAAAAGTAACCAATACTTGGGAAGTGGGTAAACCTATTGTGGTAAGCTTAAGGTGGGCACAAGATGCAGCAAATCTACCCATTGCGGACCCCCGCAAGCCATTCTTATCGGTGACCGATTCAACTGCCAACTTTACCTATACAGGACGCTGGAGTCTTATTCGGTTAATTAAAGAACACAGCGTTCAATGGTATGATCAATCTTCGTCGGGTGCCCAAGCGCAAATTTTGGAATTTAAAATTCCAACAGCTTTTAATGTACAGGCTTATCAAGGACATGAGCCTTTGCCTTATGAACGCCGAAGTGAAGAAGCAAAGGTTTATTTAAGAATTTTATTAAAAGAACCAGCCAAAGTGATTAAAAATCTGAAAGAGGATGATACAAACGTTAACGCTAAAAACGATAAAGCTGATCAAGCTAAACAAGCAAAAGAGATGCCTAAATCAGATCGGGTTGAAAAACCAAAGGTACTGTCGATCCCTCATTTTCCAGTGATGGCACCCGTAATTCATGCCAAACCTTCTTTTATGAAGAAATGAGGCTGATATGACCGATCCCTTTAAAGATAAAATTGCACGTCTTTTAAAGCCAATATCAAAAAAGGCACCCACTGGACGCTCTTTGATCTATGATTCAATTTATGATGACATTCGCAAATCAAGAATCAGTGAAGAAGACAATTTGCCACAAGGTGTCTGGGAACGGCCCCTTAAAAAAGTTAATTGGCAACAGGTTGAAGATTTATGTTTCAAAGCACTGACGCAAGAGTCAAAAGATCTACAAATTATGGTTTGGCTTTCGGAAGCTTGGTTTTATTTGTATCAATTGGACGGATTACAGGCAGGTATTCAGGGAATTATGGGTCTTTGTGAGTCATATTGGGAAACAATTTACCCTCTTCCGCGTGAAGGAGATATTGAATTTCGACTGGCCCCTTTTGAATGGCTTGATGATAAAATTGTTGTCCAATTAAGACTTTTTCCGATCACCTCTCCGTCTGACAATTATGTCCATACTTATTCTATCTTGGATTGGCGAAATGCCACAAAACTCGCAGGTCTTACCGGACAAGCAGAACAAAATGAATTACAACGACTCAAACAAAATGGTAGCGCGACCCTAGATCAATTTAATGCCAGCCGTGATGCCACACCCAATATTTATTTTCAAAATTTGAAGCAAAAATCACAAGATATTGTGAGTCAGATTCAAAAAATGAATGATGTATTGATGAAGAAAAAAGTTAAAAATAGCTCTGTTTTTCATCATATTAAAGACGAGCTTAAAAACATCATTGGGTTTACAGAATTAGTCTTAAATAAAAGAGGTATTTCGTCTAGTGCTATAACTCCCTTAGAATCTTTAAAAGAAAAAATAAAAAGTTTTGATAAGAAAATTGATTCTCTTAAAAATGAGGCCCCTATGAATGTACAAAAAGCTTCAACCTTAAAAATAGCAAGTCGAGAAGAAGCCTATGCAGTTTTGGAACAAGTAGCGACTTATCTTGAGTCTATTGAACCACACAGTCCGACACCTTTGCTTATTCGTCGCGCGATCGGCTGGGGTAATATGTCACTCACAGAAGTTTTACAAGAGTTACTGCAAGATAAAGGTGATCTTTTAAAAATCCAAAATCTTTTAGGCAATGCACCCAAAAGTTCTTAAAAATAATTTTTAAATAAAAATTATAAAATATTTTACAATTCTAAATTTGGCCTATGGTCTGAATAAAAAACCCTATTGTTTTATAACAATAGGGTTTTAAAAAAAAACACGATTTAATTATAGGATGTTGTCAAGATTTTCTCCGTTACGTGCAAAGATATTGCGTATATTGGTTTCAAAATTATCAACAAAATCTTCAAGATTATTTGGAAGTATAACATTGCTTTTTTGAACAAAGCCAACACTTTCTTCTTTAATTGCTGCGAGTTCAGAAGATGTAAAATTTATCTGAGTAGCATTTTTAATTTGAGGTATTGTGAATAAATAATCAATTGTATTTTCTACTTTTTGATCATTGTTCAATGTTGGCCAAATTGTACTAAGTGCTCTATATTGATCGTTGTCTGTTAAAAGTGTTTCTATTTCTTGTTCTGATTTTTGAAATAGGTTCGTTAAGATTGTTTTAACTTTAGCTTCCAATATTTGAGCTTTTAATTTGCTACTATTTTCAAAAAAATCTCCTGATATTGCTTTAGTTACAACAATAGGTGCTTGAGATGGCTTATAATAATTATCTAAAATATTCTGAAATGGATCTGCAGCAGTAGGTGTAATGGTGGCAGGTTTTTGAACAACTTGAATATTGCCAAGAAATTTTGCAAATGGATTTGCAGATGGCGTTATCACAGCAGGTGTCGCAGTAACAGGATTTTGATTAAAGCCATCAAGAAGATTTGGAGAACCTTCTTGAATTACTGTTGTATTACCAAATATATCAGTTACCTTAGCTTGATAAGCTGCTTCGTCTTTAACAACGACACCATTTTTGGTGCTAGTATTTTGTGCAGAATTAAAAATAAAACCAGCCAAATTCGGCGTCTTTAAAGCAGTGTTCATAGCGTTTGAAGCACGTGCAGACATATCAGTTTGAGAGGCTGGTTGATTTATACCACTAAGGAAAGCCGCAAATGGATTTGCAGAAGAACTTGTTTGTGCAACTGGAGATGACGTTGTATTTGGCGCACGATTTGCCTTGCTAAAGAAATCAGCAAATGGATTTGGAGAAGAACTTGTTTGCGCAACTGGAGATGACGTTGCATTTGGCGAGCGATTTACATTGTTAAAGAAATCAGCAAATGGATTTAGAGAAGAACTTGTTTGCGCAACTGGAGATGACGTTGCATTTGGCGAGCGATTTACATTGTTAAAGAAATCAGCAAATGGATTTGGAGAAGAACTTGTTTGCGCAACTGGAGATGACGTTGCATTTGGCGCCCGATTCACATTACCAAAGAAAGCAGCAAACGGATCTGCAGAAGAATTCGTTTGAGTAACTGGAGTTGCTACAGTATTTTGTATGCGATTCATATTACTAAATAAACCCAAAAATGAAATTTGAGCAGGAGATACTTGAATCTCTGTTGAGACCGCTTGTGTTGATGTCAGCCCTAACAAAGAACTGCTTAATAAAAGCACATTAAATATTTTATATTTCATTGTTTACTTCCTTAATATTAGTTGTTGATGAGAATATACGTATCAGATTACCCTTGAATAATCAAGGAAAAAATTGTTATTCAAAAAAATTTTAAGTAAATAAAGCAAAAATAATACAGTAAATGAACATAAAGTTTTGATCAATTGTCATTAATTATATTTCTTTTATTTTGTCTTTTTATTAGATTCTAATATTTTAAAAAATTAGATGTTTTTTAAGAATCTGAATCGATTTATTTTAACTTTATATTTTTTATAAAATTTTAAGTGAAACAGACCATTGACTTGACATAAAAGCAAGGGATGGTTACATGATATCTATAAGCCCTGGTGGCGGAATTGGTAGACGCACTAGTTTCAGGTACTAGCGAACGCAAGTTCATGGAAGTTCGAGTCTTCTCCTGGGCACCATACTATCTAAGATAATAGAAAAAGGATCACGGTGTGAGCTTTCAAATTTGTCATCATCATCATGACTTACCGGACAATGTTCAGTTTCAAACATCGGTTGCCATCGACACAGAAACCATGGGACTTCAATTGCATCGTGACCGTCTGTGTTTGGTGCAACTTTCTCAAGGGGACGGCATTTGTCATGTGGTGCAATTAAATCAAGATCGCCTGTATCAAGCACCCAATCTTAAAAAAATTTTAACCGATCCAAATATCACAAAAATATTTCATTTTGCCCGTTTTGATGTCGCGGCTTTGTATCAATATTTGAATGTTCTAACCTATCCAATCTATTGCACTAAAATTGCCTCAAAATTGGTCAGAACGTTTACAGATCGGCACGGTTTGCGTGATTTATGCAAAGAGTTATTGTCCATCGATATTTCTAAAGAACAACAAATGTCAGACTGGGGACACGGTGATTTGAAATCAGAACAACTTAAATATGCCGCCACCGATGTTTTGCATCTTCATAAACTTAAAGAAATTTTAGACCAAAGACTCGAACGAGAGGATCGCGCGACCATTGCACGCGCTTGTTTTGAATTTATTCCAACGTGTGCCAAACTCGATTTGATGACACAAAATCCATTGGATGTGTTTGAACATTAAGGATTATTTTAAAGTTTTTTATTGTGTTAAAATTAATTACTTTTTCAAAATAATGTAAATTATAGGAAAAAATCCATTATGCTTAAAGTATTTGGAAGTATCTTCTTTATGAGACTTGCTGTGACTTCTTGTGGCGACAGTGAGCCGCCTAAAGATCTTGCTTATTATTGGAAACATGAAGATGAACGGAAACAAAAAATCAAAGTTTGTGAAAAACAACTAGAAGCCAAGTTTATGCAATATGCTAAAGAGGGCAAACAAGAGATCTCTCCCAAAGAATTTGAGCCAACCCAAAATTGTAAAAATGCAATGGAAGCTGATGTGCAATATAACCATGAGATAAGCTCTCATCAGTCATTTGGATTAAGAGGTATTGAAGATGATCTCTCTTATTTTTCAAGAGATGATAAGGCTCTTAGGAAAGCAATTGAGGCATGCAAAACAAAGAAAGAAATTATAGGCGGATCAAAGCTTTGTAAAAATGCTCTTGAAGTTGAGAAAATCAAACAAAACGAATCTAAAAAATAAAAGTAATATATTTTATGAGGCAAGTGACCAAGTTTAAGAAAAGTCATTCTTTTTGTGAAGAATATTTTTTAAACTTGGGTAAAGAATCATTATTTTTAAAAGCTTCTGTCTTTAAGTTAATAGGGTTCCGTGATAGTATAGACAACACTTAAAGAATAGAATGAGATATGTATGACAGTTGATGAAATTACCGTGATGAAAATTGCGCATTTGGCGCGCCTGAGAATAGAGCCAGAGCAAGTTGAACCTTTTAAGGCTGAACTTAATGGAATTTTAGAGTGGATTGAGCAATTAAACGAAGTCAACATTGATCAAGTTGAATGTATGACAGGGGTATGCCAAGAAGGCATGCGTCAACGATCTGATGACATCACCGATGGCAACTATGCAGATGCCATTGTCGCCAATGCCCCTGAAACTGAATTTCGCATGTTTGCGGTTCCCAAAGTTGTTGAATAAATAAAATTACGAGTTTTCTGTATGTCTAATCTGTTAAATCTCACCCTTGCGCAGGCCAAAGACGGCTTGTCCAAAAAATCGTTTTCTGCGGTTGAATTGACCCAAGCTTACCTTGATCAAATGGCCAAAACACGCGATTTAAATGCCTATATTCTTGAAACACCCGAAGTTGCGCTATCTTTGGCCCAAGATTGTGACAATCGCCTTTCCAAAGGTGATGATTTACGTCTAATGGAAGGTGTTCCTTTAGGTGTTAAAGATTTATTTTGTACCAAAGACGTTAAAACAACCTCAGGGTCAAAAATACTGGAAAATTTTATTCCCGGTTATGAATCCACGGTTACGTCAAAATTGCGGGAACAAGGCGCCGTGATGCTGGGCAAGCTTAACATGGATGAATTTGCCATGGGATCTGCTAATTTAAATAGCGCTTATGGCCCTGTCATCAGTCCTTGGACCATTGAGGGCGACACACGTCAATTTGTTCCTGGTGGATCTTCAGGGGGATCAGCTGCCGCAGTTGCGTCCAGATCCGCTTTAGTAGTCACCGGCACAGATACAGGCGGATCCATTCGTCAACCGGCGGCGTTTACCGGTATTGTCGGTGTTAAGCCCACCTATGGCCGTTGTTCAAGATGGGGTATTGTGGCCTTTGCGTCCTCTTTAGATCAAGCAGGACCCATGGCCCGAGACGTCCGCGATAGTGCCATTATGTTGGAAGCCATGGCAGGATTTGATCCCAAAGATGCCACATCTATTGACATACCGGTGCCTTGTTACGAAAAAATGTTAACAGGTGATATCCGTGGACTACGCGTCGGTATTCCCAAAGAATATCGCATTGAAGGCATGAACACTGAAATTGAAAATATGTGGTCCGAAGGTATCAAGTGGATGACATCAGCCGGTGCTGAAATCGTTGATATTTCTCTTCCCCATAGTCAATATGCCTTACCGGTTTACTATATTTTGGCCCCTGCTGAAGCTTCGTCAAATTTGGCCCGTTATGATGGTGTCAGGTATGGATTACGCGTGAATGAAGAAGCTTTGGACGACATGTACAAAAGCACGCGGGCAGCAGGATTCGGGGCTGAAGTTAAACGCCGTATTTTAATTGGAACTTATGTCCTATCTGCCGGATTTTATGATGCATACTATGTTAAGGCACAAAAAATTCGTCGGTTGATCGCCCAAGATTTTGAGCAAGCTTATCAAAAAGTTGATGTTATCTTAACACCAACGACGCCAACGCCGGCATTTGCCATCGGCGAGCAGCCAAAAGATTCAATCACCATGTACATGAACGATGTTCTCACGGTCCCTGTTAATTTAGCGGGTCTTCCTGCCGTATCTATTCCGACAGGTTACACATCTCAAGGTCTGCCTTTGGGGCTGCAAATTATTGCACCAGCTTTTGAAGAGGGAAAGATGTTAAATGCTGCCTATGCTCTTGAACAAGCCGCTGGATTTGTCACCACGCTAAAATATTAAGAAAGAAACGATGTCAGAGTCAGAAAATTTAGTTCAAAGTTTGAGTGGAACATGGGAAGTGGTGATCGGTCTTGAAGTTCATGCCCAAATCGATTCTCAGTCAAAGCTTTTTTCAGGTGCGGCCACGGCTTTTGGTGCGGCTCCCAATACCCAAGTCTCCTTTGTTGATGCGGCGTTCCCGGGCATGTTACCGGTTATCAATGGATACTGCGTCGATCAAGCGATCAAAACAGGTTTGGGGCTTAATGCTGAAATTAATGAAATGTCTTACTTTGACCGTAAGAATTATTTTTATCCGGATTTGCCTCAAGGCTATCAAATTTCACAATTTCATCATCCTATTGTGGGAAAAGGATACTTAGATATTGAACTTGAGGGTGAGGTTACCAAACGCGTTGGTATTACCCGTCTGCACCTTGAGCAAGATGCCGGTAAAAGCATTCACGATCAACATCCCCATCACAGTTATATTGATCTTAATCGCTCAGGCGTCGCATTGATGGAAATTGTGTCAGAGCCTGATATGCGCAGTGCGGAAGAGGCCCAAGCATTTGTGAAAAAATTGCGGGCATTGCTGCGGTGTTTGGGCACATGTGATGGAAACATGGAGCAGGGCAGCATGCGCGCTGATGTTAATGTGTCCATCAGACGGCCAGGCCAAGAATTTGGCACGCGTGCCGAGATAAAAAATGTCAATTCTATTCGTTTCATCGGTATGGCTGTTCAATATGAAGTTCAACGACAGATTGAAATATTAGAAAGCGGTGGACAAATCGAGCAAGAAACACGCTTATTTGATCCTCAAAAAAATGAAACACGGTCCATGCGAAGCAAAGAAGATGCCCGGGATTATCGTTATTTTCCCGATCCTGATTTGCCCGCCTTGAAGGTAACGCGCGCACATATTGAAGACATTCGTAATGACTTGCCTGAATTACCGGATGCCAAAAAATTAAGATTTATGACCGATTATCATTTGCCTTCCTATGATGCCAGTGTTTTGACAGGTGAATTTGAAATAGCCGTTTATTACGAACAGTGTTTGGGATATTTTGATCACAAAGAAGATATGCCCAAGTTTGCCAAAACTTGTGCCAATTGGATGATCGGTGAGCTGTTTGCGGCTCTCAACCGCGATAATATTTACATTGATCAAAGTCGCATTAAACCAGATGCTATGGCTGAACTGATCACATTGATTCAAAATGATGTCATTTCAGGACGAAGTGCTAAAGACATTTTTGTTGAAATGTGGGAAACAGGAGAGCGTGCTCAAAAAATTGTCAAAGAAAAAGGCCTGGAGCAAGTCAGTGACAACGCAACCATTACTACGTGTATTGATCGAATCTTTGAAAAACACGCGGATAAAGTGGCTGAATACAGATCGGGCAAAGACAAATTATTTGGCTTTTTTGTGGGTGTGGTCATGAAAGAAATGGCGGGCAAAGCCAATCCTCAAGTGGTCAATGAAATTTTAAAAAGTAAATTACAGTCTGCATAAATTACATTAAAAGCGTTTAATGGATTGACAGCAGACGGCAACCAGATTATAGGAAAAGAAACTCTATGGCGGAGTAGCTCAGCTGGTTAGAGCAGCGGAATCATAATCCGCGTGTCGGGGGTTCGAGTCCCTTCTCCGCTACCAAATCTTAGATCATTTAAGTGATAATTTCTTTGCTTCGTTAAATAGACTATTATTATAATTATGACAAAGATTGTAACCATATCGCAACCTATGATTGAAACATCACGTTTATATCTAAATTACCCAACAAACCATAATATAATGGTGATAGAAAATTTATGGCGAGATGAGGAAGTCCGAAAATTTCTGGGCGGTATTGTCTCTGACGATCTGATTAAGCAGAACATTATTGATCTTCAAAATCATTGGGAAAGATATAAATTTGGTCAATGGGCTATTGTTGAAAAAATATCTCATAAAACAATAGGTCTTTGTGGGTTGCATCATTCTGATGATGGTGTTGAACTTTCTTATATGTTTTTTCCATCGTTTTGGGGAAGAGGATATGCATACGAGGCGACAGCTGCAAGTATAGATCATGGCTTTAATACATTAAAAATCAATAAAATCATTGCCATTACACAATTGGCTAACGTCAAATCGTGTCAACTTTTAAAGAGAGTTGGGATGCAACATATCAAAAATTTTGAACGATTCAAGGCAACGCAATGTTTATTTATGATCAATAATTCAATGTTTGTTTAAAATCAGGTTTGAATTATATAAGGTATAAAATGTTCATTATTGAAAAATGTTTACTACGTAATAATTTTGAACAACTTTTTGCCACTGACATGGTTGAAGCTGCAAGAAAGTATATGATGGAGAGACATCAAGAAGTATTTAAGGCATCAACATCTGATAAAATAGGAGACGATGTCGCTTGTATAATTGCAAAATTACCTGGATTTGATGAAATTAAAGTTCTTAAGGATAAAGAGGATAAAGCTATAGCTGATTGACGTAATGATTTGTCTTTGATATTTTGAGTGAATGAGTTACGGATATAGCATAGATTTAAGGGAACGTGTTCTGTTTTATATTG
>JBPBPI010000193.1:0-20763 GCA_050954885.1 Janthinobacterium lividum | reverse complement strand
AATATAAAACAGAACACGTTCCCTTAAATCTATGCTATATCCGTAACTCATTCACTCAAAATATCAAAGACAAATCATTACGTCAATCAGCTATAGTACATCCGGATCAACCAGTGTGAATATTCAATTTAATTTGAATCGTGATATTGACGCCGCGGCCCAAGACGTCGGTCAAGCCATTAGTGCGGCTCAAAAAAGTTTGCCACAAAACTTACCAACACCCCCTACCTATAAAAAAGTGGATCCTTCTGAACAGCCTGTTCTTTATTTAGCTGTTCGCTCAGAACATTTTCCCCTTTATAAAGTCAACGATTATGCCCAACGGATTGCAGATCAAATCAGTATTTTGCCAGGCGTTGCTCAAGTAGAACTACAAGGTCCTCAACAATTTGCCGTCAGAATTTATATTGATGCTCAACTGGCGGCATTGCGCAATCTGTCATTGACTGAAATTGGCCAAGCTTTAAACAATGCCAATGTCAATTCTCCAACCGGTCAATTGAATGGTGATTTTGAAACGCAGATTATCAAATCGTCCAGTGAGTTATTTGAAGCTAAAGATTACGACAATCTTATTCTTTCCAATCACGAGAACGAATCTTTGCGTGTTAAAGATATTGGAAAAGCCGTCAACAGTGTGGCTAACGATCGGACTGCCGCTTGGTTTATGAAAGATCGCTGTATTCTTTTGGCGGTTAGCCGGCAGCCGGGTGCCAATACTATTGAAGTAGTTGATGCTGCCTTAAACCTGCTTCCTGGTATAAGAAATCATCTGCCGCCCACCGTAAGTATTGATATTGTAACAGACCGATCGACTTCAATTCGAGATTCAGTTGAAGATGTTGAAATCACATTTCTTCTCAGTGTTGTCTTGGTCGTCGGTGTGATCTACCTTTTTCTTCAAAGTTTTTCTGCCACGTTCATTCCGGCTCTCACTTTGCCGCTATCGATGATGGGCACCTTTGTTCTCATGTATTATTTTGGCTATAGCCTTAACAATTTAACCTTACTAGCACTCACGTTGTCGGTGGGATTTGTGGTCGATGATGCCATCGTGGTGATGGAAAATATTGCGCATTATATCGAAGAAAAAAAAGATAATCTCACGGCAGCTATTTTAGGGTCGCGGGAAATTACATTCACGATTTTATCCATGACCTTTTCTTTGGTCGCTGTTTTTCTGCCCATTTTATTGCTTCAAGGCATTGTCGGTCGTTTATTTCATGAATTTGGCATGACCCTCTCCTTTGCCATTTTATTATCGGGATTTATTGCACTTACCGTCTCTCCCATGATGTCACGTTATCTTTTAACCTCTCATCAAAAAATGGAAAAGCAAGTTGAAACGCGTGTTAGATCAAAAGTATCACCACTGTATTGGATACAATATTTTAACAACGTGATCATGGAAAAATTTCAACACTTTTTTGAAAAATTACGCATGCGTTACGTCTCTTCTTTAAACCGCGTTATGAAACATCAAAATCTGACCCTTGTTATTTTGGCACTTATGTTGTTGATTAATGTTGGATTGTTGATTGTAATCCCTAAAGGATTTTTTCCCAATGAAGACACCGGACTCATTTATGGCGTGACCGAAGCCAATTCAGATATTTCTTTCAAAGCCATGACTAAGGTTCATCACAAAGTGATGCACATTTTGGATGAAAATTCTGATATTGATGTCTACAACGCCAGCATTGGTGCCTCATCGACCACGCAAGCCCTCAATAATGGACGGTTTTTTATTCGTCTAAAACCTTTTTCACAGCGTAAAAATTCAGCAACCGTGGTTATGAATCATCTTCGCGCACAATTTAACGATATTCCTGAAATAAAAGTTTATATGCAAGTCGTTCAAAATCTGCGTGTTGGGGGATCTTTGGCCAAAAGTCAGTATGTCTATACCTTACAAGGTTCGGATACTAAACAACTTTATAGTGTTGCCAATGCCATGCAAAGTGAACTGGGTAAAATTCCGGGCATCATTGATGTTGGCAGCGATATCACACTCAACAGCTCGCAATTGCGTGTTGATATTGATCGTGATCGGGCTTATCTTTTGGGCGTGAGCGTCAATGCTATCAACGACGCTTTAAATTTTGCTTTCGGTGATCAACAAGTCTCTCTCATTTATGGCAGCTTGAACACCTATCAAGTGATTTTAAGATCTTTTGAAGACAAATCAAGATCGGCTCAAGACTTGTCTCATATTTATGCCAAAAACAATCGCAACCAATTAATTTCTCTCGATTCTATGGTAAAGCTAACACCTGAGGCAACCACCTTGACCGTTAATCATTACAATCAATTGCCTGCGGTCACCTTGTCTTTTAATTTAAACCCTGGGATCAGCCTGGGCGACGTTATTCAAAAAATTAACCAGCTTGAAGAAAAATTGTTCGAAGGCAAAGATATTTTTTCAATTTTTCAGGGATCCGCCAAAGTGTTTGAAGAATCAACCAAAGGAAGTGGCTGGATTTTACTGGCTTCTATCTTGGCGATATATATTGTTTTGGGTATGTTGTATGAAAGTTTTATCCATCCTATCACCATTTTGTCAGGTATTCCTACCGCTGGCATTGGCGCTTTGCTAGCGCTTTACATCACAGGACTTCAATTGGATGCCATCAGCTTTATCGGTATTATTTTGCTGATTGGCATCATGAAGAAAAATGCCATTATGATGGTGGACTATGCCTTGCAATGTAAGCGAGATCAAAAGATTAAGGCTCAAGAGGCGATTATAGAAGCCGCCGGGCGACGATTCCGTCCCATCATGATGACCACCATGGCGGCACTTATGGGAACCATGCCAATTGCTTTGGGCTTAGGCGCCGGTGCTGAACTGCGCCGGCCCATGGGCATTGCCATCGTTGGTGGATTAATTTTGTCACAACTACTGACCTTATATATCACGCCCGTGGTTTTCGTGAAATTAGATAAATATTCTAAAGACCCTCAACTTAATCCTGTTATCGTTTAAGTGATTAAACAAATTCTCAGACAATGATGATTTTGTCTGAGAATCAGTGAAATCAAAGGGTTCTAGTTTTTTTCTTCTTGAGCTTGTATCAAAACTGCCTTAATCACATTTTCATAAACATCCAATTGATGGGCATTCCATATCTTTGCAATAGACTCGGCAGCAATTGGAATAAATTGAATGGCCAAAGTAAATACAGGATTTAAACTTTTAGTCGGTATAATTTTAGCATTTACATTTTGTTGATACAAACTTGAATCTTCAGCTGATAATTCAATATTTATTCCAATAGGTTTAAAATTATATTCTGGTACTTCTGTATTCAAATAATCAAGGCAAGGTATAGAGAAAAGATGTGCTGATCCGTTAAAGAGAAAAGAGACTAAATTTTCTTGACTAAAGTCACCGGTTGAAAAGGGCGGAATTTTATCTTCTTTTAACATAAAGTTAATGTGATGATCTTTAAATCGTTGATTATAAACCTCTGCGGCTTGCGTATCAAAGGTAAAAACGGGTCCGTAATTTATGATTTTAATTTCTAGACTTTCATCAAGACTGACCAAAATTCCTTTTTGACTATCAATGTATAAAGCAGCCAATGGCGTAAAAACACTGCCGATACTGTGTCCCTCGATAATATATTTCAAAGAATATAAACTTATCTCAAAATCTTCGGAATAATTTAAAATATTATTAAATAGTATATCCTTATATTGTTCAAACCGCTCATGAGACCATTTCATAACCCTTCCTTGAGTCAATTCTTCATGAGCTACATCATTTGTAAGAAGGGGTTTAAGTTCGGCAAGATCTTGCGTTCCTGGAAAGGTAATATAAACGTAATCTTGATTGAACGTACAAAATCCGTCTTCTCCCAACGGAAAACCATGAAGCAAGCCTTGAGAAGCTGCTTTAAGTCTTGCAAGACTCGCGTGAATCATATCTGGATCTAATGATTCAATAGAAACAGTTGGCTGCATAGGCAAATTTTGCGCATCTTGTTCACTTGCCCATAATGGCAAGACTAAAAGCAAAGTTGCCATTGATTTTAAAAGAAATTTCATATTTTACTCCTGAAATTTTTGATTTTTATCATAAAATTTTATAATTTAAAGCAATAAATTAAAACATTATTTTTTATGACCCCGGGGCCAGCGATTGTGAATCCAAAGCCATTGTTCGGGACGCGCCCGGATCCAACTTTCCAATAATTGATTCATCTGATTTAATAAATCCATTAATTGGTCTTGAGGTGTTGCCTTTAAACTTTTTAAAGGCGGGTAATAGGTCACCCGAAAACGCGTGCCATCAAGTCTTTCAACCCGCACTGGCACAAAAGGACAGTTATTTTTAAGCGCCAAACGTGCCCCCGTGATCGCTGTCTTGGCGGGCATACCAAAAAAGGGCACCCACTCACCTTCATTTAATTTTTGGTCCATTAAAATTGATACATGACGTCCCTCTTTTAATGCTTTTAAAATACGGCGTGATCCTTCTGGACCTTTGGCAACCACGTCTTGGGCCACCCATTTGTGCATGAAATTGATCAAACGATCTAACATAGGGTAATTAAGTTTACGATACACTTGGGTGATATTTAATCCACGTTGAAGACCTGCCATGGTGCCGATTTCCCAATTGGCCAAATGCCCCAAAAAAAGAATCGCGGGTTGTTGATCATCTCGCAGCTGATCAATGATATCAGCACCCACAACCTCAACGCGACTTTCTGAGTCGTAAATTTTAAGTTGATAAATTTTGCAATATTCAGTCATGGTGCGCATCAAATTATCAAACATGCCATCCATGATTTCCTGTCGTTTTTTATCAGACAACTCTGGCATGGCACGCTTTAAATTTTGATCGGCTTTTGTGCGATACGGTTTGAATCTTCTACCAATCCACCGGCCTAAAGCACCGGCTAAATTAGATGCTTTTTCAAAAGATAAACATAAAAAAAATAATATAAGTATGAAAGCCATAAAGGTTTGACAACAATCCAATAAGAAATGTTTTATTTTATTCATATTTTATTTTCCAATTTCATGTTTACTGTATGCCAAAAATCATTCCAATTGCCTTCTATAAGATGAGAGACAATCCGAACCTTATGTATTTTTTCTAAATTCTGGCATCTCATCAAATCTTTTTCGGTGGTTACAAGAATGGCATTTTGATGCTGTGCTTTGGCTTGCAAAGCTGCCATTTCTTTTAAGGTATATACATGATGATCGGCATAGGCAATTTTTTCAAGAATTTTAAAATTATACTCTATTTGATGTGACTCGAGCATTTGAAAAAATTTATTTGGTCTACCGATGCCGGCAAAAACAATAATAGACTGGTCTGTTAATTTTTTAAGATCTTCTTGTAAAGGCAAAAAGCTCACGCGAATAAAAGGCAATGAGGGCGACATTGAAAAAGGCTTTTCGCCAACCAAAATAATACCATCAGCGCGCTCAAATCCTTGAGCTACAGATTCACGCAAGGGACCTGCTGGAAAGACATAACCGTTACCATGGCCATAATCACTATCGATGACAAGAAGCGAAATATCTTTGGCCAACGACATGTTTTGATGACCATCATCAAGAATAATGATCTCAGCACCTGCTTGTACAGCAGCCTGCCCACCTAAAGCACGATCTCGAGAGATCCATGTCGGTGCTACTTTGGCTAAAATTAAAGGTTCATCCCCCACATCTTGATGCGTGTGATGTTGATTAACTTGAACGGGACCTTTAAGGTTGCCCCCATAACCGCGGGTGAGAAAATGAACATTCTTACGTTGCTGTTGTAAGATTTCTGCCAGCATCAACGCCACAGGCGTTTTACCAGCCCCGCCCATGACCAAATTTCCTACACAAATGACAGGCGATGCTAGTTTGATAGGTGATTTTCTTTTGCCAATCCAGCGTGTTATAACACTATAAAGATATCCCAAGGGCGATAATAAAGCCGCGATAATGAAATTTTTTTGATGCCAAAAGGAAGGTGCTTTCATAACAGTCACACATTCTGTTTCAATAGTGGATCAAGTTTAATCATCATCTTATCAATGATTTGCTGATGGATTTGAACAACCTGTTGCGCCCGTTGAGCCATTTCCAAACATTCATTTGGTGAGGTGAAAAAATGCTCAAGTCGATCTGCTAATTCTTGGGCTGAATTAATTTGAACTGCTGCCTTAGATCTATGAAATAAATCTCGAACATCTTGGCATTTAAACATATAAGGTCCGTGCAAAAGCGCACACTTAAAATGAGCCGGTTCAATCAAATTGTGACCCCCAATGGGCGCCAAAGATCCACCCACAAAGACCACAGAAGCCAAAGCATAAAATAATCCTAATTCCCCCATAGTATCAGCTAAATAAATTTGTGTGTTTTGATCAATAGAATCTTGATGAGACCGTTGGGCGATGTAAATCTCACTTTGCCATCTTTGTTTGATGCTTGATCCACGATTTGGATGACGTGGGACGATAATGGTCAAAAGATCCGGAAATTTCTTTTTGAGTAAATGATGACAAGCCATCAGACTATCTTCTTCAGCTTCATGGGTACTGGCTGCCACCCAAAGCGGACGTTGACCTATTTTTACCTGTAACTCTTTCAACAGTTGAGGATCATAAGATAAAGGTTGGGCGGCAAACTTTAAATTTTCAACGTCAATAATGTTTTGTGCGCCCAAGGCTTTTAATCTTTTTGCATCCTCTGATGATTGTACAAAGCATAAACTGAATTGTTGCAGCAAATGATCAATAAACCCTTTGGCCCATTGCCAATGATCAAAAGATTTTTGTGACATGCGTCCATTGATCATAACCAATGGAATTTTTCGGTGTCCAACTTCATGAATTAAATTTGGCCAAATTTCTGATTCTACCCAAAAAGCTATTTTGGGCTGCCAAAGGCCTAGAAATTGTTGAACCCAAGGCTGTAGATCCAAAGGAATAAATTGATGAAAAGCACGGTCTGGTAATTTTTGATCCATCACAATCCCTGAAGCCAAGGTACCTGTGGTCACCATGATGACACAAGAAGGATCGTATTTTAAAAGATGATCAACAAAGGTTAAAACAGAGACCGACTCACCGACACTGGCTGCATGAATCCAAATCAAATTTTCAAGCATTTTTGAGTTTGATATCTTCGCAACTTCTTGAAAATTTTGACGTGGCTCGCCCCGCCGTTCGTGCAGACGGCTAGGGTCCTCTTTGCCTTTTTTAAGTCGGTATTTTAATAAAATATTGGCCAGCGGAATGGCAAAAGACTGAGACAATAAACGGTAACAAGCATATAAAAAATTAAATTTCAAGAGCATCACTCATTGATATTTTTGTTAAATCCGACGGCCCTATAATCTCTTGATTTAACTGTGCCCGACATAAATCAGCGTAGCGAGAATTGGTCTGAATCAAGTCTTGATGAGATCCCGAGGCAATCACTTGACCTTGTTCGATCACATAAATGATATCAGCATCGATCACGGTGGCCAAACGGTGGGCAATGATAAGTGTTGTGCGATCCTTCATCAGGGTTTTTAAAGCAAATTGAACCTTTTGTTCGGACGCGCTATCCAAGGCTGAGGTTGGTTCATCTAATAAAATAATAGGTGGATCTTTTAAAAGAGCACGGGCAATTGAGAGCCGTTGCCGTTGCCCGCCCGAAAGACGCACGCCTTGTTCCCCAATACGGGTGTCATAACTATGGGGCAAGTCGATGATAAAATCATGAGCCGCGGCCGATCGTGCAGCAGTTTCAATGTCATCTGCACTGGCATCCGGTTTGCCAAAGGCAATATTGGCACGAATTGTGTCATCAAATAAAACAATTTCTTGACTCACCAACGCCATATTGACGCGCAAAGAATCTAAGGTGACATCTTGAATATTATGGCCATCAATTAAAATTTGACCTGACTTTATTTCATAAAATCGACCAATTAAATTTAACATCGTGGATTTGCCAGCCCCACTGCCGCCTACCAAAGCCACCGTCTTACCTGCGGGGATAACTAAGTCAATATTATGCAAAATGTCACGCTTATCATAAGCAAAGCTAACTTGGCTAAAGTCAATTCTACCTTTTTTAACTTTTAGAATACTAGCATCCGGTTTTTCTTGAATGGTTGGCCTCAGATCAAGAAATTTAAACACACGAACGATGGCTGCAATTTGTTCTTGTAAATTGGTATTTAAATTAGCCAATCTTTTTAACGGTTCATAGGTCAAAAGTAGTGCCGTGATAAAAGAGAAAAAGGCCCCTGGATTTTGCTGTCCGCTAATCACCTCTTTCCCGCCGTAAATCACAACCGTGGCGATCGCAGCACCGCCCAAAAATTCCATAATGGGGTGAGATGCAGAACGAACACGTGACGCTTTAAATGTTCGCATAAATATATTTTCAATCGTGTGATTTAAATGATCACTTTGCGACAACTCCATTTGGTAGGATTTAATCAAACGAATCCCTTGAAAAGATTCTGTCAATAAAGAGGTAAAAAGGGCGGTATATTCTTGAACTTGGGTTGATACTTTACGTGTACGTTTGCCAATGCGCACCACCGGCAAAATCGCAATAGGCAAGACAAAAAATGAAATTGAGGCCAAAAACCAGTTTTGATAAAATAAAAAAATCACAAAGGCGATCAGCATAAAACTGTCTTTACCAATATTGGTAAGCGTGTTGGTAACGGCTGTGTTTAATTTATGAATATCGTTGGTAAAGCGTGATACCAATTCACCGGTCGAGGTATGATGAAAAAAAGCCAAATCGCAGACAATAATCCGTGCAAACATTTTCTTTTGGACATCGGCCATGATGCGTTGACCAACATAGGCCATTGAAACTGACTCGCCGTAAGACGCCAAACCTTTGGTTAAAAAAACACCTAAAATCATAAGAGTGATTGGCACCAACATCTCTGCGCGGCGAGAGACAAAAATATCATTGATAATAGGTTCAATAAGTTTAGCCGTAGCCACTGACATAAGTGCCACAAGTCCCATGCAAACAAGACCTATAGTCATAATTTTAAAATAAGGCCGTGCAAACTCTTGAACCAAACGTTTAATAAGCGCACGCGTTTTTTGATCTTGAATCAGCTTAATAGCGGATTTTTTAGACTTGGACATTATTTCCTGTGCCTTTAGTTAAGTCACATGTTATATCACACCTTTTTTCCAAACCCAATCAAGTCCATAAACATTTTAAGATAAAATATTTCTTAATTTTAAGAGACGATCAAACGAGCAATGGGAGCAAAAGTACGCCGGTGATGAGGTGTGACACCAAAGCGTGCTAATGCTTGACGATGATGAAGTGTGCCATACCCAGCATTCTGTTCCCAGCCATAGGCAGGATATTGTTGAGCAATTTCTTTCATCAATTGATCACGCGTCACTTTGGCGACAATTGATGCTACGGCAATAGACAGGCTTAAAGAATCACCTTTAGGAATACACAAAACAGGATAGCTTAAAGTGGGTTTACACTTGCCATCAACCAAAGCCAACGTCGGTTGAATATGACTGGGAAGCGACAAGGCATCTGCTGCACGTGCCATGGCCAAAAAACTGGCCTGACGGATATTAAGGCGCTCAATTTCTTCAAGTGACGCTTGCCCCGTGGCAGTAATACAAAAATCTCCTTCGCCCTCTTGAACAAAGTCGTAAATTTTTTGTCGTTTTAAAGGTGTTAGTTTTTTAGAATCATTAATTTGAGACAACAGCACGGCTGGAATTTTATCGAATATTAAAAGAGCAGCCCCTGCTACAACGGGACCGGCCCAAGGGCCACATCCAACTTCATCAAAACCCACAACGAAACCAGAGGCTTTATTTTCAAAAGAAAAATCAGGCATAAAAGATTAAAATTTTATGATTCAATCAAATGACTTCTTAAAATCCAAGCTGTTTTTTCATGATCACGCAACTGGCTGGTTAACATGTCAGCAGTACCTTCATCTTTGGTATTTTCAATTTCAGTCAAAGTATTGCGTATTAACTTGATCACGGTCTCGCGGTCTTGATTTAATATACTTAACATTTCAGACGCATTTGGATTTTGGCGTTCTTCTTGAACCGCAGAATGATCGCAAAATTTTTGTGTATTTGCTTTAACCGGAAAGCCAAGTTTCCTAATTCGCTCTGCAACCAAATCGATGACATCTTGCAATTCTTTATACTGATCTTCCAACATCTTGTGATAACTTAAAAAATGAGGCGTTTGAATATTCCAATGATAATTTTGTGTCTTAATTAAAAGAATATAATAACTTGCTAAAATTTTAAAAAGTGCGCTTTGGATTTGATCGCGATTTTCAAGTGAAATTCCAATATCAATAGTCAACATATTATCCTTTAAAGTGAGTATTTATTAAATCTACCATAGCTCTGTTTATAGGTAAACAGAGCTATGGTAAATTAGTTCTCATCAATTTAATTATACGACTTTTTAAAAATCAATAATTTTTTCGCCAAATTCTCTGTCAATAGCAATCATTGATTTACGATGAGAATAAAGAGGAGATAAATTCATCTCTTTTATTTGATCTTGTCCATCAATTGCTGCCTCAAATCGATTTCGGATACAAAGCCATCCCTCATTTACCATTTTAAAGGGATGATGTGGTTCATCAAGTAAAAATAGATAGTAAATGGATGTATAGATGAATTCTTTTGCATCATGTTGTATGTTTGATGTTCTCATTAATTGAAAGACTTGGGTTTGAGTTGCGAATTTTTTAAGTTCTTCAAAACGTTTGACAATATTTTCTTTTTCTTCTTGCGTCATTTCTTGCAAAAATTCTTCCTCTGACTTTGATTCTTTCTCAATTCTTCTTATAACTCTTTCTTTAATTGTTGGATGTTCAATTTCTGTTAAGATTTTGCGATTAAATGATTTTCTTCTTCGATTTGTTATCGTTGTTTCTTGATAATCTCCTGCATTTAATTCTGATTGATTTTCTTTTCCAAGCTCTTCCTTACTGTTATTGCTTGTGTTTTGACCTCTTCGACTAATTATAGGTGATAATGTGTTGACAACATTTGTTATCAAGTGAGAGAAATAACTTTTCGAATTATCATCATTTTTTTCTTCTTTTTTACAATGACAAGCAGGTTTTTCACGTTTTATATATTGTGAAGAAGTTAATTGTTGCCTCTCTTCATCTATATTTGTTGCAAATGTTATAGTAGGCAAAGATTGAGATGTTTTTTCTTCACCACTTTTTTCAGATTCATAAAATGAATCATCTTCCTCGCTCTCTCCCACACTTTCTGAAGACATGGTCAATATCGACTTAGGATTTACAGTTGATAGATTTAAAAAATCTTCATTATCGCTACCATGAGCTATTAAACATGAAGAAAAGAAAATACTTAAATAAGTTATTGAAAAAACATTAACTGTTTTCATAAAATTTTTCCTTTTTTAGTAAATGTTAATAATGCTTTCAATATTTAGTTAATAAAAATTACTAGAAGGTTAATTAAATATTAATTTTAAAAATTTTAATCTTAATATTTATTAATAAAAATAGTCATTAACTTTATTTTTTAAATTTAAAAAGAAAAAATTAGGCTTATAATTTAATTCATCATATTTTTCATCACATAAATTGTTAGCTATTTTTATGCTTCAATATGTGATATTTAAACTTTTCATAACGCCTTAAATAAGAAATAAATAATATGACTAAATTTATAAAAATCGCTGTTTTATTAGGATTGATTGCTTTCAATATACAAGGATTTGCTTCTTCACCAACCAACATGATTAAACAAGCAACAAAACAATGTGAAAAAGATGTTGCAACTCATTGTCTCAATGATTTATGTCCAAAATATTGTGAAAGAGTCAATGCACGCCGAAACAATGATAAATTAATGCTCCAATGCAAAAAAGAATGTACTTTGGAAAACAGATGCAAGTTAAAACCGCTTGCTGGTATGGACGATTCAAAGAATTTGGAACTTGATGCCCAAACACGCGAACAACTTATACAATGCATTGCAGAAACGAGAGATCCAGAGGGTACAAAGAGTGGGCGTAGGATGATTTCTTGGAAATCAGTCGAAACGTCATCTTGGTCTAGACTTATGAAACCGTAATAAACTCAAATTTTAATAACAAAATATTTAATTCAAAACATTCGTCGAAAAGGATTTTAAAATGACAAATAATAAATTGATACTTGTGGCAGATGCATCTGTTGCTCATTTTTACACCTATCAAGCAGGTAAAATTAAAGAAAGACTTCAAACAATTGCCTTTGATAAAGTATCGTCAAATCATCATGAGCAGATTAATAAAGAAGATAATTTAAAAGCTGATACATCTGATCACAAATCAGATCTTAAAAGAGAAAGCAAAGAACACGACCGACAAGATTTCTCTTCCACAGTTGCGGATCATTTGAACAAATTGTGTCAAAATCAAGCTTATGCAAATTTAATTATTATTGCTGAGCCAAAATTTCTAGGATCTTTGCGGAAAAATATCAATAAGCAAACAACCGAACTTGTTGAGAAAGAAATAGCCAAGGATTTAATTCATGCTGATGTCAAAGACATTGAATCTCATTTAGAGTCATTATAAAAATTTAGTTTTTTTAAAAAGAATTTTGATCAAGGCCTTACGATTGTGTGAAAGCTATGCTAAAAATATCAGACATTTATTGAAAAGTGGTAAAGGATGTTATGAAAATAGCCATTGTTAAGGAGCGCAGACCTTTTGAAATGCGTGTTGCGGCGACCCCTGAGACGGTGAAAAAGATGGTAGCTCTTGGTCTTACAATCAGTGTTGAAAAAGGCGCAGGTCTTGCTTCAGCTATTTCAGATCAAGATTATCAAAACGCTGGTGCCACGATTGTGGCAACCTATAACGCATGCGTCAGCAAAGCCAATGTTGTTCTAAAGGTTCAACGGCCACTTATGGAAGGCGAAGGCAAGACAGAAGAATTTTCAGCCCTTCCTAAAGGCTCGACACTTATTGCCATGCTCAGCCCTTACGCATCTCCTGAGCAGTTCAAACAATATAACACGCGACAAATTCAATCTTTTTCTCTTGAATTGGCACCACGGATTACGCGTGCTCAAAATTTGGATGTGCTTTCTTCTCAAAACAATTTGGCTGGCTATCGCGCTGTTATTGAAGGGGCTACCCTGTTTGGCCGTGCTTTTCCCATGATGATGACAGCTGCTGGTACTATTGCTCCTGCGCGTGTTTTAATCCTCGGTGCAGGGGTCGCCGGTCTTCAAGCAATTGCCACTGCCCGTAGATTGGGCGCAATTGTCTCTGCTTTTGATGTGCGAGCAGCTGCCAAAGAACAAGTCGAAAGTTTAGGGGCCACATTTATCT
Source organism: Janthinobacterium lividum (assembly GCA_050954885.1). Classification (GTDB taxonomy): domain Bacteria; phylum Pseudomonadota; class Alphaproteobacteria; order Caedimonadales; family Caedimonadaceae; genus JBPBPI01. Next base: position 7,410 of record JBPBPI010000193.1, on the reverse strand, counting down.
CTGTTGAAAGTGAAGAGACAGGCGAAGGCACTGGCGGATATGCCAAAGAAATGAGCCAAACGTATCAGGACCAACAGGCACAAAAAATTCATGAAGTCGTTCAAAAAAGCGATATTGTGATCACAACGGCTTTAATTCCTGGCAAACCTGCACCGCGACTCGTGACAGATACGATGATTGCTGCGATGAAAGCAGGATCTGTGGTCGTCGATATGGCGGTTGAGACAGGCGGTAATGTTGAAGGCAGTGAAGTCAATCAGGTTGTTATAAAACACAATGTTCAAATTTGTGGTTATGCTAACTTGCCGTCCCGTATTGCCCGCGATGCCACAGCATTATATGCCCGAAACGTGTTCAATTTTTTAAGTTTGCTTTTGCAAAAAACCGACGATAAATTTGAAATGCACCTTGAGGACGAGATTATCAAAGCCACCCTTGTGACCAAAGATGATCAAATTCTCAATGCTCAGTTTGTTACCTCTTAAGGAGATCTAAAATGTCATTTGAAGGAATTTCAGAAAAAGCATCAGAGTTGGCGCAAAAAGCCAATCAATTGGCGCAAAATTTAATTGACTTAAAGGATCAAGCTTTGGTGGCCCAACATGCAGCAGATGTGGCGGTTCAAGCGGTTTATTCCCCTTTTATCACCGGACTCACTGTTTTTATTCTGGCCGTTTTTGTGGGGTATTACGTGGTATGGCGTGTGACCCCTGCTTTGCATTCGCCTCTTATGGCGGTAACCAATGCGATCTCCAGCGTTATCATTGTCGGTGCTTTATTGGCCGCGGGACTTCAAGGCTATGGCTTTTCTAAATTCTTCGGATTTTTAGGCGTGACTTTGGCATCCATCAATATTTTTGGTGGTTTTATTGTGACGCAGCGCATGTTGCAAATGTTTTCAAAGAAATCATAATTTCTAAAAGGAGAAATGTGCTGTGGATCATAATGTCCTTGCTGTGTGTTATCTGATTGCATCAGTTTGTTTTATTTTATCTCTTAAAGGATTGTCATCTCCAAAGACTTCGACCCAAGGAAATCGCTTTGGTATTGCCGGCATGGCACTTGCGGTCAGTGCTACAGTGTTGTCCGGTGGCATTCAAGATTATGGCTTTATTATATTGGGTCTTTTGGTCGGCGGCACCATTGGGACACTGATTGCCAAACGCATTCAAATGACCGCGTTGCCGCAATTAGTTGCTGGATTTCACAGCCTGGTTGGGCTTGCTGCTGTGTTCGTGGCAGCCGCAGCGTTTGGTCATCCAGAAGCCTTTGGCATTGGTCAAGGCGATCAAATTCACACCAGCAGTCTGGTTGAAATGTTTCTGGGTGTGGCCATTGGCGCAATTACATTTACCGGATCGATCGTGGCTTTTGCCAAGTTACAAGGCTTAATTGGTGGCAAACCTCTCGTATTTCCCATGCAACATGTCTTAAATGCCTTTTTGGGTATCATGCTGTTGGTCCTTGGATTCATGTTCTTTGCAACGCAATCTACTTTTCTTTTTATGTTAATTATCTTGCTGTCGTTTGCCTTAGGACTCTTGCTTATTTTGCCCATTGGTGGTGCCGATATGCCGGTCGTGGTATCGATGTTGAATTCTTATTCAGGCTGGGCCGCAGCTGGTATTGGGTTCACATTGAACAATAATCTTTTGATTATCACAGGAGCGATTGTGGGATCATCGGGTGCCATCCTCAGCTACATTATGTGCAAAGGCATGAACCGATCGATCTTTAATGTGATTTTGGGTGGCTTTGGTGGCGGTGGTCCGACAACTGACGGTGCCATCGCGGGCGCCATTGAACAACGTCCCTTTAAATCAGGCAGTGCCGAGGATGCTGCGTTCATCATGAGCAATGCTAAATCTGTCGTTATCGTACCGGGTTACGGCATGGCAGTGGCTCAAGCCCAACATGCCCTGCGCGAGATGGGTGATTTGTTAAAACGCAAAGGCGTTCAAGTTCGCTATGCGATTCATCCAGTTGCAGGACGCATGCCAGGACACATGAATGTGCTTTTAGCAGAAGCCAATGTCCCTTATGAAGACGTTTTAGAATTAGAAGAAATCAACCGTGATTTTGCCACAACCGATGTGGCGTTCGTCATTGGCGCCAATGATGTCACCAATCCTTTGGCCAAAACTGATCCCACAAGTCCTATTTATGGTATGCCCATTTTGGATGTTGAGCGTGCCAAAACTGTTCTGTTTATCAAACGTTCTATGGCTGCCGGTTATTCAGGTGTCGATAATGAATTATTTTATCGCGATAACACCATGATGCTGTTTGGAGATGCCAAAAAGGTTTGTGAAGAAGTTGTCAAATCCATTGAATAAATAAATTAACCATGAAGGAAGTAACGCCCGATAAAATTTTCCCCGATTGGTTGTTGCTTCTTGAAGTTCAATATTTATTTTCAATAGTTGATCCCAAATTTCAGAAAATGCGTTTTGTGGGCGGTTGTATCCGAGATTATTTATTGGGTAAACCTGTGACAGATTTTGATTTGGCGACGTCTTTGTTACCCACTGAGGTCATTCATCTTTTGGAAAAAGCCCAGATTAAAACTGTTCCTGTTGGTTTGTCTCATGGCACAGTCCTTGCAGTCATTGGATGTCATTCTTTTGAAATCACGACTTTAAGACATGATATAGAAACTGACGGTCGTCATGCCGTGGTTTCTTATACTGAAAATTGGTTAGAAGATGCAAAGCGTCGCGATTTCACATTTAATGCACTTTATTTGTCTGCAACAGGTCAACTTTATGACCCTTGGCAAGGGCAAAATGACCTGCAGCAAGGCATTGTAAGATTCATTGGTGATGCTAGAGTTCGCGTTCAAGAAGATTATTTAAGGATTTTACGTTACTTTCGCTTTTTGGCTCATTATGGCCATGGACCTCAAGATGACGAATCCTTGATTGCCTGTCAAACGTATGCCTCTTGCCTTGAAAAATTATCTGTTGAGCGCATTCAACGGGAACTGATCAAGCTTTTCCAAGCGAAAGATCCTCAAATTGCTTTACAAAGGATGGTTGACCATCACGTTTGGTCTTTTATTTTTAAAGAGATTAAACCTGTCTCTATGCAACTTTTTAAAAGACTTATAGACTTTGAGCAACAATATCAACTTGAGCCGTCACCAGAATGCCGATTGGCCTTACTATTGGCGCAAGAAAGTCCAGAAAAAACTGATTGGTTTTTAACGTACCTTAAGTTTTCACGCAAACAATCATCAGAAATCGCCCAAATAATTAAAGCTTCGCATCAAATATGTAAAAATGTCCATGAATTATTGTATATATACGGATTCACTATTACTCAACATGCCTTGCTTTTGCAGATGGCTCGTGGATATAATGAGTTACTTTGGGATCAAATGCCAAAAATATGGGAGAGACCACTATTTCCTTTGAAAGGCAAAGATCTGCAAGAATTGGGCCTTGAAGCTGGACCCTTGTGGGGAAAGATTTTGCATCATGTTGAGACTTGGTGGATTTATAAAAATTTTCAACCTTCAAAAGATGAGTGTTGGGAAGAAGCTCAGGTTTATGCAAAACGTCAACAGCATATTAAATAAAGAGTAAAGATGATGACAGTATCTTCAAATTCTACGACACAGCATACACTTCAACACTCTTTTGATTGTGAAGGCATTGGTCTTCACTCAGGTGAAGTCTGTCATGTATCTGTAAGTCCAGCAGATCAAGGACATGGCCTGATATTTCAACGTATCGATCTTGAAGGCCAACCCACGATTCCTGCGCATTATTCCTATATTACCAATACTTTTTTATGCACAAAGTTGGGCATTTCCCAAGGTATCAGTGTGGCCACCACCGAACATTTGATGGCGGCACTTGCGGCACACAATATTCACAATGCTTTGATTCAACTTCGGGGGCCTGAAATACCCTTTCTAGATGGCAGTGCTCTTCCCTTTATGGATAAAATAACAAAAGCAGGTATAATTAATCAACAAGTGCCGCGCCTGATGATTAAAATTACCCAAGAAGTGCGCGTTGAAGAGGAAAATCGTTGGGTTCAATTGTCTCCTGCTGATACTTTTTCAGCCCATCTCACCTATGATTTTGCAAATCGTCAAGGCATGGGAAAATACAGCTATGATTTTCAAGGTCAAGAAGGTGATTTCTATCAACATATCGCCCCTGCCAGGTCCTTTGGATTTTATGAAGATGCCGAAAAACTTCATGAAAAAGGCTTGGCCTTGGGTGCTTCTTTGGACAATACCGTGGTCATCGATCAAGGCAAAGTCATGAATCCTTCAGGTTTACGTTTTGACGATGAATTTGCCCGCCATAAAATTTTAGATGCGGTAGGGGACCTTTATTTAGCGGGTGCGCCGATCATTGGTCGGTATTCTGCCTATAATGGGGGCCATGGTCTTCATTTCAAAGTGTTGGAAAAATTATTCAACAATCATTGTTTTGTTTGGATTTCTTAAATATTGACTTATATGAAATTTTCATTATGGTGAGAATACCTTCTTATCAGTTTAGTACTCCATGGTTATTATATGAAAAAAATCTTTTTGTTTTTATTTTTTACATTAAATTTATTACAATTTTTGTCTGCGACAGATTCTCGGATCAATATTGTTGAGTTAGATGAAAAGATAGACAAACATATAGAGAACTTACCTAAAGGCGATTTAAAGCCAATTTCTTACGTCAAAGAATTATTAGATTATATGTATGTTTTTGATCAACAGATCAGAGTCATATTTATGCAAAATAGAGTAGTGTCTCCATCTTTAGTTGAATTAATGCAAAAAATGGATGACATTCATACGTCAAAAATGAAGGAAATACTTAAAATACATGGGTGGATAACAATATCAAAATTTGGTACTGATTATGATCATAAAGCTTGGATTTTGATTCAACATGCGGATCACGATCCCTTTTTTCAAGCAGGTGTTTTATTTATTTTATCAAAATTATTAGATACAGGAGATACGGATAAACAAAGCTATGCTTATCTTTATGACAGGGTTGCTGTAAATTTTCCACAACTTGGCATGCGTCAACGATATGGAACTCAACTTATTTCCAAAGATAATCATAATTTTGAGCTGGAACCTTATGAAGGTAGTTTGAAGGATGTCGATGATCGCAGGCGCGAAATGGGATTAGAAACATTAGATAATTATTTAAGACAACATAAAAAAATGTATGAACTTTAAAGAAAAGCCTTGACTAAAATTCATGACTTTTCTTCAATGTTACCTAAATAAGTTATTTCTTTGCTTCAAGAATTCTATATAGATGAAAAGTACGCGTTAGCGCATTTTCTAAAGGCGTATTATGATGAAGCTTTGTTTCATCATCACCTGTCAAAGGACGCGTGATAAGAAAGTTTACTTGCACTTCATTTCCTAATACTTTTTCAGCAATTTCTTTAGTCTTTTGCGCACCTTGTGCATTGCAAAGAAAACCCACAACATAGTTTTGTGATTTATGATCAAGTTTTTGTTCATTGAATTTTTGTAGAAGTTCTTCTGTACGTCCATTTGGTACATGAAAAAATTCAAATTTATGATGTAAATTATGCATCACCGGAGAAGAATCTAATATTTTCCATGCGACTTCTGCGGCCGTTTGATGAGTCCATTTTTCTTGAACTTTTGATGTTAAGTATTGTCTTAAGTTTACGAGATCATCAGCCGATAGACCAAATTGTTTTTCAAAAATAGGAAGCATGTCATTAAGGAGATAATCAACATTTTGTAAATTTTGACGATGCGCATGATCTCCTACAAGCATAACAATTTTATCAACATTTAAAACATTTTTATGCGACATTTCAGCAAGTAAGGCTAAACGCTCAACAAGCACGTTAATTCCTGAAGTCCCGATAAGTATATGATCAAAATGTCTGTTTGAATTTGGATATTGAGCTTGCGTATTTGTAACAAAATAGGAGCTTAGCTTTTGATTAAATTCTTCAAGATCTTCATCATCTTTAAAATGTAAAATAGATTTTGCCTTATCTTCTTGTAATTGTGAATAATCTGAAATTTTATTATTTTTAAAAGTTTGATTTAGAAGTTCATAAACATTAGATGTAGAAATATTTTCTTTAGTTTCCCTAAGATGAGATGCGGTATAATTACAGATATCTTCTAAACTATTTAGTTCATTAGAAGTTTGAGCATTTGGACAAAAGCTTATAACGCTAAGGACTAAGGACATAGATTTTACAAATTTAGACATATGTTAAAAGATCCTTTTTATTATAACCTAATCTTCAACTATTTGAATTTTAAGCTATATTTAATATAGAAAATATAAAAATACATGTCAACTATGATAAATTAAAATACCTTGTTTTTTAGATACAGATTTTATTGAGAATTCGAGGTTTAACTATGAGTATCGTATTATTTTACATATTTTAAAAAAATATGACAAAAACTTGAAAATTGAAAAAATAATTATAATAAAATTTATATTTTTCTATAAAAAATCATAAACATAATCTTTTTAATTCAATACGATAAAACAATCTTTAAAAACATATTGCATATTATACACAATTCTTTTGTTGTAACAGCACTTGTATTTTTGACTCTTGGGAACTAAATATTACCTATATGAAATAAATTATAGGAATTTTACACGATGTCTAAAGTAAATTTTAAATATAAACTACTCTTATCAACAGTTATTGCTTTTTGTTATTCAGGTAATATTATGGCTTCTTCTAATGAAAAAGATGATAATTTATCAAATAACATGACTTCATCTTTCAATCATTTTGAAGAAGATGCAGATGATATGCATAATGATATATTATACGGTCGAATTCTTGATGATAGAGAAGATAGTGAATCAGATTCAAATGAACCCGGTTTTGGGATGAGGATCGTCAATGGCGCACTTACTGGTGCACACGCTATGCTTAAAATGATTCCTGAAGATACCGTCAAACTTGTGATTAAAGAAACATCAAAAGCAGTCGGCGCTCCTGTGATTGGCGATGCTTATAGTTATGCATCTAAAATGAGCAGACCTGGTGATGATGAAAAAAATGAAGGCACTATAGCTCGTCTTATCGGTGATAAAGTCAAAAGCACATTAAGTAGTTCTTCTGCACTTGGAGAATATACGACTGAAGCTTTAAAACAAGTTAACGCCTCAGGATATAACAGTGTGACAGAAAACTTTTTGATCAATTGTACAGCAGGCCTTGGACGCATCAAGATAGATGCCGATGCCGATGCATCTGATATTGCAGGTCAAATGGCACAAGGTGCTGTTAAAAGAATTCCTTTAATAGGTGGTTTGGTTGCTATAGCTAATTGACATATTAATTACCCATATTGATTAATTGTTGATCAAGGTTTTCTAAGAAGTTGGGGTGTTTGTATTTTTCTTTTCTTAAACA
>JBPBPI010000192.1:0-2573 GCA_050954885.1 Janthinobacterium lividum | reverse complement strand
GGGCAAGTCATCTCTGGACTTGGTGCGGGCCTTAATGAACTGACTGCTCTGGCGGGAACGTCGGAGATGGTTCCCAAGAGAAAACGTGGTGCTTACGTTGGCGCCGTTGTCTTCACCATTGTACCCTTCTGTCCGTCGGTCTTGTGGGCTCAATTGATCACCCAAAGCAGCACTTGGCGATACGTAGGCCTCCTGGTGGGTCTGTGGAATTTTGTCGGCTTAGTCTTGGTGCTGGGCTTTTACAAGGACCCCGCACGAAACGTTCCGATCCGACCGAAGAGTGAAGTCCTTCGCGAGATTGACTACGTCGGTGGGTTTTTGAGCACTGCAGGTGTGACATGTTTCATGTTGGGCCTGCAATTTGGTGCTGCACAGGTATGGAACCACCATACACTCCTTTTGCACCGTATCCCGCTGACAAAATCATAGTACACATGGCACAGCGCGCATGTCCTCGCGCCATTCGTCATCGGTATTGTCATTCTGATCGGCTTCTTTGTCTGGGAATACTTTTTCGCACCGTACCCCATGGTTCCTGCAAGGATTTTGGAAAAATCCCCACGAAGCATGATTGCAGTACTGTTGATCACCTTTTTCAGCGGTGCTAATTTCTTTGTGTTGCTACTTTTCTGGCCAACAGAGGTTTACAATGTCTATGGTAAGTATCTTTGCAAATTCCCGCCAAGCAGTACGGCTGACAATAGTCTACAGGCCCTGATCCCATCGGCATTGGTATCCGTTCTCTGCCCATCGGATTTGGCATCATTGGCGGCGCAGTCATCGCCCTGGTTATGATTCCTGTAGCCAAAGGTCGCACTACTCCTTTGATGGTCTTCTGGACCTGCTTGATGACAGCTGGTTCGTCATTTCAACTCCAATTCGTGTTGTCCATGCCACGTAGACTAACATGCTTCATAGGTACCGGCGCAATATCAATCGCCAGGCCCGATAATCTCGGAACAGTATATGGCCTTCTTACCATCGCATCCATCGGCGTTGGTGGCGTCATCATCCCTTGCTCTATCATTGCCCAACTCTGCTGTCCAGAAGACCTTATTGGTACGATCACAGCCATCACGCTCAGTATCCGCTACATCGGTGGTGCCATCGGATTCACCGCCTATTACAGCGTCTTCTTCCACAAGTTCACGAAATATGCGTCTACACAGGTCGCCATCACCATCATCGAAGCTGGTGTTCAAAGTGGCTCGAACATCACATTGATTACCGAATTGATTACCCTGACTGCCCAAGCGCAGTACGGCGATGTACAGACTCTCATTCAGACTACTTCGGGCATTCCTCAGGCTATCAAGCCAAGGGCTTTTGACATCATCCTTGGAGCGGTACAGCAGGCCATGGCATTGGCGTATCGCTATCCATACTGGATAAGTATCGCATTCGGATCGGTTTGCATCATTTCGTCATTATTCTTGAAGGACGTGAGACATTTTGTGGAAGAATATCCTGGTAGCAATGATCAACACTCACAGGACAACAACGAGTTTGAAATGCAAAGCAAGTAGACTCATGAACGGGAGCTGTATGGATGGTTTTATGGCCAGGCGTTAGGCAGGTCGCCAGTTGACATGGCGATTTTATCGCGAGTTGTTCATGGATTATGAGAGCCATCGAGCTGCCAGTGTTAGACGTCCTTACTGAAGATTCGTTTTTGAATTTATCAAAGCACTCAAATAGTCTTAATGCGAATATCCAAATCATAACAGTTGTACGAAGATGCAGAAAATTGGTACAAAGTTCGATACTCGTCTATCTACAAAGTCTTCGCAGAGGCGCCTCTCGCTGCATTCCCAAGTAATTACTACTCGATGCACATCAGGCCGGACAATTTGCTTGCACTGTTGCACTGCTCACCAGAGAAAAGTTTCAGTTAAACGAGATTGTGTTACACTTGCGAGCTTTATGTTACAAGAGTCGAATCTACAAAAGCTAGACCTGGAGAGCTTGTGTGTCGTTATCCTGAGCGCAAAGCAACCGTGCGATGGGTCGCCAAAGGGTCTTAAGAGGTTATGCGACTGAAAACAGAGCAGGAACCGTAAACGAGTGATGCGGTGAAATAGTGTTGCAAGCGCAGCGCTAGCGTTACGAAGAAACGTTTGAGTCGACGAAGTGGTGACAGGCTTAGGCTGTCTATGCTTGAATAATCTCGAATCCTTTCCAGCTCTCCATTGTCGCGCGACAATCCTTTTCGTACTTATCAAGTCCACCGACATAACTCATGGACTCGGCTTTCTTGCCAGGAATATTACCCCCCGTCCACCACGAGCTCGTGAACGGGAACAGTGTTTGATCGTTGGTCGAATTGATCATCTCCTTCCATTCAACTTCTGCATCATGCGACGGCTCAATCGACTTGACGTTCTCCTGTTCGAGCTTCGCGATCGTGTCGACGACAAAGTCAACCTGACACTCCAAGATGGACGGCCCGTTCGAGAGCGCGGTGGGCGCTGCAAGAATTAGGCATCACCATTGACTGCGCATCTGACAAACTCACCTTGAGGGCTGAAAACCATGAACATGTTTGGGAATCCGCTAGTCATCATTCCTAGGTA
>JBPBPI010000191.1:0-2713 GCA_050954885.1 Janthinobacterium lividum | reverse complement strand
GAAAACGCCAGAGCGTTGCAACAGAATGTGCGACGGTTCATATCTGCTCTCCTGTTTGTCTTCATAAGCCCCTTTTCTGGGCCTCGTCACAAACGAACGTTTGTGACAGTAGCAAGTTCGCTATGGACCGGCAGGCTGGCCTCAAAGGCTTTGAGATCGTCCATGCAGATGGCGATGGATTTTACCTGTTTGCGCAATCCGAACGCGCCAGTGGCTACGACATGATGCGTAAGCTCCAGGACAAGATCCGGCGCTACTCCGACAGCGAGGTTCAGGGCCTGCGAGTCAGAACCTTCCCAACTATGACCTGGTCTGTAAACCGCTAGAATGTCGGTCCACCGAACCTGCACTCGCCAGAGAAAACCCTTGCTCAACTCCAGGCCGGCGTCGGAGACGATGGCAGGCCGCAGCACGAACGACCGCGACAAACCAATAATCCAGACAAATCCATAGATCCCGAAAGCCGTGAAGACCCAGGCGATTGTCTTGCTCCAGCGAGCCAGAACGATATGCAGGATCGGGATTTCGGCGGTCATGAGGCACGCGAGCACGGCTAACAGAACAGCCATCCCGCCTTTTCGGTACGTACTGAACGTTTGGCCATGCTGTTTCGCTTTAGAAGGACGCCACGAGAAAAGGGCATAGTAGAGCACAGCAAACTCCGATGCCATCAGTCGCGCCACCGGGCTGACCGGGATGACAGCTCGGCACGCGGCCTCGATGTGTTCCATCGGATCACTCGCTGAAACACTGTTGGCAGTGCGCATGGCACGTCTGACCTTAAAGCAGACCAGCGCGAGGATACCGACCTCGGCAAAACCCAGGACTACGGCGCCATGAACCACCGAAGGAACAACGAAAGAGGCACGCACTACACACATCAGAATGACCAGCAGCAGACTGGCGAATGTTTGGGTGCCGCGACGAACAACGAGCAGGTAGTAAAGAGCAGGGACAGTCACCATCATGTCGAAACAGGCGGCATACGACACGACGTGGTATGTGTCCGTATCGAGGCGATGGTGCGAAAGAAAGGATGAAGTCGCATTGATGACAAGAGCCAAGGCGACAAACAGCATCATGGGCTGCGTTCTGCGGCTTGTTTCAAAGGTCATGGCGGTTCCTGTAAGTAGCTATAATGCCAGCATACCTAAAACGAAGGCTTATTACTCATGCGCTCAACCCATGCAAAGCTTGGTGATGGTCGTCACAAAGGAACGTTTGTGCTAGCGTATCTCGCTTCAACTTCCTACAACGGCGCTTCTGGGAGAACGAAAGTGGGGAGCCCTGCTCGCGAGGCTGATGGAAATTGGTTTCGCTGCTAAGGTTCAGCCCGAAAGACCATGGCTTGGAAATCTATGGTGAAGGGAACAGCCTGACGGATGAGGTCAAAGCCCAGATTCCCTGCCGCCCATGTACTCGTGCCTGTGGTCTGGTTGAGAAGGACGGTAGCCGGTGCGAGCGCGACTTCTTTTCCGCCAAGGGTAAACTGAACCCGCGAGAGCTCTACGGACCTCTGTTGGGTGCTGCCTCCAACGCCTGTAAGCTTGTAGTCCTTCTGCTTGCCCTCTGCAATCATTTCTGGAAACGCGGCAGCGAAAGGCTGGTTCAGCGTAGTCCGCACCGCTCCCGTGTCGAAAGTCCACGCGAAGCTTCGACCGCCGGTAGCCATTTCGACGACAGGCGTATTGTCGTCAAAGGCCAACCGACTGGCTTCACCAGTAGTGGCCCTGCCGCCTACATCGACTTGTCCGATTCGATCCACTCGTATTGAGCCAAGAGCGCGAAGAACTTGTATCCCGAGCAGCGCCTGCTGATCGGTCGGTATGTCGTCGAAGGGTGGCTGCGTATGCGGGAGCACAACGAAGCCGACATGCTTCAAATGAGTTCTTCCGATCAAGAGATCTGGAACCAATGCGACCTTAATCGCAGTCTTCGAGCCACTGATGTCGTCCATCTTCGTTTCGACAGGAACAACCTGCAGCCCCAGCGCAATCGCCTCCGCGTCGCTCATTAAGGAAATGTTCGCGCCGGTGTCCATGAACCAAATGGAAGTTTTACCGTTTACCTTCACCGGAAAATGTGGATTGCCATCGTTGATAGAAGTCCTGGCAAGTCTGGCGTACTTCGCCTTTCCACGTTGGTCGGGCTCTGCGCTGAGAGCAACAATCAGAGGACGTTCATTCAGCAGGTCTTTATCGTTGGGCCGCAGGCGAATACATTCATCGAGCTCTTTCAGAGCTTCTCGATATTGCCCGGCTCTGAAATACATCGATGTCAAAACTTCGTGGGCTCGGAAAGCCTGCGGGCTTTGAGGGGCACTCCCGATGACCTTCTGTAGTTCCGCTGCCGCTTGCTTACGGTGTTCAAGACTGGAGTCAAGGACACCTTTGCAAAGCAGCGCCGTACCTGAATCTGCTCGGGGAGGAGTGGGGGCAAACCAGTCATGCGCGTCACAGAGCGTCTCCGCCTGGGCGTGCAGAGAAAAAGCGCAGAAAATGAACGAAGCCAGAGTCGAAGCAATACGCCACATGAGATGAGGTTATCGCGAGTAGAGAAGTTAGTCCTGCAGAAACGGCAATCCCTTCGTCATCACAAACGAACGTTTCTGGTAATGTCTGCGGCTCGCCCGAAAGTGCGGGGTTTGCGATCCAAAACACAACCATAACAATAACCAGAATCATACTATCGGAACGCACCGTTTCTGGTAGCC